>JASBTS010000227.1 GCA_030148305.1 Allomuricauda sp. | reverse complement strand
AGGTAGATGTTTATCCTTTAATTTTCAGTTTTTTAACATAAAGTTCACTATGAGAATCCCAAATCTTACACTCCGAACTTTACTTGTCCCGATAATCGGTAAGCGAATTCTTATGAATTGTTTCGGGATGGTAAAAGTGATTCAACCCTATCCAGTTATCCCGATTCCGATATCCTCAAAAAGTCTAAGAAAACTCAACCGTCAACACCCCTAGATGGTTAATAGCAAAGGGCTTTGTTCATTCAGATCCACCATACTTCAAATCTTATCCAAGAACACTAAAACGAAATTGATTATGCTGAAAACCCGATTCTTATGTTTACCCATGCTGCTCTTCCTGATGGGGATGGCGCATGGTCAAAAACAAATAACCGGAACCGTAGGGGATAGCAATGGACCACTTCCAGGAGCCACGGTACTGCTCAAAGGAACAAATGTGGGTGTAACCACGGATTTTGATGGCCACTTTGCCATTACCCTACAAGATGGGTATGATACCTTGGTTTTTAGCTATATCGGGTACCAGACCAAAGAGATTATGGTTGGTCAGCAATCGGTTTTACAGGTAATTCTGGAAGAAAGTACCCAGTCCTTGCAAGAAGTGGTGGTCACGGCCCAAGGTATCAAAAAATCAAAGAAAGCCCTTGGGTATGCCATTGCCAACGTCCAGTCCGAAGAAGTGGAAAAAAGACCCGAAGCGGATTTGGCCCGAACCCTACAAGGTAAAGTGGCAGGGGTTTCCATAACTCCCGCCGATGGGCAAACGGGCTCCTCATCAACCATCCGGATCAGGGGCACCGTTTCCCTTACCGGATCCAATGCGCCGTTGATCGTGGTAAACAATATTCCCTTCAACGGGTTATTGCGGGACATTGATCCCAACGATATTGAGAGTATTAGTATTCTAAAAGGTTTCAACGCCGCTGTGCTATATGGTAGCGAGGGAAGGAACGGAGTCATTTTGATTCAGACCAAAAGCGGATCTGCCAAAACTGGGGATGCCAGTACCACTGTTACCTATTCCTCCACGGTTTATACCAATACCGTATCCCAATTGCCCAAATTCCAGAACACGTATTCCAATGGTACGGAGGGCATCGAGTTCAACCAAACGATCATTTCCAATTTCGGTCCGGCCTTTTCCACTTTGGGAGAAGTGCCACATCCGTATGCAACGATGGCCGATATCTTTCCGGAGTATGCGGACCAAACCATAAAAATTGCCGCCAAACCCAACAATGTCAGGAATATTTTCCGGTTGGGTATCGGAACAACGCACTCCTTGACTTTGGCCACCACTAGGGAAAAATTAGGATTTAATCTATCCGCAGGGTATACCGATGAGCAAGGCATAATAGCGAATAATGACCTGAAACGCTTTAACCTTTCAGTGGGAGGTAAGGTCCAGCTGATGGAGAAACTCAACCTATCGGCCAATTTAGGATATTCCACCCGAAAAGTGAACCTAGTGAACGATGAGGATATCTTCAGTGTGGTCTACCATTTGCCCCGATGGATCGATTTGACCGAACTGCCCTATCAAAACCCATTGACGGGTGGATCGGTCTACTATCGGAATGACACCAACCCACTTTGGATCTTGCACAACTCTGGCAATTATGATGACAAAGTACGGGTTTTTGGAAATTTCACGGCCGATTATCAATTGGCCACTCCCTTGAATCTAACCTACAGGGTTGGTTTTGATAGTGAAACGTATTCTGGTTTTGACTATTCCAATAAAGGCGGGTATGATGGGGATTACCTGTATGGTTATTTGAACATTGGGGATAGTAAAGAGGTGGTCGTAAACCAAACCTTTATGCTCGGTTTCAACCAGGATATCATCAAAAACCTCAATTTGGAGGCGCAACTGGGTATTAACTCCCAATTGACCCGGTATGCGGGTAACTCTTCCAACTCTGACGGACAAATCGTATATGGATTTTTAAGGCCCACCAACTATACCACTACCGAAGCCGATTATGGAACCTCGGAAGAAAACCTAGCGGGTGCGTTCGGGCAGTTGCAATTTGCCTACAAAAACTTTTTGTATGCTACCTTTTCGGGAAGAAACGACTGGGGCAGTACCGTGGAAGTCGCCAACCGGACCTTGTTCTATCCCGGTGCGTCGTTCTCCTTTATTCCTACCTCCGCATTCAATTTTGGTGGTGAAGCCATCAACTATTTGAAGTTCAGATATGCCTATGCCACGTCTTCAGGTTACCCACCACCATACAGGACCCGGAGCACCTTGGTCATCGATCCATTACGGTTTGCGGCTGAGGACGGCGTGTATCCGGTCACCAATAGGTATAGTACCCGTTATGCCAACCTCAATTTAAAACCTGAGTTGCACAAAGAAGTGGAAGTAGGGATGGAGGCCAAACTCTTCCATAATCGGGTCACATTGGAAGCATCAGCCTATATGCGGGTTTCCAAAGACCAAATTGTGGAATCCCGGTTGGCACCATCCTCGGGTTATGATGATCAATACATCAACTTGGGGAGGATTGACAATGAAGGGGTTGAGGTGGATTTGGGAGTGGATATTTTTAGGGGGCATAATTTTAAATGGAACCTCAGGAACATTTTTACCGCTGATGAATCCCTAGTGGTGCAGACCACTCCCACGGGTGCCGATATCTTCATTACAGAGGACCGATATGCCGTGGAAGGACAACCTTTTGGCGTGATCAAGGGCGATTATGCCCTTCGTGATGACAACGGTAACTTGCTGATCAGTGGCAACGGTTCTTCAACTCGGGTAGGTGAAGTCATCACCAGTGATGATGTGGGGTTGGACACTAAGGTAATTGGGGATCCCAACCCCGATTGGAAGCTTACGACCATCAATACCTTTGGATACAAGGATTTTACCCTTTCTGCCCAGATGGAATATACCCATGGAGGGGAAATTTATTCCAGCAGTGTGGTCAATATGCTACAACGGGGCTCCGCCAAGGAAACCGAGGATAGGGAAGGCACCTTTGTCATACCCGGATATTTGGCCGATGATGATACTGGTGAACCCCTGCTCGATGCCAACGGAGATCAAATTCCGAATACCATTCAGTTGAATGCCAGTAGGGTAGGATATTCCAATTACTACAACGCCAATGACCTAGGTATGTGGGACACCTCTATTTTTCGATTGCGGGAAGTTTCCCTAGGATATACCCTAAAACCAATGAAAGGTCAAAAACTACCCTTCAAGAAAATGGATATTACCCTTTCAGGCAGAAACCTTTGGTATAGGGCGCCCAATTTCCCCAAGTATGTGAACTACGACCCAGAAAGTGATGGATGGGAAGGTGATAGTACAGTGCCATCTACCAAAAGAATTGCCTTTGGTGTGTCGGTAACATTTTAACCCTATCAAAAGAATGAGAAATGTATAGAACAGGAAAACTAATTGGAAAAATAGCTTGCATATCCCTTATGCTTTTTGGGTGTGAGGTTTCCAACTTCGATTTGCAGGAGAATCCAAACTATTTGACCCCCGAGAGTGCGGACCCCGAATATCTGTTGAACGAGATTCAGTATCGATTCCAACATTTCATGGGCAATATGATCTTGAATACCGATGATGTGATGCGCTACGAGGCCATGACAGATACCTATCCTTCCATAGTTTCTGTGGATGTTCTGGA
This sequence comes from Allomuricauda sp., assembly GCA_030148305.1. Taxonomy (GTDB): domain Bacteria; phylum Bacteroidota; class Bacteroidia; order Flavobacteriales; family Flavobacteriaceae; genus Flagellimonas. Next base: position 25,323 of record JASBTS010000227.1, on the reverse strand, counting down.
CGGTAGTTCCAGTAAGGAATGGGAAGGGTATTTTGAGGCGTTGAACAATTCAAGGACCATTTCTGAATTGGCCGAAGGGGACGAAACGCTGTTGCTTCATAACGCGATCAATAAATTGTTGGTGGGGTATATGACCATCACCATGGTGGATTATGTAGGGAAGATACCCTATTTCCAGGCGGTGAATCCATCCGAATTTCCCAATGCACGATTGGATGACGGGGAAGATGTTTACATGAGCGTTTTGGAGGACATAGACCAAGCCATTTTGGACATTGAAGCATCCACTTTCAAATTTTCCACGGATTTATTTTACGATAGCGACAAGGACAATTGGATTGCCTTTGCACAGTCGTTAAAACTGAGGATTTTGGTCCAGACTCGCTTGAATAGCTCTTCTATTGGTATCGCCAATCCGGTTGCAGAGATCAATGCACTTTTAGAGGGAAATTTGATAGACACCGAAGAAGAGGATTTTCAATATACCTATGCCAATGTAGTGGAACCCGAAAGCAGGCATCCTTATTTCCAAAGGGGATATGTGAGCGATTTTGGTCAGTACATGGGAAACTATTTTATGTACTTGTTGAAAGACTCAAAGAACCAAAAAGACCCCCGAATCCGATATTACTTGTATCGCCAAGCGGCTGCCGACCCGTTGATCATTCCCTACAACACCTGTATGGATGAACCCAATGTAGTGTATTGCTATTTGGGAGAATATTATAGGGGTCTGGATCATGGGGAGAGCCGAACAGGTTATGGCGACAATAAGGAACGAACTGTATATGGGCTTTATCCAGCAGGTGGCGCTTTTGACGAAGACCAATTTGTGACGGCATCAAAAAGTACCAATTTGAACGGTACGGGAATCCTTCCTTTGCTCACTACATCCTTTGTCAAGTTTTTATCCGCGGAATCTGCATTGACCCTCGGGACCAATGGCGATCCGGCCGAACTTTTGGAACAGGCCATAAGGGCTTCGATGCACAAGGTAATGGGTTTTGGAAATATAAAATCCCCTTTTTTGGCAACTGAAGATAGTGTGGATACCTATGTGGAAGAAGTAATGGCCAATTATGCAAATGCAGCATCGGATGAGGAAAGATTGGACATCATCATTACCGAATATTATCTGGCAGCATTCGGGAATTCCATTGAGGCCTACAACTTTTATAGGCGTACGGGTTATCCTTCCAATATAGAAGTGCCCATTGATGATAACAACCCCACTTTCCCTAGGAGTTTTCCTTATTCTGCAGATGAGGTGGAGGTAAACCCTTTCATAAAACAAAAGAAAAATACGGAACGCGTCTTTTGGGATACCAATCCCGAAGGTTTCATTAAATGATCTGAAAAGCAATGACAATGAAGAAGCATTTGAAAATCATAATAGGTTTGATATTGGCCCTTGGCTGTACAAATGAATACAATACACTGCAGGATATCACTTTTCAAGGGGGATATGTAGCTTTTACAGAGGAGCCTGATCTGAGCTTCAATATATTGAAACTCGACACGGAATCGTTCACCGGAACCCTCTATGATCCCAATGAAAATGCAACCAATTATACCCTAAAAGCGGTTTTTGGGGATTTGGAAACGGAAACCTTGGTGGATATCAATTCTTTTCCGGCTACTATTTCATTTACCATTCCTGAGATTCTTGCAAAATTTGGGCTGACCATTGATGATGTTGATCTGAACGACAAAATCACCTTTACGGCCGTGGTGACTACTCCTACGGGAGTGTTCGATGGTCGGTCCCCAAATTATGACGTTAACAATATCAATCAGGGCGGTAATACTACCGATCGGTTGAAATTTCCTGGCCATTACAACGCCATGGATTTTTCCTTTACTTTTTTTCAACCTGAAGGAGTGAAAATCAGGGGAACCTCATTTGAAGAGGTTCCCATCGGTCTGGAAGATGCTGTGTATGTGCGGAATGGGGACAATGATGAAACGGTTGACCTAGTCAATGGAGAAAACCCCCCATTTGTGGATTACTTGTCCAAGGGTACGGGAAAGGATAATGAACTCGGTTTTGATTCCGAATACATTGCCATTACGGATATCAGCACAAGCAGTTTAGGTTTTTCCGAAGAACGAATCGGTGTGTTTTCGCTTCTGGAAGATTATGAGGCCTATCCTGATGGGGTACAAGGTTTCCATTCTGAGGATGCCGATGGCGCCATTCGCATCACCTTTGACACGGTGCATGTGCCAGCAGGACAAGAAAATTCAGGAGTTTCTTTTGAAGTTTTTTTTGGGGTTACCAGTTGGGAAGAATTGGATGGATTACACGCGTATGCCAACATCACCACCGACGAGGAAGAAGGAGTTTTGGAACTAGCCAGTATTTTCAGTAATGAAACGGAAAATAGTGCAGGTCAATGGTTGAAAATTGATAGTGGTTACCAAAAGGGGATTCGGTCCTATCAGCTGGTCATCCAAATTCAGTCAGGTGCCACCCCGGAGTCCTTCGATTTGGATAACATCATTATCTACGAAGCCCAGGAAGAGCAATAACCCATGTTTGGCCCAATGTTGTTTCAAGAACAATGAAAATTCCGATTATTATATTGATTGTTACTTTTTGTTTGGGAGGATGCAAACCCAAAGTTGAGGAAATGGATATCCTGATTCAAAATGGCATGGTATACGACGGATTCAATCAAGCTCCACGGCAGGTGTCCATTGGTATAAGGGGCGATTCCATTGCGTTTATTGGAAGTCAGGATGAGGTGGATTTTTCATCCAAGACAATTATTGATGCCAAAGGCTTTATCGTTGCGCCGGGATTCATCGATCCACATACCCATGCTGACAGGGATTTGGAAAATCCAAAAGAATCTCATAATAAACCCTTTTTGTATCAAGGAATTACAACCGTTGTGGTTGGTAATGATGGTAGCAGTCCTTATCCAATTTCCAAATATGCAAAGCTGTATTCCGACCATGGGATCGGTTCTAATGTTGCCTTTTTAGTAGGTCATACTATACGGGAACAGGTAATCGGTAAAGTGGACAGACAACCCAACCATGAGGAAATGGCCCGAATGAAAGCATTGCTGCAACAAGAGATGGAATCTGGGGCATTTGGAATGTCCACAGGGCTTTTTTATGCGCCCGGGAGTTATGCCACAACGGAGGAAATAATCGAGTTGGGTAAGGTGGTGGCCAAGTACCATGGCATTTATGATACCCATTTACGGGATGAAGGAACCTATTCCATTGGATTGTCAACTTCGGTAAAGGAAGCTTTGGAAATAGGCAAGGAATCTGGGATGCCCGTACATATTTCACACATCAAATGTTTGGGGAAAAAGGTCTGGAAACAAAGTGATTCCATTATCAAAATTATTGACAATGCCATTAAGAGTGGATTGGAAGTAACCGCAAGTCAATATCCCTATTTGGCTAGTGCCACCGGATTGCAAGCAGCCGTGGTTCCCAGATGGGCGGAAAGCGGGGGCAAGGATTCCTTGTTCATCCGGTATGAAGATCCCAATCAGAGGTCATGGATCTTAGAGGAGACGCAACAAAATATTGAATTGAGGGGAGGTCCCGATAAATTATTGATTGTCAACACAGGAAAAAAGGAATTTGTGGGCAAAACAGTAAAGGAACTTTCCGAGTCTATGGGATTGGCTCCCAATGAAACCGTTTTTGAGGTGCTGAAAGAAGGATATGCAAGGGTAGCTTCCTTCAGCATGGATCCCTATGATGTGGAAAATTTCATGAAACAGGAATGGGTGGTCACAGGTTCCGATGGGAATACGGGACATCCTAGAAAATATGGTGCTTTTCCCAGAAAATATAAATATTATGTGAAGGGCTCGGCTATCAAATTGGCTGATTTCATTAATCGCAGCTCTTCAAAAACAGCCCAAATATTCCGAATAAACAAACGTGGTTCCTTAGTTGTGGGCAACTATGCCGATATCATCATTTTTGACCCAGAAACCTTTGGCGACAAGGCGGATTACGAGGATGCCTTTAAATTGTCCGAGGGATTGAAGTATAGTATCATCAATGGCAAAATGGCTGTTGAAAATGGAACTTTCACTGAAAATTTGAATGGAAGAATTCTAAAAAAAGAATGAATATGAAAACGAATCCCTATCTTAAAAACCTACTGAGAGCATATGCAATTATAATGGTCATGGCGGCCATTTCCTGTTCCTCCAATAATGACGAAAGCCAACCACCAGAAGTGGATGCCGAATCACCCTCTAAACCTACAGGACTAACGGCATCGAATATCACCCAACGTTCTTTGGATCTAACCTGGGAACCCTCAACGGACAATGTGAAGGTAAAGAACTATTGGCTGTACCAGGACAACCAGTTTTTAGTAGGTTCAGGCAAAGCTTCCTATTTTTTGAACGACTTGAAACCTGGTCACAAGTACACCTATCAAATTCAGGCCAACGATGCCGCCGGCAACGCGTCGGAATTGAGTGATCCTTTTGAAGTTTCTACCATGGATCTGTTGACTGCCGAACTGCAGTATGATTCCGGCAACCTGGGGGTTTATTTAGGCGCCTTGATGGATGCAGTACCTGGTGTTTCTGGCAATAATTATAAAGTGCCCACTGATAATGATCTGGATCAATGGGAACTTATCATCCATGCCATTTTGGACAACAATATTGAAGAAGCCGTGGCCCAAGCGGTCTATGTAAACTATCAAGTGGTTGAGTTTACTGATACGGAATCCACACCTAGCCAAGTATACTACATTTTGAAAGAATTCAGTATCCGAACCAATTATTGGGGAACCTTTGTTTTTAGTAAAACTCCCAAAAAACAGAATTTGGTGTTGGCCGCACCTCACATTCTGCATGACCAGAACACGGGATATCAGGCGGCTTATGTTTTTAGACAGAATGTAGCAAAAGCACTTTTCATCAGCGGTGCTCACCGTTGCAATAAGGAGGAACCTACTGATTGTTCCGGTACCACCAAGGCGTGTAGCTCCAATTATGCCCCATATCGTGTTTCGGATGTTCCTCACAACATATATTCAACCTTCCAGAGAACAACTGAAATTATGTATGATGAATTACCAGGGAGTGTGTTCGTGCAACTTCATGGGTTTTCAAAGGAAGCTACTGATCCCTATGTAATCATAAGCAACGGTACCAACAAAACTCCTGCAAAAGATTACGTCTCACTGATTAAAAATGCGCTGTTGGAAGAGGACAATTCCCTCACCTTTAAAATTCCACATTTGGATGTAAATTGGACTCGGTATGCAGCGTTTGATAATACACAGGGCCGTTTTATCAATGGTTCGCCAAACCCGTGTAATGTGGAGGCCACAAATGTTACGGGCAGATTTGTACATATAGAACAGGAAAGCTCCAAATTACGTTCCAGTAAAACAGGATGGCAAAAGGTAAGTAATGCTCTGGGAAAGGTGTTTTAAAATAAAGCTGCGGCGCATTTATGCGCCGCAGCTTTATCCGATTCATTTTTTTGAAAACAATTAAACTTCCAATTACCCTTTCATTCCAGGTTGTAGGATCTTGTAATTTGTTTTGGCTTTTGCCTCATCCACAATTTTTTTCACGTCTTCCAATAATTTCTTGGCATCGTAAACAATTCCATCCTTAACGGTATATTTTATGCCACCTACACGTTCCACGGTATTATCCTCTTGTAGTTTAATGGCTCCGGTGCCATACAATACTTTAAAATTCTCTAATGGATTTTCCTCAAGAATTACAAAATCGGCCAATTTGCCCACTTTTATGGTGCCGATTTGATCGTCCATGCCTAAGGCTTCGGCCCCGTTCAAGGTTGCGGCCTTGATAACTTCCAATGGATGGAATCCTGCCTCGCGCAACAATTCCATTTCCCGTGGGTAGGCAAAACCATAAAGCTGGTAGATGAACCCTGCATCGGTACCAACCGTTATACGTCCGCCACGGTTTTTGTATTCGTTCAAAAAGGTCATCCAAAGTTTGTAATTTTCCTTCCAGGCTATCTCCTGCTCGGTTCCCCAAAAATGCCAGTATGAACCATGTGACTGTCGGCTAGGGGCATAAAAATCCCAAAGCGTTGGCAAGGTGTAAGTTTCATGCCATTCTGCTCTTCGGGCACGTTGCAGGTCACGGTTGGCCTCATAAATGACCATGGTTGGTGAAATCGAAAAATCGAGGGAAATAAGCTCGTCCATCACCTCGTTCCATTTTTTGGAATAGGGTTTGGCTGCTTGGGCCCATAGTTGTCCGGCCTCACCAAAGCGATCCTGCTCATTTTGATAGTTGTAGTCCAAGGAATAGTTCTGTACCGTTCTGTCATCGAACATGGCCTCAGGTAACCCATACCAGTGCTCCATTGAGGTTAAACCTGCCCTGGCACTGTTCAAAACGTTCCATCTGCCCACATACAATTGGGCATGATGGGTTTTGGAGCGAAGTCCCAATTTTTTGTTCTCTTCCAAGGCTGCTTGCATCACTTCGGGAAGGCCTCCACCGAACTTGATGCCATCTGCGCCTTTTTTGGCATTTTCACGTACCCATTCGCGTGCAGCTTCGGGGGTAGTTATGTCGCCACGGCCGCGTTCCCCGTTCAAACTGTTTCCAAACCAGTTATAGGCTTTGATACGTGGCGCGGTAATTTCATTTTTTTCACTTTTCTTCTTTTGGTCCAATACCCAATCGATTCCATTTCCGGAACCTGGATCACAAATGGTCGTGATTCCATGGGCCATCCAAAGCTTGAACACATACTCTGCAGGGGTGCCTTGGGTACCTCCACCAATATGCGCATGGGTGTCCACAAATCCTGGTAAAAGGTACATCCCCTCAGCGTTCAGTTCTTTGCCGCCTGGCTTCAATTGGGGTCGTCTATCAGGGTTAATGTCCATCCCCGGAAATCCTACTACTTCCACAGAAGCAATTCGGTTGTTTTCTACAACAATATCGATTGGGCCAATAGGTGGGGAAAGGGTGCCATCGATTACAGTGACCCCTCTAATGATGAGTTGAGACCAAGGGCCATCGCCTTCGGTACGGGCAGGGGCCTTTTCAATTTGTGCTTGTACAACGAAGCAGAAAAGGGCAAAAAAGCCCATTAGGGATTTAGTTTTGTTTTTTTTCATGGGTTGGTGGTAAGGTTGATTATTATTTTAATAATGTTAAGCCATTCTTTTTGAATTATCCTGTTTAGGGCTGTTAAAAATTAAACTTGTATACTTGAATACCATGATTTTTACACTTATTGACACGCTAATTTAACCAACCTGAGTGTTTTTTGTTAAATTGTAAGCAACTAAAACATTGCTAACCATTGAAGACTCGCTACAATCACTTTCATTTGTTAAAAGTGGGGATAAGTTTTGCATTGCTTACCTTTTGGTCCTCACTAACATTTGCCCAGGAAAATAGTATCACAATAACAAAAGCAGAACGAACGCCTTCTGAGTTTTTTGCGGAATTGGAGAAACAATCGGGATATTCGTTTTTTTATCTCAAAGAATGGATTGAAGATATAGATGTCAGTAAAGATTATTCTGGCTCTTCCATTACAGATGTATTGGATGACCTTTTTTCCAAAACCAATCTGAATTATTATGTTCTGGAAGGGGAAAAGCGCATTTTTCTGCTTCAGAATGGTATCATTTATGATGAATTGCCCACCACTTTCTTAGGTTCACAGGACAGTGTTACCTCGAAAACGAACAGCATTGTTGCGCAAAATGCCCCTCCGCCTACCTTTTATGCGGAAACTAGGGCACAGGCCACTGACAAATTACCATTAGTTCGCATTGGTAGGGCGGATCAACAAAATTTAAGGGAAACCTATACTTTGTCGGGCAGGGCAATCAATGCAAGAACCGGCGAGGCCATTCCTGATTTGGCGATAAGAGTAAAAGGAAAAGGAATTGTGACCATAACCAATGAAACTGGTAATTATACCTTGGAGCTGCCTGCAGGTTACAATGTGGTCACTACCAGTGCCATGGGAATCAAGGATTCTGAAAGAGAGGTGATCATGTACAACAATGGTACCTTAAACCTCAATTTAGGGGAAAGTTTGGAGCAATTGGATGAGGTTGTGGTGGAAGCGGATGCCGTTAGCAATGTGGAAGAAGCCATTACCAGTAGTGAAGAAATCGAATCCGAAGAATCCAAAAACATTCCATTGGTATTGGGAGAGCGCAATATTTTAGAAGTGGCCAAGGCCTTGCCTGGGATATCATCGGCAGGTGAAGGAGCATCTGGACTCAATGTAAGAGGAGGTAAAACAGACCAGAATCTTGTGCTGTTGGATGATGCGGTAATTTATAATCCAACCCATTTCTTCGGTATTTTTCAAGCCTTGAACCCCTTTACCACCGAAAAGGTAAACATCTACAAAGGAGCCGCACCAGTGGAGTTCGGGGGTCGACTCTCATCCGTATTCGACATTGAGACCAAAAACGGGAATGAGGAAAAAATATCCGGGGAGGGCTCCCTTGGGCCAGTTACCGCAAATTTGGCCTTGGAAATCCCCTTGAAAAAAGAAGCATCCTCCTTGGTGGTTGGAGGAAGGGGAGCGTATGCCGATTGGATCTTGCGCTCCTTGGATGATGAATCCTTGAGCAATAGTGAAGCTTCCTTTTTTGACGGTATTGTGAAATACCATCATCGATTTAATGAAAACAGTGAAGTAAGGGCGACCGCCTATTACAGTAAGGATAATTTCAGTATCACTTCCGATTCATTGTACAACTACAGTAACCGATTGTTCTCGATGAGATGGACACATCGGTTAAGTGATCGCACAACCGGGGTACTTACCGCGGGAAATAGCGATTATAATTTTGGGATCGATTACGAGAGTGAGGGAAATAATGATTTTGAATTGGATTATGCCATCAACGAATCGGAACTGAAATACAAACTAAGAACCCGTTTAAATGATGATCATGCCTTGGATTATGGCCTTTCTGCCAAATATTATTCAGTAAACCCCGGAAGCATTGAACCTCAAGACGATTCCAATGTGGCCCCTGTGGATATTGAACAGGAACAGGCATTGGAGGGAGCACTTTTCCTTGGTGATGAGTTCAAGGTTACCGATAAATTATTGTTGAGTTTGGGTGCTAGGTATATGTTCTATTCTGCCATGGGCAAGGCAACCCAAAATACCTATCAAGAAGGGGCTCCGCGGAATGAGGCCACGGTTCAGGATACGGTAAGTTATGGTAGCGGAGAGTTCATCAAGATGTACGGTGGACCAGAAGCACGGATTTCAGCAAGATATCTGCTGGCCCCGGATTTTTCCGTTAAGGCAAGTTTCAACAACTCATACCAATTTATCCATACCCTTTCTAACAATACAACAGTTTCTCCGATTGATACCTGGAAATTATCAGACCTGAATATTAAGCCCCAAAAAGGATATCAGGCCACCTTGGGATTTTATAAAAACTTCCAGGACAATATGTTTGAGCTAAGCCTAGAAGGATATTACAAAATGATGGATGATGTACTCGACTTTAAGACAGGGGCAGACCTATTGTTGAACGAGAATGTGGAGACAGAAGTTTTGCAAGGGGAGGGGAAGGCCTATGGCGTGGAATTTCTGTTGAAGAAGAACAAAGGGGATTTCAATGGATGGCTCAGTTATACCTATTCCAGGTCATTGTACAAATTTAATGGGGAATATCCTGAGGAACGAATTAATAATGGGAAATTTTTTCCTTCCAATTTTGATAAACCCCATGATGTGAGTCTTATCGCAAATTATAAATTGACAAGAAGGTTCAGCTTCTCCATGAACTTTGCCTATCAAACGGGAAGACCAATAACATATCCGGTGGGAACCTTCCGATTCAATAATGCAGACTATGTCATTTTTAGTGACCGCAACAAATATCGTATACCTGATTACTATCGATTGGATCTTGGAGTGAACATTGAAGGCAACCACAAAAAGAATAAACTGGCCCATAGTTTTGTAACCATTCAGGTGTACAATGTGTTGGGCCGCAATAACCCATATTCAGTATTTTTTGTTACCGAAGATGGGGAGGTAAAGGCCTTGCAAAGTTCTATTTTCGGAATCCCAATTCCCTCCATAACTTACAATTTTAAATTCTGATAAAGGTGCGTACAATTATTTATAGAACCATTTTAGGATTCATGTTGTTGACTGTGTTAATAGCTTGTATTGATGAGCTTGACATAGAAACTTTTGGGGAATCTGATGTTAAAGGACTACTTGTGGTAGAAGCCGTTTTATCCGATGAGGTCATCACACAAAAAGTGTATCTAAGTCGCAGTGATAATCGCCTCGATTTAGAAACGGATACTGTATATAATCCCTATATCCCACTGGGTAGTCAACCTTACGACTCAGTGGATTGGGAAGAAGGGGCAACGGTAAGGGTCTTGGGAAGTAACGGAACAACGTTTCTGTTTACGGAGGGGCAATCAGGGTTCTATTTTTCCAATGAACCATTCGCTTTACAAATGGGTGTGGACTACACTTTGGAAATTACTACAAGCGGGGGAACGGATTATGCGTCCGACCCTATTGCAGTACAGGGGACTTCTGACGTTACCAATGTTTATGCGGAAAGGACTACTAGCAATTCTGGGGTGGACGGAATTGCTATTTATGTGGATAGCCAACCTATTAACGGTTCTTCAGAGTTTTTGAGATATACTTATGAAGAAACCTATGAAATCGTAACGCCTTTTTGGGCCCCAACCGAATTTGTGCTAACCGATTATGATCCCTGTGCCTTGCCCGTTCCTACGTACAATTTGCAAGTGGTACCACGACAAACCGAAAACCAGTTTTGTTATAATACGGTCTCCTCAAATACTATTGAACAATTGAGTATGGTAGGCAACCCTAATGGGAAGGTCTCAAAGCACATGGTTCGATTTATTGGGAAGGACAATTTTATGATTTCCAGCCGTTACAGTATATTGGTACAGCAACAGGTGCAATCAGCTGATGCCTTTTCCTTTTATGAGGTATTGAAGAGTTTTTCCACATCCGATAGTCCTTTCTCCCAAGTACAACCCGGTGCCATTTATGCCAATATGCACCGAAGTGATGGATCGGATGAAAATGTTTTGGGTTATGTAGAGGCAGTTGGCGTGGATGAACAACGGCTCTTTTTCAATTATGAGGACTTTTTTCCAGGCGAAGACTTGCCACCCTATCCATTTGAATGTAACCTGCAATCCACTCCTGAGTCGCATACATCTTATTGTGCTTCAGATCCTGAGGGCAATCCTTGTCCTTTGTCGGTTATTGAAGGGATAAATAGTGGGTTGATAAGTTACTTTTCCGCATATAATGCAAGTTTAGTTCCCAATGCATCCTGTCCAGGGCCTTATGTTTTTGTGCAAAGGATCTGTGGTGATTGTACTCTATTGGGATCAAATGTAAAACCGGATTTTTGGGAGGAATGAGATTGATGAAAAACATATGGTTTGTTGTGATTCCTTTTCTTGCTTTGGCATGTATTGATGAGTTGGACATTGATTCCATAAAGGAAGATGGTCAGTCTACTTCTTTGGTAGTAGAGGCAACATTTACCAATGAAATGATTACCCAAAAAGTATATTTAAGCAGGAGTGATTTCCGTTTGGACCTGGAGACCGATACCGTTTACAACCCATATATCCCGTTGGGGAACAGACCTGTTGATTCGGTTGTGATGGAAGAAGGGGCAACGGTAAGGGTCTTGGGAAGTAATGGAACAACGTTTCTGTTTACGGAGGGGCAATCAGGGTTCTATTTTTCCAATGAACCATTCGCTTTACAAATGGGAGTGGACTACACGCTCGAAATTACCACTAGCGGGGGAACGGATTATGCGTCCGACCCTATTGCCGTACAGGGGACTTCTGAGGTTACCAATGTTTATGCCGAAAGGGCTATTAGTAATTCTGGGGTAGAAGGAGTGGCTATTTATGTGGATAGTGATCCAAAATTGGGAGATTCTGAATATTACCGTTATACGTATTCCGAAACCTACAAAATAATATCACCGTATTGGGTGCCGAGCGATTTTGTACTTACGGACTATGATAATTCAGTTTTTCCACCTATTTACGATTTGGCCGTTGTGGAAAGGGAAATTCAAAACCAAACTTGTTATAACACGATCTCTTCAAATACCATCGATGTGTTGAGCATGGCCGGAAATCCATCTGGTGGCATTACCAAACATATGGTGCGTTTTATAAGTAAGGACAACTTTATTATCTCCCATCGATATAGCATATTGGTACAACAACAGGTGCAATCACCCGAAGCCTTTTCCTTTTATGAAGTATTGAAGAGTTTTTCCCAATCGGATAGTCCGTTCTCCCAAGTGCAACCAGGAGCCATTTATGCTAATGTACATCGAAGTGATGGTTCGGATGAAAACGTATTTGGATATGTAGAGGCTGTTGGAGTCTCCGAACAAAGACTCTTTTTTGATTACGAGGACTTTTTCCCAGATGAAGAATTACCACCATTTGTATTTGATTGCAATTTCCAATCGGCAAAATTGTACAACGAACCAACACAAGACCCCTGTCCTCAAGGCTTGCTCGAACGGATAAATGCTGGGATTGTGAGCTATTATTCCCCATATGATGAAAGTCTGGTTCCCAATGCATCCTGTCCGGGACCATACGTTTTTGTGCCAAAAATCTGCGGGGACTGTACTTTGTTGGGATCGAATATAAAACCAGATTTCTGGGAGGAATGATAGGTTGCAGGTACATATATGTAGGGGGTCTCCTGTTCTTGATGATGAGCTGTGTTGAACCTTTTGATGCAGCTTCTGAAATAAGTTCCGCAGGTGATTTGGAAGGTACCTTGATTGTTGAAGCCAATATCACGGATGTTGAAAAAATCCAAAAGGTCTATTTAAGCCGCATGCAAAGGGTGGCAAATGATAGCACGGTGAATGTGAAAGAAGATAGGCTGTTTAATGTAACTACTCCTATTTTGGTGAAGAATGGCCTTGGTACGGATTATGAAAGCGGTGCACAGGTTCAAATCTCGGATAGTAACGGAAACGTATATCAGTTTGAGGAAACCGAAGACGGCACTTATGAATCTTTACAACAATTCGCGGCAACTGCCAATAATTCATATCAATTATCTGTGGTCATAGTGGATGGCGAAGAATATGTTTCCGAAGAAATGGAAACCCCCGGAGCATCGATTATAGATGATTTATATGTGGAAAAAATGGTAAGTGATACAGGTGTGGAAGGTGTTGGTATTTTTGTTGATGCATCGTTCACGGCCAATGGCAGTAAATTGCTACGCTACAATTATGAGGAAACCTATAAGATCATTGCGCCCATGTGGACGCCTTACGAATTTGAAATAATCAGGGATGAAAATGAATATGTTTATGACGATCAGGACAATGTTATTGATATCCTTTATCCGGATGTAAGTTTGGTTCCTAGGGCTAGGGAAGAGCAGGTTTGTTATAAAACGGATCCTTCCAACCAAGAGGTTTTGTTGAATGGTAACATTTTAACCAGTTCTTCGGCAACACATAAATTGGTCAGGTTTATTGCTATGGATAATCCCATAATTTCCCATCGGTATAGTATTTTATTAAAACAAATGGGAATTTCAGCCAGATCCTATGAGTTTTATGAAAGGTTGATTGCTTTTTCACAAAGTGAATCGCTGTTCAGTCAGATCCAGCCCGGCACTTTGGAAGGTAATGTATCGGATATTGATGGTAATACCTCCGTCATCGGTTATTTTGATGTGAGCAGCGAAGTAAGCCAACGTTTGTTTTTCAATTTTGTGGATTTATTTCCTGATGAACCCTTACCTCCATATTTCGGAACCGTCAATTGTGACAATTTAACCGCTCCCGTAATACCAAACCCTGATAGGGATGGGCCACCGCCTCAAGATCCTGTACCGTGTCCTCAGTCATTGATTGAAAGAATCAAGCTTGGATTGGTGGAGTATTATCAAGGTAATTCTGATCCTCCTGGTGAATGTGAGGGTCCATATATAGTGGTGCCCACCATTTGTGGGGATTGTAACATTGTGGGGTCTAACATAAAACCAGATTTCTGGATTGATTAAAACTCGCTTATGAAAAAACATCTATCAATACTTGTAGTTTTTGGATTCTTGGGTCTAATGGCCCAAGGGCAATATGTGATCAAGGATAACGAAGAACTTCAAAACCTGAAAAATCTTCCTGAGGAAAAAGTCTTTGTGCACCATACCGGTCCAGTTGTGTTTGTTGGGGAATATGTGCATTATGCCTTCTATTGCTTCAACGCACAGACCAATAAAGCCAGTAACATCAGTTATGTTGGTTATGTGGCCTTGGTGAACGAAAAAGGGGAATATGTGCATGAAGAGAAAATTCGATTGGAAAAAGGCCTGGCTCAAGGTGATTTCTTTCTCAATACCGAAATCCCATCGGGCCATTACAAATTGCTCGGCTATACGCAATGGATGAAGAACAATGGTCTCCCCCAAGTTTTTAAGGATGATATCGTCATCATTAACCCCTATCAGGTAGATCAGCAAGGTTTGATGGGCGAACAGTCGGAATCTATGGCGACCGTTCAAGATATAGTAAAGGTCTCGGATTCTTCCATCATTCAAATAAGGTTTGATAAGGAACAATTCAATACCCGTGAAAAGGTAAAATTGGCCCTGAGAAATTATAAGGGACCGTTGGGTTATGGCAATTTCACGGTAAGGATTCAAAAAAAATCACCTTTTCCCATTGCCCAAAGTATGAATGCCATGGAGTATGGAACCGGTTATTTGAACGTTGCCAACCAAATAGATAAACAAGTGGGCGATAGCCTCTTTTTACCGGAACAACGTGGCGAACTCCTGTTTGGTAAAGTAACCAACCAAACTTCTGGAGAGCCAGTGAATAATACAAAAATGGTGATATCGGTCCCAGGGGAAGAGTTTTTGCTGCAGTTTGCCACAACGGACCCCGAAGGGAATTTTTATACATATCTGAGGAAGGATTACAAAGTGCCCCAAACCGTGATTCAGGCCAAGGACTTGAGGCAACCCATAAACGTGGAATTGTTGCAAGCCGAAAGATTGGATCTGACAGGCATGGAATTTGGTCAATTCACCTTAAAACCAGAATATGCCGAAATCATTAAAAAGCGAAGTATTTATAATCAAATCGAGAACCAATTCTTTGCCGCGAAACCGGATTCCGTTTTACTGGGCCTTCCCATTGATCCTTTTGATGGAGGAATTCCGGAAATCATTGATTTGGATGAGTATACCCGTTTCCCCACTTTGCAGGAAACGTTAGTGGAACTACTGAAATTTGCAGGATATAGAAACGGCAAGGATGGCGACTATATCCGCATAGCACAAGATCTTCAGACCTATAATGAAAAGACCAATGATTTTCCTGCCATAGTGTTGATCGATGGTGTTTTTATTCCCCATCATGAAACCATAAAGGAATTTGATGCAAGAAAGATAAAGACCATCAGTTTGATACGCGATCAATTTGCATTGGCGGACAGGGATTATCAGGGCATGATGGTGATCAAGACCATAGAGGGTGATTTTTATGAAACCTACGCCCCTGAACATGGTATAAATGTACCCATTGAAAAGCCACGGCCCAAAAAGAACTATTATCAACAACGATATGATATGGCTGATGCCGTGAGTCAAAACATTCCCGATTATAGGAGCCTATTGTTTTGGAAGCCCCATGTTGAACTGGAAAGTGATGCTTTGGAGTTTGAGTTTTACACTTCAGACCTTACCGGGGATTTTGATGTAATCTTGGATGGATTTACCACTTATGGCAAACCCATTACCGTTTATAAAAGCATTTCGGTGCGGAATGAAAGCCAATAACGTATCTTTGGTATATACTCAACCTTATTAAATTATTCTCATGAAAAATCTCTTCCGCGTTCTCGTTTTTAGTTTAATTATAGGAATTACCACTACAACCTTTGCCCAGGAAAAATTGGATGCTTCCATTGTGGCGGATCTTCAAAAAACGCCAAAGTATGCTTTTGGGGTCACGGATGATTTTCATTTTAGGGGTGTTTTGGGCCTTTATGATACCTTGGTGGAAAATGGAGTGGAAATAGAGGCTTTCGAGATTGTGGTGAAGGGAAAAATTGTGTCCGAATTGGTCAAAGGCTCCGAGTTGGAAACCTTTTTTGAAAAATACCAAGGGAAGGTTCGGGTGAGTGTCTGTAGTATGGCCATGAAGAAATTGAATGTTTCGGCGGACCAATTGTTCAAAGGACTGATACCGGTGCCAACAGCTTCCATTCGCATGCTCCAGTTGCAGGCCAATGGATATAATAGCTTGTATTATTGAACCTTCAGATTATAAAATAAAAAAAACCTTGCAACATTCTTGGAATGGCAAGGTTTCTTTTTTTAATGACTTATGTCCTGTGAACTCGACAGGACAGAATTCAAACTTTTTGAAGGAGGATATTGAAATTATTATCAACGAATCAATTCATATTAGAAGTGCTTGATTTTAATAGCATAAACACCTTGATTCCCCATGGTCGCATTATCTGAAACGGGTTAAATACCTTCGCTTTGTTAATGACCCTGTAAAATTTTATACATCTTAGCAACAATTCAACAAATTACATTATAACATAGATACAAAGGTCCACTTAAAACTAATCTTTTGTTTAATTTAAATATCGTTATTCAGTTGTTTAATAATTCTTTTGTCATGCTCAATTTTAACCTGTGGAGGTGGTATATTATGTCCAGCGTTTCCATTTTGGCCCAAGAACATTAAATATAAAAATCTAACTATCATACAGCTCCTCTAGGAACCAAATAGGCCTTTACATACTCTGTCTTCGCTAGGGTTCATGCCATGGAATTTTTTATAGAGCGAGGCGAAGTAGTGGCGATTGGAGTATCCGATTTCCTGACAGATTTCATATATGGGCAAGTCGGTACTATCAATCATCTGTTTGGCCTTTTCCATTCGTCTCTTGATAATGAATTTCCTGACAGGTAAGCCTGTGACCGTGCGGAAACATTTCTTAAGATCACATTCATTGATGCCGGATTTACGACTCAATTCCTTAATAGTCATTGTTTTTGATAAATCTTCATTGAGTATATGAAGTGCTATTTTTACACAATTCAATTGATGGTCGTTGACTCCTTCGAAGTGCTGGTCGATTTCCTTTCTGCATAGGAACTCACTCCAAAAATGGACAAATTCAAGTATTTTGCTTTCGAGGAGCATGATGTTACGGGTATCTTCATGGTCGATGGAGAATACGTTTTCAAGTAGTTTTATGATGTTGCTGTCGAGACAGTATTTTTCAAATTGGGAATGGACCTTGTTTTTGGCGGCGGGTAAAAATTTTTCTGGGATAAAAATCCTCATACCATCTACTTTGGTTGTCTCGAATTCGAACTTTTCCCTATTTTCGATGGCACATGATTGTATCTCACCATTGGCCCCTATCCTAAAATCGACAAATCCTTTTTTGCCGACTGGATCATCAGAATAGAAGAGGGTTTCTTCCTTAAAACTCCATTTTCCCCTAAAGAAGTGGATATCATTTCTTATGAATAGATGTAGGGAGCCTTTCCCCAGCTCCTTCGGCATGGACAAAAGATTTGAATTCCATGCCTCTTGATTGGAGAACCCATAATTGGCAATCAGGGCATTTCTAAACTTTACGGGATTAATGTAAGGCAATATCAAATCCATGACATTTGTTGTCTATTTGGTAAAAAAACTTAATATACTAAAAATAAGGTAGATATTCATCTGTATTATTAAATTATATTAAATAACAAGTATTGATAACTGGAAGATGTCTGAAAGCAGAAAAGGTTTTTTAATAGGCGTTCATGGTCGGGTTGAGTCAATGGGAATCCATGAGCTTGTTTTTTGTTAGGAATTTTTCCATCGCCTGCCATTTTATCTGCCCGCTCAGACTGTTTGCGTTTGCTTCAAAACTATGCTCACCGAATGGCACCTCCTGATATGAGATGGGAACTTGAAGCCGTTCTGCCTTTCGGAGCAGTTTTCGGGCTCCTTCAATTGGTACAACATGATCACGGGAACCTGTGATGATAAGTGTTTCTGGTAGACCCTTGTGCAAGGAATTGACGATATCCAACCTTTTATAACGCTCGGGAAATTCATCAGGGGAACCCCCGACAAACTGTATGGCATTGGAGCGCATGTCCAACACCCCCTGACCTGCCATCTTCCACATCACCGTGAAATCGACAGGGGGGAAAATCGCAATGATGGCTTTTGGCGACACAGGCTCTATTTGAGAATAGGGTGTAATATTACCATTGACTAGGCCGTAACCTGCCTGAATGACTAGACCGCCACCTGCAGATCCTCCGTAGAGAATAAGTTTCGACGTGTCCACATTGAATTTTTGGGCGTTCTCGACCACGTAGCTTACAGCTGTAGCTATGGCATTTGCAGCGGTTTCCCAGGTGTGCATATCATCGGTTGCCAATGGATAGTCAACATCAAAAACTGTAAAACCTTTTTTGGTGAACCATTCATGGTGCCGGTCATCAGTACGAGATCCAGCCACATAGCCCCCACCATGTACCTGTATGACGGGAATGGACCTTTTTGCACCTTCGAAAGGCCTATAAACATCCAATAAATATTTTTTCCCATCCAATTCCAGATAAGAAAAGGTCTCATGCGGTCCCTGCACCCCAAAGTTGGTTGACAATGCCTGGGTGAACGATAAGGGAAGTTGGTGTTTAAAAGCGGTGCGGTAGAGTGTGGCAATGACAAAAACCTGTGCCACGAACAAGACACCTGTTCCATAGAACAAATATTTTGTCAATTTAGCGGATTTTTTCCTGAAAACTAGGAATGCCAGACCCAAAAAAACGAAAATCACAACTAGAATCTGCGCAGAATAATGCGATTGCAACAGACCGGTATAACCACCAAGATACATGGGCCAATTGGCAAATGTGCCGAATAACATCAGTGCAAATACCAAAACAGCAGGCACCATTAAAATAGCATAGGGTATATATAAGAATTTCTTCATCAATATTTATTTTTGGCATACAATAAATCGCTACCCGCCGATATGTGCTCATCATCCAATATATTTTTTCGCAGCCAATCAATGTATCTCAAATCGTTCGACCTACAGTGATATAAGCTGGAATCGGACCCCAGCAAAGTATGTGGGGTAGCCACTTTTTCCGAATCGTACCTACAATTGGTCAAAAAATACTGATAATCGATATCCGAACTATCGAGTCGCTGGATTGATGCCTTCATGTGTTCCGACCATTCATAAATATACCCCGTATCATTGGTCTGGCGATGGTTCAGGGATGCATAGAACCTTGGTAAGATAACATCGTACAAGGTATGGCTATTCAAGTGCTTGATCCTTTCATTGATCGAATCATAACGGTTGAGCAGCGCATCTGCATAGGCATCATTGCCGATGTCAAATTTAAGCAACGACCGACTGTCGCTTTTCCAGACCGAGTTCAAGATAGTGAGCCATCGGTCGGATGTGAGCTGCGATCCATCCGACAATTGATAGATGCTCTGAAGGTCTTTGTAATGTTCTGCCACCGCGGGTGCCCAATAGGCCGAGGCAAAGCCACCGGCGCTTTCACCTGACACCAATATTTTCTTTGGGGCCTTAAAGTTGGTATACACCCAATCCAAAGCGGTCAAAACATTGTTCCTACCATTATGGTGCACTTCCATTTCACTACCATCCGCTTCATAAACAGTGGTGGTGTTCCCGATATGGAAATCGCCCGTACAGTAGGGGATATAGACGATGTTCCAATCCTTGAACGGGTTCTCCTGTTCCTTGTTGTTAAAGATGCCGCTCAAAAATTTATACTGAAAGTCGAGTTCGATGGGAAAATAAAAGGCCTTAAGATCTTTGGAGTCTCCTTCGGTCAAGGCCTTGTATAGGGTGATGGGCCTGGTACACGTATTATCGTCCCAGCAGGCACCTCCCCCTGAAAAATGGACAATGACATTATCGGATTTACCTTTCCGAACAAAGATGAAATACTCCGACCCATCGCTGCACATGGATTCGTTGCCCATGTCAACGGTGTGCCAATGACTGTCTTCAATGTCGGAAAAATAGGAAACACTACCCGGTCGGGCCAACCATATAAAGTAAGAGTATAAAAATCCGATTACTAGAACCATCAATAGGGTCAGGGACGTCCATTTCAATATTTTTTTCAATCTTTTCATTGGATGTATCTGTTTTAATATCTGATTGGAAATATCTTCAAAATTTGTAAGTTGCGGTCAAGTAATAAGCCCTAGGCTGTATGGCTACGGTAGAATACGGGGTATTTGCGGTAACGGCCGCATCGTATTCGGCTTTTGAAAAACTGGCATTACCACCCAACACTTGCCCTAGGCTTCCAGGGCGTTGAAAGGTCATTACACCATAGGTGTCAAATAGATTGTTCACGTTCAAACTTAACTGGAAACGCTTGGAAAAATTATAGCCCATATTA
Source organism: Allomuricauda sp. (assembly GCA_030148305.1). Classification (GTDB taxonomy): domain Bacteria; phylum Bacteroidota; class Bacteroidia; order Flavobacteriales; family Flavobacteriaceae; genus Flagellimonas. The sequence goes on along the minus strand of JASBTS010000227.1, from coordinate 4,809 downwards.
AGATTGAACTCTGAAAAAGCCGGTAACTTGAAAACATTTGCGGCATTGGCCTGTCTGCTGCCCATATAGGACCACACGACAGAACCAAAGAAATTACCTTTGGAATAGGTAGGAGCAATGTTCGCCATTACCCGTGGACTGTTCTCCGCCTCATTGCCTGAATACGATATTTGTGTATCATCATCGGAGCCATTTGCATTGGCCACCCAAATATTGTATTCATCCAATTTTGATTTTTGAAACGTGGCCACTCCCCTCAAACTCAAATTGTCGTTTATAAAAATATTGGTCTCAATCTCTATACCCGGGGTATTGTATTTTGCATAGGTTCTTGGTGGAAAGTAATAAGTACCATCAGAATCTTGAAAAATTTGGCCAACTGGCACCCCACTCAAAACACTGAAAAATGGCGTAACAAATAAGTTTGATTTACCGAACCCTGCCTTTAGACCAAACTCAATCTGTTCTGTACTTCGCACTTTTGGTCGGTACAATGCGAGGTTTTCTGGGGTGTTTAGGGTAAAATAGAAGTCAAGATCCGGTGCTTTTTTACCTTGTGAATATCGTCCATAAACAGCAAGTTTTTCGTTGAACTTGTAATTTAGTGCGGCAGAATACGAGAACGTGTTGATCTTGTAATTGAACTTAAATGTGGCCAATGAGTCCAACTCATTATTGTTGTAGGTGGTAAAAGGGTTACCATCAGTACCCCCTGTAGAAAAGGGGGATCCTATAAGATAGGGCCTAATATTCTCCCCATCAATATTGACGTTTTCATAACGCAGGCCCCAATCAAAAGTCATTTTTTCGTTGATGTTCCAAGCATGGCCAAAAAACAAGGCTCCCTGTTTTTGCTTTGCTTTAAAAGAGATATAGGCTCCCAAGTTTCCGGTTCCCTGTCCCACTCCGGTAGAGTTTGTAAATTGATATTCGCCAGAGGGTCCGGTTATGGGAGTTCCAGTATCATCGACCCCATAAAGAGGAGTGCCAGAAAAGTTCAGAGTCAAAAGCTTGGGATGGTTTTCTATGGTTCCCAAGGCTATGTCCCCTCCTGAAAAGCGCTCTGCATTGGTATAACCATAGAAACCACCGAAGTTAAAGTTCATATTGTCCATTTTTTTATTAACCGAAAAACGTTCCATGAATTCGGTGACCGTATTGTCATAATAGCTCAAGGGAAGCAATAGGATGGAGTTGGAGAGTACATCCTGACCCGGTAATGAACTGGAGGTGACCGTGGGCACTCCACCAGTGACATCGACTTGGGCCAAGTTTTCACCTGTGTTGGCATCGCGGAAAGTGAAGGCCCCAGGATAGCCGGCACCAAAACCACCCAGAAAGAAATATGGAACCAAATCAGTTATCGATGAAGGTATCATCGACCCCAAAGTATTGTAAAGTACCGTGTTGTGCGAGAATTTTGTGGCATTGCTCAAACTCCAATTATTTCCTAAATCATGGTCCCAGCCCAACGCAATGGATTGGTATCTATTTTTGACTTGGTTTTCTGAATTAAAGTCATAGGTACCCCCGTTTACTAAGTCTTCACCTGAATATTGGAATCCTTCGGGAAAATTAGTGGCACTGCCACTATCGAAACTAGATGCTAATTCTGGATCACTATAGCCAACGGTGAGCATGGGCTGGGCAAAACCATTCTTGTCATCAAGGTATTTCAAGAAAATTTTTACATTACCCTTGTCATAGGACTTCATCAAATTGCCTTTAATCTGCCCCCCATTGTTCATGGGATAACCAGGGTATCGCGCCCCTTCGTCGTATCTATAAAATCCACCAATACTATAGAACCAGCGATTTCCCAAAGGTCCCCCAAAACCAATGTCGACCCTTTCCTGGCTGTTCTTGCCATTGCCCAAAAGGCCATACTTCATTCTTACTTCCCCTTCAAATTTGCTTCCTCCAGTTTTGGAAATATAATTGAATACCCCCCCAGGGGCGTTTGCCGCTGTAACCGAAGCAGGCCCCCCGCGGACGGCATCTACTCTGGCCAGTGTTACGTCTGAACGGAGAAAAAAGTCAGGACCGTAACTAAAATAGGTGGTATTTGTAATCGGAAGACCGTCTTCTTGCATGGATACGTATTCGTATCCAAAGCTGCCATCGGTCGATCCTACCGTAATGCCCCGTGAGGAAACACTGTTCCTGATTTCGCCCACAGATGAGTTCACGTATACGCCGGGAACATTCTTCAAAAGATCCGAAGCACTTTTAGGCACCTGGTTCTCAAGTATCTCTGCGCCCAGTGTGGTAATGGCCACCGATGCATCCATCCTTTTTCGTTTATCGAAAACACCTGTAACGACCACCTCGTTTAGCGTATTGGCCTCGGAAAGCACAATAGTAATAGTGTTTGTCAGTCCGCCGACCTCAACTTCTTTTTGGACATAACCGATAAATGATGCCACCAAGACCACGTTTCCTTCTGGTGCGTCTTCAAGGATGAATGTCCCATTCTCGTCTGCCACCGCATAGTTGTTGGTGTTTTTTATTATGATCGTGGCAAGGGGCAGGACACCACCATCCGTTCCTTCTACGGTACCGATAATTTTTCTGGTTTGTGAAAACATTGCTAAGATCGATAATTGAAAAACAATCAACGGCAACCAACCTTTTTTTAATAGATTTTTCATGTTTGTTTAGTTTAGAGTTTCAGTTTATTTTTACATTCATATCGGTTCATAAGGCTTCTATGTCCGTCCATGGGCTCTATTTGCCATATCCATGTTTTAGGACCCAATCTACCATTGCACCATAGACAAGCTTTTTGGTTTCGGAATCATCAAGGTCAAGATCGTGTCCGGCGTTCGGTATCTTTAGGAATTTATGTTCAAAGCCCATCGATGTGAGCTTTTTGTCCAATATCTGTGATTGGGAAAAGGGTACTACTTCATCATAGGTACCATGTATGATCAATACAGGAATATCCTTGACATGTGCCAATGGACTTGAATCGGTGAATGCTGAATCCAGTGGTTTTTCTTTGTCATATGATTTGCCCGTCATCATCTGAACCATTTCTATCAATCCAGCCTCTACTGCATAGTCCAATAAATCAGTATCATCAAAATACGTGGGGCCCGAAAAATCGACAATCGCTTTTATGGACTTTGATGTGGTATAGGAAGATAACATGGCGAGGTGCGCCCCGGAACTGGCACCGACCATGGTAAATCCTTCATCCCGTGTGCCCCATTCTTCGGCGTGTTCGCTGCAATAGGCCAAGGCATGGTCAACATCTTGCAACATTTGCTTATAATGGGTATCGGTCGCATTGGCATACCTATGGTTCATGTTCGCAACGGCTATGCCATGATCCAGCAATGTATCTTGAATGTCTCGCACATATTCCTTTCCTGCCTGTACCCAAGCGCCCCCATGGATCAATACCACGAACGGAGTATCGGGGGTACGCCCGGCCGGCAGGTAAACATCCATAACATTGCGCGTATGTTCGCCATACCTTTCATTGTACATTTTTTGCTGTCCCTTGTCAATGAATGCCTTTTTGCTTGGTGCACAACCCAGTATTACCAACGTTGACACCAATAAAAACACAAACACCCTTTTTAAAATTGAAGGTCTCATCTTTATTTTATCGGTAGAAAACCTATTGTTTTTCATGTTCAAATCTGTTTTTATAAAATTCAGTTCGCAGCGTTTTACCTACGCAGTTCTTTTTTTAAGATCTTTCCCGATGCGTTAAGGGGAAGGGTCTTTACGAATTCGATTTCACGGGGATACTTGTATGCAGCGATTTTTTCCTTAGTCCATTTAATGATCGCTTCCCCAGTCACGGTCTTACCATTTTTCAAGACGACGAACGCCTTTATCTCTTGACCCAATCTTTCGCATGGCACACCAACTACAGATACCTGAGAAATGGCCTCGTGCCTTATCATGGTCTCTTCTATTTCTCGGGGGTACACGTTCTTTCCACCGCGTATGATCATATCTTTGATACGGTCAACGATATAGAAAAACCCGTCATCGTCCTTTATGGCAATGTCACCCGAATGCAGCCACCCATTGGTAAGTATTCTTTCCGTTTCCTCCTTCAGTCCATAATAGCCTTTCATTACATTGTGCCCACGGTACCATAATTCTCCCTTCTCGCCAGTTGGTACTTCGTTGCCTTCTTGATCGACCACCTTGACTTCAACACCCCATATGGGAGTGCCCACCGACCCGGGTTTTCTACCAATTTGGCGATGGTTGAAAGTGACAACGGGTGATCCTTCGCTCATACCGTACCCTTCTAAAATCAGCACATTGAAAAGCTCTTCAAAATCTTGCAGCACTTTTACGGGTAATGAGGCCCCGCCAGAGATACAGAGGCGTAACTTATGTTCGCCCGGTTGTTTTTCAGGTCTGTTGCGCAAGTAATCGAGCAATGCCCAGTACATGGTCGGAACGCCCACAAAAATACTCACCCCATACTCACCGATTAGTTCGAGTACTTTTTCAGGGTCAAAACGGGGGACAAGAATACAATGAGCACCTTTAAAAATACAGGTGTTCATCTGTACGGTCATCGCAAGAATGTGGAATAAAGGGAGGGTTATCAATTGTACATCATTGGTATGTAACCCAAGGATGCTATTGGCGGATAACAGGGCATTTAAAAAAAGATTTGCATGGGTGAGTTCAGCTCCCTTTGGACTTCCAGTGGTACCTGAAGTGTAGATAATCACTGCAATATCCTCCGCCTTGGTCGGTATGGATTCATAGGATGGAGATTGATTATGGACCAGCCATGATAATGTTTGGATATCATCAATCGGTAAAGTA
>JASBTS010000222.1 GCA_030148305.1 Allomuricauda sp. | reverse complement strand
CGAAGGAGGAAATATTGGAGGGGCCACATTGGGCTTGGAACAGATTTTCCCCAACCCCCAAATGAGGCCTTTTTTTCCTGCCCTGATTGGTATTGCCATTTTCTGCTTGCTGTGGTTCAGCAATTATAAAGTATTGGAAAGGATTTTTGTGGGCTTGGTTGCTTTAATGGGAGTGAGCTTCATCATTTGTGCTTTGATGACGAAACCTTCCCTATCCGGTATTTTGGAAGGAATGTTCGTACCAACTTTGCCCAAGGACAGCTTATTAACGGTTGTTGCCTTGGTAGGGACCACGGTGGTACCTTATAACCTGTTTTTACATGCATCCTTGGTCCGTGAAAAATGGAAGTCTCAAAATGACCTTAAAGTAGTGAAATGGGATACCATCATTTCCATTGCTTTGGGAGGACTGGTATCCATGGCAATTTTAATTACTGCTTCGGCGGCCCCAATTTCAGACATCAACAATGCTATGGACATGGCCAAAGGTCTAGAACCTCTTTTTGGAAAAATGGCCCTTTACTTTATGGCCATCGGACTTTTGGCTGCTGGGGTAACCTCTGCCATTACGGCTCCATTGGCAGCCGCTTATGTGGCCAGTAGCTGCTTTGGATGGGAGGGTGGAATGAAGGATAAAAGATTCAAATTCACTTGGGCATTTGTTCTGCTTTGCGGGGTGATTTTTTTATCCTTCGACATCAAGCCCATCCAAGTCATCCAATTTGCCCAAATAGCCAATGGTGTTTTGTTGCCTATCATGGCACTTTTGTTACTGTGGGTAGTGAATAAAAAAACGGTTATGGGAGAAAACAGGAATACCCTTTTACAGAATGTTTTGGGGATGGCGATAGTGGCTTTTGCCATCTTCTTAGGAACGAAAAGTATCTTAAAAGTCATGGGGACCCTATAGATGAAACAATTTGCGATCGATATCAACTGTGATGTAGGGGAAGGGATTGGCAATGAAGTCGAAATCTTTCCCTATATCAGTTCGTGTAATATTGCCTGTGGCGGCCATGCCGGAACCGAAGAAAGCATGTCCGAGGTGGTGGATTTGGCACTTCAATATGGAGTGAAAATTGGCGCACATCCATCGTACCCCGATAAAGAGAATTTTGGTAGGGAGATCCTTAATATTTCAAATGAGACGTTGATACAAAGTATCAAAGAACAAATGCACGTTTTTGAGACCATTTTGAATCAAAAGAAAGCACCCCTGCATCATATTAAGGCCCATGGTGCTTTGTACAATGAAACGGCTAAGGACTGGGGATTGGCAAAAACCTATTTGGAAGCTATTTCAGCTTACAGGAAAAAAGCAATTCTGTATGTTCCATTCGGTTCTGTGGTGTCGGAATTGGCTATGGAGATGGGTTTTCAGATTTGGTATGAAGCTTTTGCCGACCGAAACTACAATGCGGATTTGAGTTTGGTGTCACGAAAATTGCCCAATTCGTTGATTGAACAACCCGATCTGGTTGTGGAGCATGTGCTTCCTATTATCAAGAATCATAAAGTGAAGGCCGTAAATGATGAATTCATGAATATTGATGCAAAAACCCTCTGTGTGCACGGTGATACCGCATCGGCATTGGAAATATTAATGTATCTTTCACAGGAATTACCCAAACATCAGGTGCAAATACAAAAGTGAAAAGTTACCCCATCAGCATCAAGCCCTTTGGAGAGCGAGCCGTTTTAGTAGAATGGCCCAGTGAGGTAAAAGAGTCTATCTTGGCCGATATCCTTGATTTTATGGAGGCCTTCAAAGCGCTCAAAATCCCAGGTTGGGAAATGTCCGTTGCCTACAACTCCTTGACCATGGTCTACAATAATGACCACTTGGACTTTGAGGAGACCCAAAAAATGATTTTGGAGTGTCATGCCGAACAGGCAAAAACCGCATCGACACGAGTGCAGCACCTTTGGGCCATACCTGTATGTTATGATCTTGAATTTGGTATTGACATACAAGAAGTTTCCAAAACTTTGAACTTGTCCGTTGAGGAGCTCATCCAACAACACACTTCCCATCAATATGTGGTATATGGTATAGGCTTTTTACCTGGATTCATGTATTTGGGCGGTCTGCCAGCATCTTTGGAAATTCCCCGACGTGCCGAACCACGTTTGCAAGTGGCCAAGGGTTCGGTTGGATTGGCAGGGAAACAAACAGGGGTATATCCCCAGGATTCACCCGGTGGATGGAACATCATCGGCAATTGCCCAGTACCGTTGTTCAATCCAAGTATAAAAGAACCATGTTTTGTAAAAGTGGGGGACAAGATCCAGTTCCATAAAATTTCAAAAGCCGAATACGAGCTCCATAAAATAGAGGCCGAAGTTGGTATTTACAAACCCGCTAAAGTTGTGCTGCATGCTTAAGGTACTCAAATCAGGATTTTTTGTGACCATTCAAGATTTAGGCAGGTACGGTTATCGCGATATTGGGGTGCCGGTTGCTGGTGCCATGGATGTGGATTCTGTAAAAAAGGCCAATCTTTTGTTGGCCAACGATCCCAATGCGGCGGTTATGGAAATTACCATGACAGGTCCAACGTTACTTTTTGAAGAACCGTCATTTATCTGTTTGTCCGGGGCACATATCCATGCGACCTTGAACAACAAGCCCATAGAAAATTACCAAGTGCTACAAGTGACCAAAGGAGACATAGTCTCTTACGGACGATTGGAGAATGGATTTCGTGCCTATTTGGCCATTAAAGGTGGGTTTAAGACCGAAAAGGTCTTGGGAAGTCGCTCCCAGTTTGCTCCCGTTACCAAAACAAAAAGGCTCAAGGACGGGGATGAGGTGCTATACGACAAGAACATTTCCTTTAAACCCCTAATTTCTGAAGTAAAGATTGACGATCATTTTCTGAAGGATTATTTGGAAGTGTACAAAGGCCCGGAATTTGAATTGCTGAACGACTCACAACTATCTGAGATTTTCACCAAAACGTTTACCGTTTCCAAGGAAAATAACAGGATGGCCTACCAATTATCCGAATTGATAGAAGGCCATACCCATTCCATGCTCACATCGGGCACTTTACCTGGGACGGTACAATTGACTCCCGCAGGCCGTTTGATCATTTTGATGAAAGACGGGCAGACCACAGGAGGGTACCCAAGGATTCTTCAGCTTTCCGAGGAATCCATTTGCACTTTGGCACAGAAGAAATTGGGAGATACTTTTACCATCAAATTACTTTAGTGTTTTTTCTATCGAATTCCAGAAGAATTTTTCGTAACATTGAAGCATGAAAAGAAATAACCTGGTCAACAATGTGGTCATTATTATTCCAAATTTGGAGTGATACAGACTTGCTATTGACTAAGAAGGGCCTGTATCTAAATGGATGCAGGCCCTTTTTCTTTCTAAAGAAAAATAATTGAATATTGGAATTTGAATTGATGTAAGTAACTGAATTTCAGAATTTTATATATTTTATGTTTCAAATGGATTTAAACAGGCAATAACTGTTAAAAATCTAAGGGGTTTTAAACATCTATCTTTGATTCTCTTTATAAATTCAGCGGAATTCTGTATTTGAATGAAATTTGACAATGGAACTGAACAAGTTTAGTAAAAGTGTGACCCAAGACCCAACGCTTCCGGCTGCTCAGGCAATGTTGCACGCGTTAGGGCTCAATGACGACGATTTAAAAAAACCATTTATTGGAATAGCCAGTACGGGTTATGAGGGAAACCCCTGTAACATGCACCTGAACGGATTGGCCAAAGAGGTGAAAAGTGGAGTGGAGGCTTCCAATATGGTCGGACTCATCTTCAATACCATCGGTGTAAGTGATGGAATTTCCAACGGAACCCCAGGGATGCGATATTCCTTGGCGTCCAGGGATATCATCGCCGATTCCATAGAAACCGTAATGCAGGCCATGTATTATGATGGATTGGTGACCGTCGTAGGTTGCGATAAAAATATGCCAGGTGCGCTAATGGCGCAATTAAGGTTGAACAGACCATCTATATTGGTATATGGAGGTACCATTGCCCCAGGATGTCACAACGATAAAAAATTGGATATCATTTCCGCATTTGAGGCTTATGGCCAAAAAGTGGCGGGAACCATTGATGAAACTGAATTTAAGGCGGTCATCCATAAGGCTTGTCCCGGGGCAGGAGCTTGCGGGGGCATGTACACGGCTAATACCATGGCTTCTGCCATTGAGGCAATGGGGATGTCATTGCCGTTCAACTCCTCTATTCCAGCAGTGAACTCGGCAAAAGGTGCCGATTGCGAAGCTGCTGGGGAGGCTATTCTGAATCTGTTGGAAATGGATTTGAAACCCAAGGATATCGTGACCAAAAAAGCGTTGGAAAATGCCTTTAGATTGGTAACGGTTTTGGGCGGATCCACGAATGCCGTGTTGCATTTTATGGCCATTGCCCACGCTGCTGAGGTGGATTTCACTTTGGAAGATATTACACGTATCAGCGAATCTACCCCTTTGTTGGCCGATTTGAAGCCCAGTGGAAAATATTTGATGGAAGACCTACATAAAATTGGGGGTGTTCCGGCTGTCTTAAAATACATGTTGAAGAAAGGAATGCTCCACGGAGATTGTATGACGGTTACCGGTAGAACTTTGGCAGAAAACCTATTGGATGTTCCTGATTTGGCCGAAGGGCAGGATATCATCAAACCGTTGGATCAACCAATTAAGGAAACAGGCCATATCCGTATTCTGTATGGAAACTTGGCAACCGAAGGTGCCGTAGCCAAGATCACGGGTAAGGAAGGATTGAGTTTTACAGGAACCGCAAGGGTTTTCAATGGTGAAATTGAAGTGAACGAAGGCATCAGCACAGGAAAGGTGAAAAAAGGGGATGTAGTGGTCATTCGCTACGAAGGACCCAAAGGTGCTCCTGGTATGCCCGAAATGTTGAAGCCTACATCTGCCATCATGGGTGCCGGGTTAGGCAAAGATGTTGCTTTGATTACGGATGGAAGGTTTTCAGGAGGATCACATGGTTTCGTGGTAGGTCACGTTTCCCCAGAAGCCCAAGTAGGTGGTGGTATAGCTTTGGTGAAAGACGGGGATGAGATTACCATCGATGCAGTGAAGAACACCATCAACATCAATATTTCTGACGAAGAATTGGAACAAAGAAGAAAAGCTTGGGTGCAACCAGAATTAAAGGTAAAATCAGGTAGCTTGTACAAATATGCCAAGATGGTTTCATCGGCATCCAAAGGTTGTGTTACCGATACGTTCTAACCATTCAAATTGAATATAAAGTAAAAGGGGAGTTCCCGAAAAAGATAAGCTTATGGAAACATTGAAAGCGGAAAAGAAGGAGAAAAAGCAGGAAACCACCATGCGCATCACAGGTGCGGAGGCCCTCATCCATTGTTTGTTGGCCGAAGGTGTGGATTTGATCTATGGTTATCCCGGTGGGGCCATTATGCCTGTTTATGACGAGTTGTATAAGTTTCAGGACAAGCTGACGCACATCCTTACCCGTCATGAACAAGGCGCCGCGCACGCTGCACAAGGCTACGCAAGGGTTACGGGTAAAGTAGGGGTGGCGATGGCTACTTCTGGACCTGGAGCCACCAATTTGGTCACGGGTATTGCCGATGCGCAAATCGATTCAACCCCAATGGTCTGCATAACAGGTCAGGTGACCAGAAGTCTTTTGGGTTCCGATGCGTTCCAAGAAACGGATATTGTGGGTATTTCCACCCCGGTTACCAAATGGAACTACCAGATTACCCGAGTGGAAGAAATCCCTGAGATCATGGCCAAAGCATTTTATATTGCAAGGTCTGGAAGACCGGGCCCGGTTTTGGTAGATATCACCAAAAATGCCCAGTTTGATGAACTGGATTTCAAATACGAAAAATGCACTGGGGTTAGAAGTTACAAGCCAGTCCCAGAACCCGATTCTTCAGCTATTGAAAAAGCGGCTGAACTCATCAACAATGCCAAAAGACCTTACATTATTTTTGGTCAAGGGGTGATTTTGGGTGAAGCTGAGGCCGAATTGAAAGCGTTGGTTGAAAAAGGAGGAATTCCTGCTGCTTGGACCATTTTGGGTCTTTCCGCTATGGAAACGGACCACCCTTTAAACGTGGGTATGGTTGGTATGCACGGAAATTATGGTCCAAATGTTTTGACCAACGAATGTGATGTACTCATCGCTATCGGGATGCGATTTGACGACCGTGTGACCGGTAATTTGGCCACTTATGCCAAACAGGCAAAAATCATCCATTTTGAAATTGATCCAGCTGAGGTAAACAAAAATGTAAAGGTTGATGTTGCCGTTATGGGCAATGCAAAGGAAACATTGGGCATGTTGTTGCCGTTGATCAACAAGAACGAACACAAGGATTGGCTTGCTGAATTTGATAAAAAACATCAAATTGAATTTGAGACCGTTATCCAAAAAGATATCCACCCCACCAAGGAAGGATTGACCATGGGTGAGGTCATGGAACAAATTAACATCGCTACTGGCAATAATGCTGTAATTGTTTCCGATGTGGGCCAACACCAAATGATTGCTTGTAGATATGCCAAGTTCAAAGAAACGAAAAGCAATATCACTTCTGGTGGTTTGGGCACCATGGGCTTTGGACTTCCTGCGGCCATTGGGGCCAAAATGGGTGCCATGGACCGCGAAGTGGTGGCCATTATCGGGGATGGAGGGTACCAAATGACCATTCAGGAATTGGGGGTGATTTTCCAACACAACGTACCGGTAAAAATTGTGGTACTCAACAACGATCACTTGGGAATGGTGCGCCAGTGGCAGGAGCTTTTCTTTGAAAGCAGATACGCATCGACCGTAATGACCAATCCTGATTTTGTAAAAATTGCCGAAGGATATCATATCAAAGCCAGAAGGGTGGTGCAGCGTTCCGAATTGAAGGACGCTGTGGTAGAAATGATTGCTTCCAAAGACCCCTACTTTTTGGAGGTTAAAGTGGAAAAAGAGGACAACGTTTTCCCGATGATTCCAACAGGTGCCTCGGTAGCCGATATCAGATTAAAGTAAAATGGACCAGACCAAGATCATACAAATGCCGGGCCAGTATCCGGCTTTGCTTGCAAAGTCCAAGGAACTGGGATTTACTATGCCTTCAGATGTCTATGTTGGGACATTGTTGAAGACTTTGGTGGCCTCCAAACCCAATGGAAATTTTTTGGAGCTGGGCACGGGTATAGGATTGTCCCTTGCCTGGATGATCGAAGGAATGGATGAAAAGTCCAAGATGACAAGTGTGGATAATGATGCGGAACTTATCCAAATCGCGAACCTTTTCTTTAAGGAGGAATCAAGGTTAAAATTGATATGCGAGGACGGTGAGGATTGGTTGAAAAATTATGCCGGAGAGTCTTTTGACCTGATTTTCGCGGATGCATGGCCTGGAAAATACAGCCATCTGGATAGAACGCTAAGCCTTATCAAAAAGGGTGGGTTTTATGTGATCGATGATATGAAAAAACAGCCTAACTGGCCAGAAGGGCATGAGGAAAAGGCCAAGGAACTAGTTCAGGTTTTGGAACAAAGAGAAGATATAACAATAACAAAAATGGATTGGTCCACAGGATTGATCGTTGCAGCCAAAATAGATTGAGAATGGAAAAACAATGGTATACCATATCGGTGTATTCCGAAAACAACGTGGGATTGCTGAACCGGATATCCGGGATATTCTTAAAGAGACACATTAACATAGAAGGCTTAAATGTTTCTAAATCAGAAATTGAAAATGTATCAAAATTCACAATTGTTGTGAACACCACGGAAGATTGGACCCGAAAGATCGTTCAACAAATCGAGAAACAAGTAGAGGTCATCAAAGCCTTCTACCATACCGATGACGATATTATTTATCAGGAATCAGCCCTGTTCAAAATAGCATCCCATTTGTTGTTCGATGAGCGTCAGATCCAAAATATCATCAAGGAGAGCAATTCCCAGATCGTAACGGTGAGCCGTGAGTTCTTCGTGCTGGCCAAAACTGGCCGTAGGCATGAAATAGACGAGATGCACAATGCATTGGAACCTTATGGCATCATGCAGTTTGTCCGTTCGGGCCGTATCGCGGTGACCAAGGCGGCCATGCCGATATCCGAACTATTGACAGAATTTCAAGAAAACTAAATAGCATAAAATCAAATCATTAAAATGGCAAATTACTTTAATACACTATCGCTTCGTGAGCAATTGACCCAATTGGGAAAATGTAGGTTTATGGACCCCGGCGAATTTGCTGATGGTGTTTCGGCTTTAAAAGGGAAAAAAATTGTGATCATAGGTTGTGGGGCCCAAGGTTTGAACCAAGGTCTTAACATGCGTGATTCCGGATTGGATGTATCCTATACTCTTCGTGAAGCCGCTATCAAGGAAAAAAGACAATCCTTCAAGAATGCTTCCGAAAACAACTTCGTTGTGGGAACGTATGAGGAATTGATTCCAACGGCCGATCTGGTCATCAACCTAACCCCAGACAAGCAGCACACTAAAGTGGTTGGTGCCGTAATGCCTTTGATGAAAAAAGGGGCTACTTTGTCCTACTCTCACGGATTCAATATCGTGGAAGAGGGTATGCAAGTGCGTAAGGACTTGACCGTTATCATGGTAGCGCCAAAAAGTCCAGGTTCCGAGGTTCGTGAAGAGTACAAAAGAGGGTTCGGTGTACCTACCTTGATTGCCGTACACCCAGAAAACGATCCAGAAGGAAAAGGATTGGAGCAAGCCAAAGCTTATGCCGCTGCTACAGGCGGAGATAAAGCTGGTGTTTTGGAATCTTCCTTCGTGGCCGAGGTAAAATCGGATTTAATGGGAGAGCAGACCATTCTTTGCGGATTGTTGCAGACCGGTTCCATTCTTTCCTTCAACAAAATGGTGGAGAAAGGAATCGATAAAGGATATGCTTCAAAGTTGATCCAATACGGATGGGAAACCATTACCGAGGGATTGAAACAGGGGGGTATCACCAATATGATGGACCGTTTGTCCAACCCTGCTAAGATCAAGGCTTTTGATTTGGCCGAAGAATTGAAGGTGATTATGCGTCCGTTGTTCCAAAAGCATATGGATGATATCATGAGTGGGCATTTCTCCAAAACCATGATGGAAGATTGGGCCAATGGTGATAAAAACCTTTTGGATTGGAGAGCTGAGACCGGCGAAACTGCATTCGAAAAGACACCTGCTGGTGACGTATCTATCTCGGAGCAAGAATACTACGATAATGGCGTGTTGATGGTAGCTATGGTAAAATCCGGTGTGGAATTGGCTTTTGAGACCATGACCGAATCCGGAATCATCGGTGAGTCGGCATACTACGAATCATTGCACGAAACACCGCTGATCGCCAACACCATTGCAAGGAAGAAATTGTTCGAAATGAACCGTGTAATTTCTGATACTGCTGAGTATGGTTGTTATTTGTTCGATCATGCCTGTAAACCTTTATTGACCGATTTCATGAAGAAAATCGATACCGATGTGATCGGAAAACATTTCGGTGAAGGCAAGGACAATGGCGTGGACAATATTAAATTGATCAAGGTCAACAAAGCTATCAGAACTCACAATGTTGAGGTTGTGGGTGCCAGATTGCGTGCATCCATGACTGCAATGAAGCCAATATAATCCTAGCGTATTGGCCCCATGAACAACGAAACCGTGGAGACATACTTTCCGCAACTTGCGGATATACAACGAGCAGCAGAGACCATCTCCCGCGTAGTGGAGCAAACCCCTTTGCAGCAAAGTATCCGCTATTCCAAAAAATATGGGGCCAATATTCTTTTAAAGCGCGAAGACCTTCAGCGGGTCCGTAGCTATAAGATCAGAGGTGCTTTTAACAAAATCGCATCCCTTTCCAAAAAACAATTAGAAAAAGGTGTGGTCTGTGCCAGTGCTGGTAACCATGCCCAAGGAGTTGCCTTTGCCTGTAGTCATTTGGAGGTGAAGGGGACCATCTTTATGCCCGTAGTTACCCCAAAACAGAAAATCGACCAGACCAAAATGTTCGGTGGGGATTGGGTGGAAGTGATTTTGGAAGGTGATACGTTCGACGATGCCAATAAAGCGGCCCAGTTGTTCTGTGACCAATACGGCAAAACCTTTGTCCATCCTTTTGATGATGAGAAAATCATTGAAGGACAGGGTACCGTAGGATTGGAAATTCTACAACAATCGCAAGAAGTCATTGATTATCTCTTTGTCCCGGTAGGAGGAGGTGGCCTGGCTTCCGGGTTGTGTGGCGTTTTTAAGGCCTTGTTACCATCCACAAAAATCATCGGGGTGGAGCCCTTGGGTGCTCCTTCCATGAAAAGTTCGATAGAAACGGGAAGGTTGACCGAGCTGAAAGAAATCGATAAGTTTATTGATGGAGCTGCAGTACGGAAAGTGGGAGCTTTAACGCATCCTATCTGTAGTGATTGTTTAAGTGAAATGGTTTTGGTGTCAGAAGGTAAAGTATGCCAAACCATTTTGGATTTGTACAATCGTGATGCCATTGTGGTGGAACCTGCCGGTGCCTTGACGATTGCGGTGTTGGACGATTTTGCCGAGGAAATCAAAGGGAAAAATGTGGTCTGCATTGTGAGCGGTAGCAACAATGACATTACCAGAACGGCCGAAATAAAGGAGCGAGCTTT
>JASBTS010000216.1 GCA_030148305.1 Allomuricauda sp. | reverse complement strand
TCGTATGTAGAAAGAAATGGTATTTTAGCCTTCCTAATCATTTGAACCATGAGCAACGAGAAAGAAGCGAAATTAAAGGCCCTGAAACTAACCCTGGACAAGTTGGACAAGACTTATGGCAAAGGGGCGGTAATGAAAATGGGCGATAGTGTAGTTGAGGATGTCGAGGTTATCTCTTCGGGCTCGTTGGGATTGGATATTGCCCTTGGTGTTGGGGGTTATCCCAAAGGGAGGGTCATCGAAATCTATGGTCCTGAGTCTTCCGGTAAAACCACCCTTACCCTTCATGCCATCGCCGAAGCACAAAAGGCTGGTGGTATTGCCGCATTTATTGATGCGGAACATGCCTTTGACCGATTTTATGCCAAAAAACTCGGGGTCGACATCGACAACCTGATCATATCACAACCCGATCATGGGGAGCAGGCCTTGGAAATTGCCGATAACCTCATCCGTTCCGGTGCCATTGATATTGTGATTGTGGATTCCGTTGCTGCGTTGACACCAAAAAGCGAGATCGAGGGAGAGATGGGGGATTCCAAAATGGGTCTTCACGCTAGGTTGATGTCACAAGCCTTGCGAAAATTGACCTCCACCATCAGCAAGACCAAGTGTACGGTAATCTTTATCAACCAATTGCGCGAAAAAATTGGCGTGATGTTCGGCAACCCTGAAACGACCACCGGTGGTAACGCCTTAAAATTCTACGCCTCTGTTCGTTTGGATATTAGAAGGTCTACCCAGATCAAGGACACGGACGGGGAGGTACAAGGAAACAAAACCCGAGTAAAGGTGGTCAAGAACAAAGTGGCCCCACCGTTCAAAACTGCCGAATTCGACATTATGTATGGCGAAGGCATTTCAAAAATCGGGGAAATTTTGGATTTGGGAGTGGCTTACGAAATCGTTAAAAAAAGCGGTTCATGGTTCAGTTACGGTGACACCAAATTGGGCCAGGGCAGGGATGCCGTAAAAGCCCTTTTATTGGACAATCCCGAACTGTCCGATGAGTTGGAGAGCAAAATCAAAGAGGCTATTACCGCTGTCAAGGCGTAAAGCTGATTCCATTTTTGGGCGAATAGACATTTGGTTCTGAAAATCCTACGCAACCCTTGCCACTACTGCACATCTAGGGAATAAAAAGGATTAGATTATGAAAAAAGTGTTAATGCCCTTATTATTGTTTGTGGCATGCTCATGGTTCAGTTCATGTGACCTGGACGATGATTCCCCCAATTTTTACTTCACTACCCTAAACGTTGTGGAAGCCGATGTTCCTGAATCATTCGTTTTTGGAAAGACCTACGACATTGATGTCACCTATGTTAGACCAAATGGATGTACCTTCTTTGAAGGATTTGACGTAACCAAGACAGCAGAAACCAATCGTGATATTGTAGTGATCGGCTCTGTATTGACGGATGAGAACAGAACATGCACCGAAGCTTTGGAGGAGGTTGTGGCCACTTTAAAGTTCAGTGTTATTTATACCAATGAGTATCATTTTAGATTTTATACGGGCGACGATGAAAACGGTAACTCCACCTTTGTGGAATATACCATTCCCGTAACGGAAGAGGAACCCACAAACTAGAAAACAACAATCCAAAATTGACCAACATTTGGATCTGGAAGAACTGATAGATAATTGCAAAAAGGGCAAACGACAGGCGCAGGCCGAACTATACCGGAAATATTCCGGTATTCTTTTCGGTATGTGCCTCAAGTATTCGCGCAATAAAACGGAGGCAGAAGATCATCTGCACGATAGTTTTATGACCATTTTTGAGAAAATTGATCAGTACAGCTTCCAGGGTTCGTTCGAAGGTTGGATGAAACGGATCACCGTTAACACCGTACTTCAGAAATACAGAAAGGAACAACACCTCAACGTAATTTCTGAAAATATTGAAGAAGAAGTGGAAGTCGATACCGATCAGACCGATATCAGTCTATCCACACTTTTGGCACATATACAGGATTTGCCACATAAGTACCGGCTTACGTTCAGCCTTTATGTACTGGACGGTTATAGCCATAAAGAGATCAGTGAGATGTTGGGGACATCCACGGGTACCTCAAAATCGAATTTGGCACGTGCCAAAACCATATTGAGGGAGAAAATAGAAAAAACCAAAATTAACATTGCTTAAATAGACTCACGATGGGGAAAAAGAATTTAGAGCAATTGTTCAAGGACACCTTCCGGGATTTTCAGGAAGTACCGGATGAAAAAGTCTGGAAATCCATAGCGTTGTCATTGGACAAAAAGAAACAGAAGAAACGGGTCATTCCTATTTGGTGGCGCCTAGGTGGCGTTGCCGCGGCAGCGGCCCTGTTGTTCTTCTTGATCAATCCGTTCGATAAGGAACCGATCCATGATCAAACTATTACGGATACCGAAACTACTGTTGAACCTACTCGGCAAGATTCTTCGGGTATTGATGACAAGGATTTCCAAAATCCATTCGGTAACAAAGAAACCGAGCAGGTGACAGGTACTTCCGAGCACACCGAATCATCCAAAGAACCCTTGGGCTCTGAAAAAACCGCCATCTCTTCGGAACAAGTGGCCGACACCGGCAATAACCAAAATGATTATGACGCCAGGACCAGTTCCAAGGCAATAGCATCAAAAGAAAAGGATGCGATTGCCAGCAATGCCAATAGGGATTTGCAAAAAGAAAGTGAAGAAGATACATATCAGGATAAAAAACAACTTTCTGGAAACTTGGGCCAAAACAAAGAGGCCGTTGCAGATAACCTCAACAGAAATGAACGCAACCAGGATCCTATTGGAACCAGCAAAGAAGAAGAGGCTGTCGCCTTAAACGAAGAGAAAGAGGTAGAATCTGAAAGGAAATCCATTTTTGATGCCATTAAGGAACAACAGGAGGAAGAGGAAATTGTAGCACAAAACACCTCGGACAAATGGTCTGTAGGCCCTTCCGTGGCCCCGGTATATTTTAGTGCATCCGGTAACGGGTCACCGATTCATTCCGATTTTGCCTCAAATTCCAAATCCGGGAATCTCAACTTAAGCTACGGACTTACCGTTGGTTATGAAATTGGCAAAAAACTGAAAATACGTTCGGGTATCCACAAAGTGAACTATGGCTATGATACCAATGATGTGGTCTTTTCTTCTACATTAAGAACTGCATCCAACGAAAAATTGGACAATATAGATTATTCCCAAAACTCGGAAAATGTAGTGGTCCTAAGCAAAAAAAGTGCTTCCTCCGATGTGACTTCCAAAGAAATTGCCTTGAGCGAGGCCCCGACCCTGGATGGCAAAATGATACAACAACTAGGCTATATTGAAGTTCCTTTGGAATTGAACTATGCCTTGGTGGACAAAAAGTTTGGGGTAGACCTGATCGGTGGGGTAAGTTCCCTGTTTTTGATCGACAATTCCGTGTTGTTGGAATCTGATGAGCTCATTACCGAGGTGGGCGAGGCCAATAATGTGAACTCCACAAATTTCAGTGCGAACGTAGGTATGGGACTCAACTACAATTTTGCCCCCAAGTTCCAGTTGAGCATAGAACCGGTATTTAAATATCAATTGAACACCTTTTCCAAAACGGCTGGGGACTTCCGCCCCTATACCATTGGCGTTTACAGTGGTATCAGCTTCAAGTTTTAGGAAACAAAATGTTGGTTAGGAAGATTGTCCCTTTAGACAGTCAGTTGAGTGCCCCGCCAGAACGGGGCACTTTTTTTGCAATGCCTTCATAATTAAATTTTTATTACTTTTCTTCTGAATACTAACCTCATTCATTTTGATCAGTGAATCGTTTGATGATATCCTCATCTACTTTTCCGAATCTTTGTTAGGTAAGGAAAATGAAGATGACATTCTCTGGGACCTCGCCAAGAACTGCATCGCAAAACTTGGATTCGTGGACTGTGTGATCTATATCTTGGATCACGAATCGGGTATTTTGGTTCAAAAAGCGGCCTATGGCCCAAAAAGTCCCAAGGACAAAACCCTTTTCAACCATTTGGAAATTCCTCTTGGGCAAGGCATCACCGGAGCGGTGGCACAAACGGGCGTTGCAGAAATCATCAACAATACTTCTGTTGACTCCAGATACATCATGGACGACGACAACCGACTTTCCGAAATCTGTGTCCCCATAGCCCATGAAAACATTGTGTACGGGGTCATTGATTGTGAGCATCCCGAAGTGGGATTTTTTACCCCGCATCACCTCAAAATGCTTACCGCGGTGGCTTCCATTTGTGCCATTAAGATCAAAAGTGTACGGGCCAATAACGAATTGGCAGAAAAAAAGGACAAACTCTTGAAAATAAGGGAAGAGATGCTGGAACTGAAACTCCGTGCCCTCAACTCACAGCTTAATCCACACTTTGTGTTCAATTCATTGAATGCCATCCAGTATTTTGTCACTTCGGAAAAAAAGATTCCAGCCTTGGAATATTTGTCTACCTTCAGCAGATTGATGCGGTTTTATTTGAAACAATTGGACAAGGATACGGTATCACTATACAATGAGATTGACATGTTGAATTGGTACCTAAAACTTCAGAAATTGCGTTATGACGATTCGTTTGAATATACCATCACCTTGGAAAAAAATATGGATAAATTGGAAGAGGCCATTATTCCGGCTTTCATAATCCACACGCTGTTTGAAAACATTATTGAGCATTCCATGTTCAACCATCACAAGGGACAACATTTCAATATTGCATTTAAAGCTTCGGCAAAAGAAGTTATTGTGGATGTGGAGTACAGGGAATTGGATTCCGATGTGGCCAACCAACCCGAATATAGGGAAAGTATCCTAAAATGGCAGGACCAAATAGAACTTCTCAACACCGTTAAGGGGTATGCCATTCAAAACCAGAACGTCACGGTGACGAACGGCAAAAAAGAGTTCAGGAAAACCACCCTAACGTTGCCCAATCTTATGTAAGTTACACTGAAGGATCGGTTAGTTCCTTCAAGATTACGGTGCGAACTTCTTCCCTTAAGGTCGAAGTGTCCTCGGCACTGAGAATACCCGTCTCGAAAAATGGGTGCACTTTGGCCCGGATCCTACCTGGCCCCCCACTTAAAAACGTAAACGAAAATCGCTTTTTGTTGTCGTAAAAAGTCATGGGTACTACCGGAATCTTATGGGCAATGGCCATTTTAAAGGCCCCATCCTTAAATGGGTCCAAAACAATATGTTCCTCGGGAACTCCCCCCTCTGGAAATATACAAATGCTCAACCCTTGGTCCAATCTCCGTTGCGCCCTTCTGTAGACTCCGGTACGGCTCCTCACATCGTCACGATCCACCATAATGCAGACCCTTTTGTAGAAAAATCCAAAAATGGGAAGTTTTTCCAATTCTTTTTTGCCCACAAAAACAAAAGGGTTTCGGCTCACCACCAGCATGAGCATAATATCCAGCATACTGGTATGGTTGGCCACCAACATATAGCTCTTGCCCTTCACCATACGTTGCTCCCTTGTAATTTTGGGGAAACAGCCCATGCCATATAAAATGGGTCTGGCCCATAGGTTTCGTGCTGTCCAAAAAAATTGGGGATACGTGCTTTCGGAAAGGGTCAACAGCAACAAAAAGGGGAAGAAAAGGAAAATGGGAACGGCAACCAACACATAGAACCATATCCTAAAGATGACATACCCAATGTTCTTCATCAGTTGTAGCATGCGCTAAAAGTAGCCTTTTTGAACGGCTTTGGAAACAAAGAACAATCATCCTTCGACCAATGGTAATTAAGTAGCCATTTCAACCACTTTTTTAATACCCAAGGGATGCTTACTTTTACGGGCAAAATTCATAGGATGGCCCGAATTCTGACCGGAATACAAAGTACAGGTGTGCCCCATTTAGGGAATATTTTAGGAGCAATCGTTCCTGCCATACAAATGGCGCAGGATCCCGCAAACGATTCTTTCCTCTTCATAGCCGATATGCATTCGCTTACCCAAATCAAAAATGGGGAGCTTTTGAGAAAGAACACCTATGCCATTGCCGCCGCCTGGTTGGCTTTTGGTCTGGACATCAACAAAACAGTATTCTACCGCCAGAGTGATATCCCCCAAACCGCCGAATTGGCTTGGTATCTGAGCTGCTTTTTTCCGTATCAGAGATTAACATTGGCCCATTCCTTTAAGGACAAGGCCGATCGATTGGATGATGTGAATGCCGGAATTTTTACCTATCCAATGCTTATGGCCGCGGATATTTTGTTGTACGATGCCGATATCGTTCCCGTAGGCAAAGACCAATTACAACATTTGGAAATGACCCGCGATGTGGCCTCAAGGTTCCACAACCAAATGGGAGAGACCTTTGTGTTGCCTCAAGCCAAAGTACATGAAGAGACCATGTACGTACCTGGTACCGATGGCGAAAAGATGAGCAAGAGCCGAGGTAATCTTATCGATATTTTTCAGGCGGATAAACCCTTGCGCAAGCAGATCATGGGTATTGTAACCGATAGCACCCCTATGGAAGACCCAAAGGATCCAACCCATGATAATGTGTTTGCCCTGTACAAACTTTTGGCTACACAAGAACAGATCGAGGAAATGAGTGCCAATTATTTGGCCGGAAATTATGGTTATGGACATGCCAAACAAGCCTTGTTTGAACTGATTGTAGACAAGTTCGCTGAACCCCGTGAAAAGTTCGATTACTATATGAACCACTTGAACGAAGTAGACGATGCCTTGTTCCATGGTGCTGAAAAGGCACGCAAAGTGGCCCATGAAGTTTTAACCAGGGTTAGGGAGAAGTTGGGGTATTAAATCGCCTCAAAAAGTTTACCGGGCAATGGCCGGATCACCCCTTTCATTTCCATGTTCAATAAAGTGGAAGATGTTTTAAAAATGGGCAATTGACACTCCAAAGCAACGGTGTCCAGTAATTGTTTCCCGTTCAACTGCAAATAGGAGTAGATAGACTGTTCTGTTGGATCCAACTCGACGAACAGCTGTTTTTGAACCATAGTTTTATCGCTTTTCTGCTCCAAATCCCATCCCAAAAGATAAATCAGCTCCGCTGCGGACGTTAACATATGGGCTTTTTGCTGCTTGATGAGGTCGTTACAGCCCTTGCTCCATTTATCGGTTACCCTTCCCGGTACGGCGAACACTTCCCGATTGTACCCATTTGCCAAATCGGCAGTGACCAAACTGCCCCCTTTCTCCGCCGACTCCACTACTATGGTCGCTTCACTCATTCCGGCGATAATCCGGTTCCGTTTTAAAAAATTTTCCCGATCGGGTTGACTTGTACTCCAGAATTCAGTTAAAAATCCACCGTTTTCTTCAATCTGGCTCTTATATTTTTTATGGGTTTTGGGATAAATCTGGTTCAACCCATGTGCAAGACATGCAATGGTCTGCAACCCTTTGTCCATGGCAGCTTTTTGAATGGTGATATCTACTCCATAGGCCAAACCACTCACAATTACAGGATTTAAAGGAGCAATTTCTTCGATAAAGCTTTCGCAGAAGGAAGATCCATAGCTGGTCACATTCCGGGTACCCACCACACTGATGATCTTTCGGTGTTTCAAATCCATATTTCCTCTTTGGAACAACACGATTGGGCCATCCACACAATGTTTCAACTGGGTTGGGTACGCTTCCTCCATAAAATAAAGAGGCTTGATGCCCTCTTTGGACAAAAATTGGTATTCCCTTTCGGCCTCATCAAGATAATTCGGGTTGAACAAATCCTTCAAGGTCTGTTTCCCGATACCATCAATTTTTAATAGGTGATGCAGTTTATCCTCAAAAACTGCTTTTGGACTTCCGCAATGGGCAATTAATTTTTTGGCAGTGATATCGCCAATGTTGGGAATGGATTGCAGCCTCAAAGCCGCAATAATTTCAGGTTCAGTCATTTGATTTGGGATCAATGTTGTTCACAAAATACAGAATTTCAAATGTTAATAAAAAGTCATTCGGCTTATTTTCTACTCTTTCATTTTTTACAATATTTGTGGCCATGCGGATTGATTCTTACATAGAAAAATTGCTGTTCGAGTACAATTGTGTCGTAGTTCCCGGTTTCGGGGCCTTCTTGGCACATAGCAAATCCGCAGAAATTGATCTGTCGACCAAAACCTTGGTCCCTCCCGCCAAATCCATCTCCTTCAACGCCCAACTTTCCAAAAATGATGGCCTTTTGGTCTCCCATATTGCCAAGGAAAAAAAATTGGGGTACGAGGAAATGTTGCAGGAAGTGGAAGAGGTATCCAACACCTGGAACAAGAGATTGAGCCTCGGGGAAAGCATTGAACTGTACGGAATAGGAAAACTTTTCCACAACAAAGATCAAAAAATCCAGTTTCAACCCGAGAACAAGGTCAACTTCTTGACCTCGTCCTTCGGTTTAACATCATTTGCCGCTACGCCGATTCAACGTGAAGTGTTGAAAGAAGAAGTTCAGGAACTGGAAGAAAAAATTCCATTCATCATTACTCCGGAAGTAAGGGAAACCACTTCATTCAGGCCTTGGTTGAAATATGCCGCCGTTATTTTGTTGGCCGTTTCTTTAGGGGTAACCGGATATCGTACTTACGGAGACCTTCAACAAAAACAGGTTGCCGCACAACAAGATGCCCAGCAAGAGGTTTCCCGTTTGATTCAAGAGGCCACTTTCTTTGAAAGTGCACCATTGGAACTTCCTGCCGTTGCCATTGAGGTGACCAAAAGGCATTTGGGCAAACACCATGTGATCGCCGGTGCTTTCCGTGAAGAACCCAACGCTGAAAAAAGAGTGGAACAGCTCAAGGAAAAAGGCTTCAACGCCTTTTATTTGGGTGTCAATAAGTATGGCCTTCATCAAGTGGCATACGATAGTTTCGATGATCCCAAGGAAGCACTTGCTTTTCTAAGGAAAGTAAAGGCTACCGAATCCAAAGATGCTTGGCTGCTTTCCGAGAAATAGCCCTCTATTTTTTTAAACCACTTCCCACTTCAATATCTTTGCGCAAAATTTTAAGGTATGCGCGCCAAAACTCCAAGTGAATCCCGAACCGTCATGACCGATTTGGTCCTGCCCAGTGAAACTAATCCGCTCAACAATCTTTTTGGGGGCGAACTGTTGGCCCGAATGGACAGGGCGGCCAGTATTGCGGCTCGTAGGCATAGCCGAAGGATCACCGTGACCGCATCGGTTAACCATGTGGCCTTTAACCGTGCCGTACCTTTAGGCAGCGTGGTAACCGTGGAAGCGGCCGTTTCCCGAGCCTTTACTACTTCCATGGAAATTTTTATCGACGTTTGGATCGAGGACCGCTTTACCGGGGAGCGTACCAAGGCCAATGAGGCTATTTATACCTTTGTTGCGGTGGACGATACCGGAAAACCGACAGAAGTCCCACCATTGGAACCAGAAACCGATTTGGAGAAGGAACGTTTTGCCGCTGCCCTCCGAAGAAAGCAATTGAGCTTGGTGCTGGCAGGCAAATTGAAGCCTTCAGATGCTACGGAACTGAAGGCCTTGTTTATTTCTTGATGGATTAAAAATCAAAATTGTCAGGATCCGGACCAAACCGTTTGCCCCTGTCCAAGCTATCCAACAATTTTACATCGGCATCACTCATCTCAAAATTGAAGAGATCAGCGTTGGCAACAATGCGTTCCTTTTTGGACGATTTGGGAATGGTGACTACCCCTTTTTGAAG
Organism: Allomuricauda sp.; assembly: GCA_030148305.1. Taxonomy (GTDB): domain Bacteria; phylum Bacteroidota; class Bacteroidia; order Flavobacteriales; family Flavobacteriaceae; genus Flagellimonas. Next base: position 10,524 of record JASBTS010000216.1, on the reverse strand, counting down.
GTCCCAACGCAACACGATCTGTGCAATGGTCTTTTTGTATTTGGCTGCAAGATCTTTCATCACATCCAAATCAAAGATATTTCCCTGCATCAAGGGTGACCATGCTTCGTATTGAATTTTTTTGGCGTTACAGAAATCCAGCAACTTTTGTTGTACCAGATACGGGTGGAATTCCATTTGGTTGACCATGGGCACAATTTCTGCGGAAGTCAGTAAATCTTCCAAATGGTGCTGTAAAAAATTGCTCACACCGATAGATCTTACACGTTTTTCCCTGTAAAGTCGTTCTAAAGCTTTCCAGGTCTCCTTCGACCTTTCTCCTTTGGGCCAATGGATCAGGTAAAGATCCAGATAATCTGTTCCCAAACGCTCCAAACTGGCATCAAAAGCTTTTAAGGTGGAATCATAGCCTTGATCGTTGTTCCACACCTTACTGACGAGAAACACGTCTTTTCGGTCTACACTACTTTCCCTAATACCGGTTCCTACTCCTTCTTCGTTGTTGTAAATGGCAGCTGTGTCGATATGGCGATACCCGTGTTCCAAGGCATCCTTAACGGCATGAATCACTTCGTTACCATCTTTGGAAAGATATACACCTAACCCAAAATAGGGCATTTGGACCCCATTGTGCAATTCAAAGGTCCCCTGAAGATTTGTAATTTTTTTCATAAGCTATAGTTGATAAATCCACTCTTCGGGATTCAAGCGATTGGAATCTTTATAAAGATAGAACTTCAATTTGGTAGAGCCGTCAAACCGATTGGTATCAATTTCGCCCAACACTTCTTTGGCAGTCACTTTATCCCCTTTTTTTACATATAAAGTGGAAAGGTTGTAATAGGTGCTGATGTAGTTCCCGTGTTTTACCTGAACCCCTTTGTTTCCGCCGGGAACGGAAAGAATGGCGATGACCTCTCCCTCAAAAATGGCCCTTGCCTTGCTGCCTTTGTCAGTAGTGATGGTAACCCCATTGTTTTGGTGTTTGATGCCCGGATACAGTTTGTCCGCATACACCCCATAGCCTTGGCTTTTGATTCCTTTTTCCACTGGCCAAATGAGCCTTCCTTTATTGGCGGAAAAATTGTCGGCCACCAACTTGGACTCCGGGGTCAAGGCAAATGTGGCACTACTTGTGGACTTCCCTGAACTTTTATTGGAGCTGGCAATGGCACTTTTGATCAACCGCTCGATCTCTCGGTCAATTTTACGGGCCTCTTTTTGCTTTTCGGAGATGGAAGCGGTGTATTTGGCCTCATTTTGCTTAATGCTTGTTAAAAGGTTTCTTTGGGCTTCTATTTCCTTGGAAAGTTCATCTTTTGCTTTGGTGTTTTCTGCCAATAATTGATCTTTCTCTTTCCGCTGCCGAACCAAATCTTGGTTCAGTTGAGTCAATTCTTCGGTTTTGACGATAATATTTTCCCCTTGTTTTTTTCGATGCTTGGCATATTGCTGCATGTACTGGAACCGCTTGAATGCCTGAAAGAAATTTTCGGCAGATAGCAGGAACATCAACCTATTGTTCTGTGATTTGTTCTGATATGTTTTTTGGATCAGGCTTGCGTAATCTTCTTTGAGTAGCTTCAGATCTTCCCTCAGTTTACTGATGCTTCTAATATTGACATTGATCTGCCGATTGAGCAGATTCGATTGCTGATTGGTAACCCGAATAAGCTCTTGACGAACGTTGATCTTATTGTCCAACGCCTCCATTTGATCCAAAACGGTCCCCTTTTCCTTTCTTTCAGCGAAGAGTAAACGGTTAATTTCCTTGATTTCTTCCTGAAGGCGTTCCCGTTTGGCCTCCAAGGATTTCTGTTCGCTCGTTTGGGCAAGGGAATTTTGCGATATGAAAATCGTAAATATAAGTAAATAAAAACAATACGAAATTTTACCTTTCATATTACTTTAATGTCATTTTTTCAAATCCCTTCGGTACTTTATACGGAAAACTAACGGGTTGGTTCAATTCTACATTACGAAAACTAAGATCGATTTTGGTCAATTCGCCCGCATCTTGAGCAGTGATCACAATTTCATCAGGCAATACGTTTCCAGAAATATCCTGATAGGTATATTTTGCGCTGAGTTGTCTTGCCTTTTCGGGTTGAGAGATTTCCTGAGTGGCAATCTTGAAGTTTTTCGGCTCTAACTGGAACAGGATCTTAAAAAGCTCCTGCGCAGTTTTGGGCTTTAATTGGTAATTGCCATCATATATCTCGGCATTGTACTTTTCCTTTCTCAAATCCATCACGGCATTGCCCAACAACAGGTTCTGTACTTTTTCAAAATCGAGATCCGTACCGAGTAAATGACTCAAATAGCTAAAATCGCCATCAAAATATTCGTTTTCCAACTTGTTATAGAAGGAAACCTTTTCTGGAGTGATGTGAGCTTTCACCACACCCAATGGAGCGCTCAACCAGATCACTTTGTCCTTTTCCATCCTCAAGCTAACGTTCACTCCCTGCGATTCATCCCCATTGGTATAGTCAATTTTCACCCGACCGCTCAGGGTTTTAAAACGAGGTTGGTTGGTATAGTGGTTGTTGATGATATTCTTAACGGAAAGCTTTGCATCGGCTTCACCCCCAGTAACGGATTTGGTACTCTTGCAAGCCCCTAGAAATACTACCAGAAGCAGCATTCCCCACGTTTTTAAATATGTTCCCCTTCGCTGCATCATCATAATCCGGAATTTATTTTGTTCAAATATTCGTTCGCCTTTTGAGAATTGCCAATTTGAGTATATGCCTTGGCTAGTTCCCTGTACATATTGTTCTGCAAAGGTCCGTCTTCCAACAGATAATCGAGCCCACTTTCCAAAACCTCAATGGCCTTATTTGGGTTCGAAGTATTGTTAAGGGCGGTGCCATAAGCAAAATAAAAATAAGGTTGCAACGGATAAGTGTCCAATGCCTCCTTGGATACGGTCAAGGCATTTTTATAATCCGAAGCGGCCAACAGTTTCTCCAACTCTACCCGAAAATTTGCCACTGGATCATCTGTATTTCTTTCCTCCTTTTGCTCCACTACCACTGGAACAGCCATTTTATCCTTTTCCCCTTGAATAGAATCATTGATTTTTCGGGTCAGCTCCTGTGCCAGGGGCGATGAACCCAATTCTTTCAAAATCCTTTGGGCATCGGTATATTGCTTCCTTTTGAAATAGCACAAAGCCAAATTTTCCTTCAGCTTTTGGTTTTCATATGGAATCTGGGCTTTGATTGCTTCCAAAGGGCTTCCCTGTTGTTCCAATACGGAAACCAAATTTTCCAGGTACCAATAGTCGGTTGGTTCTGCATGCAGTGCCTCTATGGCATATTCTTGGGCCTGAACGAATTTTTTGCTCAACAAATATGCTTTGGACAGTTCGTAGTCCACCACATCGTCATTGGGATCCAACTGTTTGCATTTTAGGAACAGATCGATGGCCCGGTCGTAATTTTGGATACCTTTTTGCTTGAGTGCCTCAAAAAAGCTTTCTTGAAACTCATCGGTATATTCTTCTAGATAGACTTCTGCACTTTCCTGTTCTTCTTGGGCAAAGGAGGTGTTCCATGTCATTGTTGACACTGCAACTCCCATCCAAAGAAAAAAAATCTTGTTCATAACGTCCTAGGTCCCCATCTATTCAAAAATCGTATTGAAACTATTCCAAAACGGAATAATCCCCTATGCTGATAGACTCAAAATTACCATTAAAAACCACATAATTGCCGATCATGGCGTTATCGAGATTGGCATTGTATATTTTACTGTCGTTTTGGATGATGCTGTTCTTTACAGTGGAATTTTCCAAAACGGTATTGTCACCTACGGATACATAAGGCCCAACCGTAGTATTTTTAAGCACCACGTTTTCACCAATATAGCATGGCTCGATGATGTTGGCATTTTCGAGGGTCACAGAATCCGAAATCATATTTTCGCCTTCCCTTTCCAAAAAGCCCAACATCCGTTGATTAGTTTCCACGGTGACATTTTTATTCCCACAATCCATCCATTCATCCACCTTACCTGGAACAAATTTCATGCCTTTTTCCATCATTCTTTTAATACCGTCATTGATTTGGTATTCCCCACCGTTTGTGATATCATTATCTAGAACGTGTTGCAACTCATTTTTGAGTATTCCCACATCCTTGAAGTAATAGATGCCGATTACGGCCAAGTCGGAAATAAACTCTTTTGGCTTTTCCACCAATTCCACAATTTCTGCATTCCCATTCAGTTTGACCACTCCATAGGCCTCAGGCTTTTCCACTTGTTTTACCCAAATGACACTGTCAGCGGACTTATCCAGATCAAAATCGGCCCTGATCAAGGTGTCAGCGTAGGCAATCACGGCAGGCCCACTCAACGACTCTTTGGCACTCATAATGGCGTGACCGGTACCCAAGGGTTGGTCTTGTCGGTAAATAGAACCCTTTGCGCCCAATTCAGCGGCCAATTCCATCAAACTTTCTATCACATCATCGCCAAAAAAGGCGGGGTCTCCCAAAATAAAGGCAACCTCCGTGATGGGCTCTCCCAGTACTTTGGCTATATCGCTCACTAAGCGGTGCACAATGGGTTTTCCTGCCACGGGAATCAATGGTTTGGGAATGGTCAAGGTATGTGGTCTTAAACGGGATCCTCTTCCCGCCATTGGTACGATTATCTTCATAATATAGCCCGACAAAGCGGGTATCTTTAAATGGTTATATTTCTTTTTACTTTAGGTATCGACTGGCCTGCCTATCGGTCGGGCAGGTGCTCGACCTGACAATCCGTTTCTTATTTCGTGCCGGTACTTCCAAAGCCTCCTTCACCCCTTGGAGTATCAGAAAGTGCATCCACTTCTACCCAAACGGCTCGTTCGTGTTTGGCTATGACCAATTGGGCAATGCGTTCCCCGTTTTCAACTACAAAATCTTCGGATGAGATATTGGCCAATATCACACCCACTTCTCCCCTATAATCGGCATCGATGGTCCCTGGAGCGTTCAAAACGGTAATGCCTTTTTTGGCAGCCAATCCGCTACGAGGTCTTACTTGGGCTTCATATCCTATGGGCAATTCCATAAAAATACCGGTAGGTACAATGGCTCTTTCCAAAGGTTTCAAAACAATTGGTTCTTCCAGATTGGCCCTAAGGTCCATACCTGCTGATGCCAACGTTTCATAATGGGGCAATTTGTGCCCTGATCTATTGATGACTTTAATTTCCACGCTTTAAAAAAATGCTTTTTAATTTATCCCCCTCCATCTTATATACTAACCCCAAAAATAGCAAAAGTAGTATGCTGCCTGCTATTAAATTTCTATTAAAAACGTAGAAGGACAAGATGGAAAACACAACAGAAACAACAAGATAGAAAACAATTTTGCGCATGTTGTACGGTATGGGGTAATACTTTCTTCCAAAGTAATAGGACAAGAGCATCATGCTGCCATAGGCCGCTAAAGTGGCCCAGGCCGAAGCCATATACCCATATTTGGAAATAAATCCGATGTTAATGATCAAGGTGATCAATGCCCCAATAGATGAAATATAGGCCCCAAACTTGGTTTGATCTGTCACCTTGTACCAAACAGATAGGTTGTGGTAAATCCCTAAGCAAAAACTGCCCATCAATATCAAAGGAACTACATCCAATGCCTCCCAATAGACAGGATTGTGCAGCAAAAGTTTTCCAAGGGGATTTACAAATGCAATAACACCCAAGAGAATAATGCTTCCCAAAATCACAAAATAATTGGTGATCTGGGCATAGGTTTTTTGTGGTTTTTCGGTTTTGGCGTGACTGAAGAAAAAAGGCTCTACTCCCATCCGGAATGCGGTTCCAAACAATGTCATGAACAGTGCCAATTTGTAGCAGGCTCCATATTTTCCCACTTCCGTTTCCGCAATATCCGAAGGTAACAATTGGGTCAACAAAATCTTGTCCAGCACCTCGTTTATAGTAAAGGCAACACCCGCAATCATTACCGGTCCTGCGTATTTCATCATCTGTTTCCAAAGGATGGAATCGAATTTGTACGTTGCCTTAAAATACATCGGAAGTAAGATCAATAGCGTAATGCCACTGGCAATCACGTTGGAGATCAGTACATAATGGATTTCCCAATCAGGTTTGTAAATCGACGCAAAAAATCCGGCACCTTCTTGTTGTGCCATCTCTGGCAGCATCAAAAGGAAAAATACATTGAAGCCCAAGTTGATGGCCACATTCAATGTTTTTAAAAGTGCATACCTCATGGGTTTTTCATTGGCCCGAAGTAACGCGAAAGGAACAATGACCAAGGCATCCAAAACTAAAATGTAGGTGGTAAACTTGAGGTAATCCGGGTTGATATCGGTGACTGACGACAACCATTGTTTTACGGCAAGGGCAAAAATCAAAAATCCTAAAGAGGAAGCCAAAAGAGATATCAAGGAAGTAGAAACGACCTTGTCCCTATCCTCGCTTTTGTGATAAAAACGAAAAAAAGCGGTCTCCATGCCATAGGCCAAGAACACATTAAAAATGGCAATCCATGCATAAATATTGGTATACTGTCCATATCCCGATGCATTTTCGAACACAGCGGTGTATAGCGGCAGCAAGAAGAAAGAAATGACCCGTGGCATTACTGTGGCCAGGCCATAGATAAAAGTCTGCTTAAAAAGCCTCTTTAACGGATTCAATCGGTGCGTGTTCTTTTAATCCTTGTTTAGGTGGCTACAAGTTACGTAAAAGCCTTTATCCACAATGTAGAAAAGTAAAAAGGCCACCCGAAGGCAGCCTTATGTATTTTATACGTTATTGGGATTAACCGTTCAAAGCCTCGGCTCCACCAACAATTTCCAAAATCTCGTTGGTAATGGCGGCCTGACGGGCCTTGTTATAGGTCAATTTCAATTGGTTCCTAAGTTCTTTGGCGTTGTCGGTTGCTTTGTGCATCGCTGTCATACGGGCACCGTGCTCACTGGCAAAAGAATCCCTGATAGCCTTGTACAATTGGGTCTTCAAGGATTTGGGAATCAATTGCTTTACGATTTCCACTTTAGATGGCTCGAAAATATAGTCGGCAGCTTTGGCAGCATCCCCTTCCATACTTACGATGGGCAAAAATTGCTCGGACATCACAATCTGGGTGGCGGCATTCTTGAATTTGTTGTATACCAATTCAATCTTGTCATAATTCCCCACGGTGAATTGCTCCATCAAAAACTCGGCGATTTCGGCAACATGGTCAAAAGTCAAATCATCGAACACTTTGCTGTGGTTGGCAACAATGGTGTTCTTTTTGCGAAGGATGTCGTTTCCTTTTTTACCGATGGCCACAAAATCTACCTGTTTACCGGCATAGGTTTCATTTACCAAGGTGTTACATTGCTTGATGATGTTGGTATTGAAAGCACCACAAAGTCCCCTGTTGGATGAAATGGCCACCACCAAAACTTTGTTCACGGCCCTATTTTCGGCAAAAACACTACCTCCGTCGCCGTCCAGGCTAGCGCTCAGACCTTGAAGAAGTTCCGTTAATTTATCCGCATAGGGGCGCATGGCCGTGATGGCATCCTGGGCCTTTTTCAACTTTGCGGCAGACACCATTTTCATGGCACTGGTAATCTGCATTGTTGAGCCAATGGATGAAATCCTATTCCGTATTTCCTTTAGATTCGCCATATAATTTTAGTAACTAGGTTCTAGTAGTTAGTATTGAGTTCGTGTTGATCTACTCTATACTAACCACTAAATACTTTAGACTAATTTTTGTACTTACTTGATAGATCTTTGCAAACAGCGGTCAAAGTATCGGTTACCTCATCGGTCAATTTACCAGCTTTAAGATCATCCAATACATTTCTGTGCTTGGCATTCAAGAACTCCAAGTAATCTTTTTCGAACTCTTTTACCTTGTTCACAGGAACATCCCTCAACAAGTTTTTGGAACCTGCAAAGATGATGGCCACCTGATCTTCCACGGTGTAAGGATCGTTCTGACCTTGTTTCAAGATCTCCACGTTTCTACGTCCTTTTTCGATCACGTTCAAGGTAGCGGCATCCAAATCCGAACCGAATTTGGCAAAAGCTTCCAATTCACGGAACTGGGCTTGGTCCAATTTCAAGGTACCGGCTACTTTTTTCATGGACTTGATCTGAGCTGAACCACCCACACGGGATACGGAGATACCCACGTTGATCGCAGGACGAACCCCTTGGTTGAACAAATCCTGCTCCAAGAAGATCTGCCCATCGGTAATGGAAATCACGTTGGTTGGGATATAGGCAGAAACGTCACCTGCTTGGGTCTCGATGATCGGAAGAGCGGTCAACGATCCACCACCTTTTACTTTGGATTTCAAAGGTTCTGGTAAATCATTCATGTTTTTTGCAATATCGTCATCGGCAATAACCTTGGCGGCACGCTCCAACAATCTGGAGTGAAGGTAGAATACGTCACCAGGATATGCTTCACGACCTGGAGGTCTTCTCAACAACAAGGATACCTCACGGTAAGCCACCGCCTGTTTAGACAAATCATCATAGATGATCAAGGCAGGACGTCCGGTGTCCCTAAAATACTCCCCGATGGCGGCACCGGCGAAAGGAGCATATACCTGCATTGGTGCAGGATCGGAAGCGTTAGCGGCAACAATGGTTGTATAGGCCAAAGCACCTTTGTCTTCCAAAGTTTTGGCGATAGCAGCTACAGTGGATGCTTTCTGACCTACGGCAACGTAGATACAGTAAACAGGCTGACCTGCATCAAAAAATTCTTTTTGGTTCAAGATGGTATCGATACAAACGGTAGTTTTACCAGTTTGTTTGTCACCGATCACCAACTCCCTTTGTCCGCGACCGATAGGAATCATGGCATCTACGGCCTTGATACCAGTCTGCAATGGCTCGTTAACCGGTTGTCTGAAAATTACACCAGGAGCTTTTCTTTCCAATGGCATTTCAACAGTTTCACCAGAGATAGGTCCTTTACCATCAATAGGGGTACCCAAGGTGTCGATCACACGACCAACAATTCCTTCACCAACGTTTATGGATGCGATACGCTCTGTTCTTTTTACAGTGGTGCCTTCCACGATCTCTTTGGATGGGCCCAACAATACCACACCTACGTTGTCCTCTTCCAAGTTCAACACGATACCCTGCATACCGCCTTCAAACTCCACCAACTCCCCATATTGGACGTTGGTAAGTCCATAGACACGGGCAATACCGTCACCTACCTGTAATACGGTACCTACTTCGTTCAAAGAAGCGGTCGCCTCGAAACCTGATAACTGTTTTTTCAAAATTGCTGATACCTCAGCGGCTTTTACTCCTGCCATTTTTATAGACTATTTGTAAATTCTCTTTTTAATCCGTTCAACTTGTTCGCAATGCTAGCATCGTACTGGGTGTCGCCCAATCGTAGCACAAAACCGCCAAGAATGCTCTCGTCAACCTCGTTTTTGATGGACACCTTGTTACCGGTGACCTTGGTCACTTGGGCCAAGATTTTCTTCTCCAATTCTGCGGTCAAAGGAACAGCGGTGGTCACATAGGCCACTTCTTCTCCCTTCATTTTTTCGTATTGGATGATGTATTTATAGGCCACTTCCTGCAACATGGCGATACGCTTGTTATCGAGCATGGTCTGCACAAGTCCCTTGGTGATCTCGTCGGCATCCTTAAAGACTTCCAACAAGACATTTTTCTTGATTTCCGATTTAACGATCGGGCTTTCCAAAAGTCCTTGGAGTTCCTTGTTTTCGGAAATGGTAGCAGCTATGGAACGCATGTCCTTTTCCACGGCTTCTGCCGCTTTCTTTTCGACTGCGTAGTCCAACGTTGCCTTTGCGTAGCGAATGGCTGCCCTGTTCTCGTTCATGCGCTTAGTTCAATTTGATATCGCCCAACATATCGTCAACCAACTTCAGTTGTTTGTCTTTATTGGACAGTTCTTCCTTGATCACTTTCTCGGCAATCTCTAAGGAAAGGTTGGCAACCTGGGCCTTGATATCGGCAACGGCAGCTTTCTTCTCGGCCTCGATAGTAGCTTGGGCCTGCTTGATCATTTTATCACCTTCCGCTTGGGCTTGTTCCTTGGCCTCGGAAATGATGTTTTCCTTGATTTCCCTAGCTTCCTTCAAAAGGGTATCCCTTTCGGCCCTGGCTTCTTTCAACAGCTTTTCGCTATCGGCAGTAACGTTCTGCATTTCCTTTTTGGCCGCCTCTGCTGCTTCAAGGGCGTTTTTAATGCCTTCTTCCCTTTTTTCAACAGCGTTCAAAATGGGTTTCCAAGCAAAAATTTTCAATAAAATCAACAGTCCAATAAAAAGAACCAATTGCCATACAAACAATCCTAGGGAAAACTGTTCCAATAACTTTTCCATATATCTCTACTGTGTTTTTTAAATCTTTTAAACTATATCATTTTAAAATGAAGGGCCACAGCCAACCGCTATGGCCTTCACTTTTTCTTTAGGTGATTAGGCTGCAAAAAGAGCGGCGAAACCGATACCTTCAATAAGAGCGGCAGCGATCAACATAG
>JASBTS010000209.1 GCA_030148305.1 Allomuricauda sp. | reverse complement strand
AGCGAAATCGCCAAGATCGAAAACCAAAATCTGGAAATTGAGGAAGAGGCCGATCTCAAGGAAGACCTTTTCAAGGATTTTGCCATCAAAAGCGAACGAATCCACACCCTTACCCAGTTGTTGAAAGCCTATACCCTCTTTGAGAAAGATGTGGAGTATGTGGTGATCGACAACAAAGTGTTGATCGTGGATGAGCAAACGGGTCGTATCATGGACGGTAGACGCTATTCAGACGGTCTCCACCAAGCCATTGAAGCGAAGGAAAGCGTGAAGATCGAGGCCATGACCCAAACCTTTGCCACCATCACCCTTCAGAACTATTTTAGAATGTACAACAAGCTATCGGGTATGACGGGTACTGCCGTTACCGAAGCTGGGGAGTTCTGGGAAATCTATAAGTTGGATGTGATGGAAATCCCGACCAACAGACCCATCGCAAGAAATGACAGACATGACTTGATCTACAAGACCAAGCGTGAAAAATACAACGCCATTATTGAAGAAGTGACCCAACTGGCCACAGCAGGCCGACCAGTATTGATCGGTACCACTTCCGTTGAGATTTCAGAATTGTTGTCCAAATTGTTGAGTGTTCGTAAGATTCAGCACAACGTTCTGAACGCCAAACTCCATAAAAAAGAGGCCGATATCGTTGCCGAAGCCGGTAATTCTGGCGTGGTGACCATTGCCACCAACATGGCAGGTAGGGGTACCGACATTAAACTGACCCCCGACGTGAAAAAAGCGGGTGGTTTGGCCATTATCGGTACGGAACGTCACGATTCAAGACGTGTGGACAGGCAGTTGAGAGGTCGTTCCGGTAGACAGGGAGATCCAGGTAGTTCCCAATTCTACGTTTCGTTGGAAGATAACCTGATGCGTTTGTTCGGATCAGACCGTGTGGCCAAAATGATGGACCGCATGGGATTGGAAGAAGGAGAGGTGATCCAACACTCCATGATGACCAAATCCATTGAACGTGCCCAGAAAAAAGTTGAGGAGAACAACTTTGGTATCCGTAAACGTTTGTTGGAATATGATGATGTCATGAACGCCCAAAGGGAAGTGGTCTACAAAAGAAGAAGACACGCCCTTCAAGGCGAACGTCTGAAAGTGGACATCGCCAATATGATCTACGACACCTGCGAAGTGGTGGCAGAGACCAACAAAATGGCGGATGACTTCAAAAATTTCGAATTTGAACTGATCAAATATTTTTCGATCACATCCCCAATTTCTGAGGAAGAGTTCAAAAAAATGGGCTTCCAAGAAATTGCCAGCACAGTGTACAAGGCTACCTATGGCCACTATCAGCAAAAGATGGAACGCAGTGCCACCGTGGCTTTCCAAGTGATCAAAAAGGTATACGAGGACGACTCCAACAAGTTTGAGCGCATCGTGGTCCCGTTCACCGACGGCATCAAAACCCTTAACGTGGTCACCAATTTGGAAAAGGCCTATAAAACGGACGGGAAACAATTGATCACCGATTTTGAAAAGAACATCACCCTGGCCATTATCGATGACTCATGGAAAACCCATTTGCGCAAAATGGATGAATTGAAGCAGTCCGTTCAATTGGCGGTGCACGAACAAAAAGATCCTTTATTGATCTATAAGTTCGAAGCGTTTGAGCTATTCAAAAGCATGATCGACAAGGTAAACAAAGAAGTGATTTCCTTCCTATTCAAAGGGGAATTGCCCTCTGAGAATACCAACCAGATCCAAGAGGCCAGAACGGTTCGAAAACCCAAAGAAAACCTTCAGACTTCCAAAGAGGAAATCCCGAATAGTGACGAACTAGCGGCACAAAACAGAGCAGCTGGCCAAACACAAGGGCAAAGACCCCATATTACCGAAACCATTGTAAGGGAAAAACCGAAAATTGGTCGTAATGACAAGGTCACCATAAAAAATGTAATGTCGGGAGAGAGCAAGTCCATGAAGTTTAAGCAGGCAGAGCCCTTACTTGACAAAGGAGAGTGGGTATTGGTGGAAGAGTAAATCTCCATCATCCAAATAAAACAAGAGTGGCAGTTATTTATAGCTGCCACTTTTTTTATATCAAAAACATAGTTAGATTTACACCTTGAAACACCCCATTAAGTTTCTTTACTGCCCCAATTATCAACCTTTTGGCAGTAGAGGGTACAATCTCGTGCAGCATATGAAAGTTCCTGATGAGGATAAATATCGATTACAAGATAAGATTGATTTGATACTAAAGGTTAACTATAGTTCTTCGATTTTTGCTGCCTTCTTTGGGTTGATCTGTTTTTTCCTTTTGGACATCAGAGGGGTTATCCCATATGTTTTTCTGTCCTATGCCTTTATCAACCTGATCAATACCCTATTGTACCAAAAACATAACAATCTGGTACTTACTTATAATCTTACCTCTATCCTTTCTATGGTCGGGGCCATCGTCATCACCATTTATAGCGGAGGCATACAGAGCCCGTTTATATTTGTGCTTGCCATTGTGGTGTTTGCAGGTTATGTAACCACCAAGGTTTTTGGACAATTGTATTTGATCATCAATTTGGCGGTACTCACCATTTTGTTCCTTTACGATACCGGCGACTTTAAGATATCCGAAAACACCGTTCCCTTGGCATCACGAAACTGGTTTGCATTTTTGAGCGCCGTGTTCGCCGTGTATCTGTTGGGTGGCGTTTTTGGCAAAAACCTACTCAGGGCCCATCATAAACTGTACAAATCCAGGAACGAAATCCAGGAACGTATAGAGGAAAAAGAAACGCTTCTCAAAGAAGTGCATCACCGGGTGAAGAACAACCTTCAGACCGTGTCAAGCCTTTTAAGCTTGCAATCGAGGGCCATTGCTGATGAAAAGATCAGCAACATCATCAAAAGCAGTCAAAACCGGGTAGTTTCCATGGCCATGGTACACGAAATGCTCTACAAAAGGGACGACTATCTTTCCAAAATAGAACTCAAACCTTACGTAAAGGAACTGTGCGATTATCTGGTACGTTCTGTGAAGGGCACCAGTAACAGTGTTAAGGTAGACTTGGACATCGATGATCACAAGCTCAGTATAGACACCGTTATCCCTTTGGGGCTCATCATCAACGAAACGATAACCAATGCCCTTAAATATGGTATTACCGAAGGTCATGAAGGGGAAGTACATGTTGCGGTGCATAAAATCGGTGACAATCGTTTTGAAATGTATCTAGGCGATAACGGCATCGGATACCCGGAGGACATCAACCCCAAAACTTCCAACTCCTTAGGACTAAAATTGATCTATAACTTGGCAAGACAGCTTAGAGGTACCATCAACCGGGATTATGATAAAAAAGGAACCTATTACCGAATAGAATTTGAAGAGATCGTGGAAGAATTCAATTCCGTGGATTGATCTAACCACAAAAAATAAAGAAGGCCGGTTTAAAACCGGCCTTCTTCAGTTATGAAATATGCTACTGCACCCTATATTTAAATTCTTTGAAATTTTCTTTCCCTAAGCGAAAAAGCGATAGAAGCGATTACGAAAGCCAAGCTTAAAAACAAGGCGAAGGGAATCAACAAACCTAAAATCATGATTAAGCCAATTTAGCAGTGTTCTTTTTAGTGGTAAAAGAAAGCTCCTTTTTAACCCTAGAGTTTTTGAATTTGTACAACCTGGCAACTTCCCTATTTTTCTTAACAGAAGTATGAAGGTCGATGTTCAATTCAACTCCTACAGTAATGGTGCTTACCTTAACTTCTTTGGAACCTTCGTTAGCCATGGCTACTGTTCCGAAAAAAACTACTGCGATGATGGTTAAAATTGTTTTCATGATTTGGGTTTTTATTACGAAGTAAAATTACCCTCGCACCCACCCTAGATCAGATTTGTGTCGCTTAACGGACCAAAATTTTCGGTATAAAAACTTTTCTCGGTTAAAGTGCATTTCATCGACGACGAACGTTTTTGAGGTCAAAAACACCATACCGACAGCATGTGCATTTCATCGATCATAAAAATGTAGGGTACTTTGTAAGTTGTTGATAATGAATGATGTATTTGTAAGAAAAAGATTATATTTTCAATACATGGTGTAGGAAAAATGTAAGATTTCGAGTTGTAGGGCAAATTTTAGCCCGGGAAGGAAATGAGGTAAATTCACAAATTTTAACACCCTTTCGTGTAATTCTTGGTATCTTAAAGCAACTAAGCAAGAAAGAACATGAGCATCGTGAGAATTACACTTTTTACCCTTCTGATTTTGGTTTCTACCAGTTGTCGTCCCAAGGAAAAATCCACCCAACCCGAAATGGCCCAAAAAGAGTCCATGGAAAACTTGGAATCTCCCAAACTGACCCCTTCGGAATTGCAGCAATATGAAACGGCCTATTTTGCCAGCGGATGTTTTTGGTGCGTGGAAGCGATTTTTGAAAGTGTAAAGGGTGTCAAGGAAGTGGTATCTGGCTATTCGGGCGGCACCGAAATAAATCCTACCTATGAGCAGGTTTCCTATGGTAAGACCCACCATGCCGAATCCGTGGAGGTATATTATGACCCAAAGGTAGTCTCGTTTACACAATTGGTGCAGGTATTCTTTGGCTCACACGACCCCACTACCCTAAACCGACAAGGACCCGACAGGGGTGCCCAATACCGCTCCATAGCTTTTTACAAGAACGATGAACAGAAGAAAATCATCACGGATTACATTGCCAAACTGGAAGCAGAGCATGTTTATGGGAGTCCCATAGTGACCGAGGTTAAAAAATTCGACAAGTTTTATATGGCCGAAGACTACCATCAGGATTATGAAAAATTACATCCTAACAACAGCTACATACAAAATGTTTCCATTCCCCGATTGAACCGGTTCAAGAAAAATTTCAAGTCCTTCCTAAAGGAAGATGTGCATTAAGTAGTAGTCTTATCTAAAGAAAAGCGGTATCGCTGGAAATTGGATTGGCCGTGGAGAGAGGAATGGCCGAGAAAAAGTAGGTGATTCTTTGGGAATGGGAGGCCACTTTAATTCTTAAGAACCACCTCGCTGTATTTGGAACTGATGGTGATGGACTTTCCATTCGTATTGTTCAGGTGATACCCTTTATATAGATTGGCACCTTGGCTCTTGGAAGATTGCAGCTTTAATGTTTGGGGGTACTTAAAACCGGAGGTAGTCTCACTTACAGAAATCACATATGACGAGGTTGGCAACTTACAATCAAGCTCGCCGTTCTCCATAGAGATATCCAGCGTATGGAACCCATCGGAAACCGAATTGATGCTCAAGTTCCCAAAATTATTGGTGACCCACGCCTTGCTGGTCAACTTGCCGATCACCACATTGGATGATTCGGCATTCAATTTCAGTTCCTTGACCTCTTTTAGGTTTACATCGTCTGAGTAATCGGTTTTTAGTTTTCCATAATTCCATTGCTGCACCACCACCGGGGTGTAAGAAGCCCGTATATCCGTCTTGTCGCCATCAATGGTGGAGGCAAGCAAGCTTGCATAGGACAAGCTTGCATTGATGTTCTTGGTGTTGGCCGCCAATTTGACCTCACCGTGCCTCACGTTCAAGTTTAGTTTAAGATATTTTGGCATTTTGATGATGATATGCTTCTTCACCTTATATTCCTTGTTCTTGCCATCCGATGAAAAATAGAACACATTAGGGGATACACGCATGGCCCTCGCCTCCTCCATTTGCTGTCTTCGCACTTCTTCCCTTTGGTTTCTGAGCTCTTCACGTTGCTCCTGCAGTTCCTCTCGCATCTCCTGTCGCATTTTCTCCCGATCGGCCCTAAGCTCCTCTCGCTGTTTTCTCACCTCTTCCATGTGCTCTTCCCTCGCCTTGGCCATTTCTTCCATATGCTTTCCCCACTCTTCAAAGCGCTTTTTATATTCTTCGTCAAAGTTTTTGTCAAACTTCTTTTTCCATTCCTTCATGTACTTGTCCCTATCCTTTTTATAGGCATCATAGTCAAACTCCATATGGGGCATGGGCGGCATTGGGGGCATCACTGAAATCTCGGGAAGTACATCAATTTCAGGAATATCGGGAATATCAAAATTTCCTATGATCTGGGCTACCGAGGGAATTTCCGGAATGTTGATGTCAATGCTCCTAAAATCGAAAGCGTAGGGTCCCGTTCCTT
>JASBTS010000205.1 GCA_030148305.1 Allomuricauda sp. | reverse complement strand
GCCTGCCTTTTTAAGACTGTCAATAGCTTGCTCGCCCAATTCCTTGGCATCCTCGCCAGCTTCTTTAAGTGCGTCGGCTGCATCGTTGGCGGCTTCCTTTAGGTCTTTGCCCGTTTTTTCCAGGGCTTCATTGGCTTCTTCGGAGGCTTCTTTAGCTTTGTCCGAGGCTTCCTTGCAAGAGGTCAATACCGAAAGGGACATGGCAAGGACCAAAACCCCGATTACTACTTTTTTCATTACAAAATGGTTTAGTGTTTAGGTGGATGAAGGTACAGAATTATGCCCTATTTCAACCCGGAAAGGGTATCATATTTAGGTTAAGGCTGTTATGTGGATTCTTAGGCGATTGGGTAGCCCATAATTCCATCTAAATTTATAATTTTGCAAACTTGAATTCGAGAAGAAGTAGCAGGTTATGAAGTTTGCGGAATATAAAGGATTGGATTTGCCTAAAGTATCGGAAGAAGTTCTGGACTTTTGGAAGGACAAACAAATATTTGAAAAGAGTGTTTCCACTAGGGAGGGCAAGGAAAGTTATGTGTTTTATGAAGGCCCACCTTCCGCAAATGGTATGCCAGGCATTCACCACGTAATGGCACGTACCATTAAGGATATCTTCCCAAGGTACAAGACCATGAAAGGGTTTCAGGTAAAACGTAAGGCCGGTTGGGACACCCACGGACTTCCTATCGAAATTGGAGTGGAGAAAGAACTCGGTATCACCAAGGAAGATATTGGCAAAAAAATTTCCGTTGAAGAATACAACGCCGCCTGTAAAAAAGCGGTGATGCGCTATACCGATGTCTGGAACGACATGACCGAGAAAATTGGGTACTGGGTAGATATGGACGATCCGTACATCACCTATAAACCCAAGTACATGGAATCGGTTTGGTGGTTGTTGAAACAGATTTACGATAAAGGACTTTTATACAAGGGATACACCATTCAGCCCTATTCGCCAAAGGCGGGTACCGGTTTGAGCTCGCACGAACTTAACCAGCCGGGCACCTACCAAGATGTGACGGATACCACGGTTACTGCACAGTTTAAGGCAAAGAAAGATTCACTTCCTGATTTCTTGAAGCATGTGGAAGGCGATATCTATTTCTTGGCGTGGACGACCACTCCTTGGACCCTTCCTTCTAATACTGCATTGACAGTTGGGCCTAAAATTGAATACGTTCTGGTAAAGACCTATAACCAATATACCTTCGAACCAATAAGCGCTGTGTTGGCCAAACCTTTGGTGGGCAAACAGTTCAGTGGAAAATTTTCTGCTGTTGAAACAGAAGCGGAACTTGCCGATTTCAATGAGGGGGACAAAAAAATCCCTTATTGGATCAGCCATAGTTTTTTGGGTAAGGATTTGGTAGGAATCCGTTATGAGCAATTGATCGATTACGTGCAGCCGTATCAAAATCCTGAAAATGCTTTTAGGGTCATTTCTGGGGATTTTGTAACTACTGAAGATGGTACCGGTATTGTGCACACGGCACCCACCTTTGGTGCAGATGATGCCCTGGCCGCCAAACAGGCCGAGCCCGAAGTGCCGCCGATGTTGGTCTTGGATGAGAATGGCAATCCCGTTCCGTTGGTAGACCTTCAAGGGAAGTTCCGTCCCGAGTTGCGCGAATATGCCGGGAAATATGTTAAGAACGAATATTACGAAGATGGTGAGGCCCCAGAAAAATCGGTGGATGTTGAAATCGCCATCAAACTAAAGGAAGAGAACAAGGCCTTCAAGGTGGAAAAATATGTCCATAGTTATCCTAACTGCTGGCGAACAGACAAACCTATTTTGTACTATCCGTTGAACTCATGGTTCATCAAGGTAACCGATGTAAAGGACCGCATGTTCGAACTCAACCAGACCATCAACTGGAAGCCAAAAGCTACTGGAGAAGGTCGATTTGGTAACTGGTTGGCCAATGCCAATGACTGGAACCTTTCCAGATCTAGATATTGGGGCATTCCACTGCCTATCTGGAGAACGGAGGATGGGAAAGAGGAAATGATCATTGGCTCTGTGGAAGAGTTGAAGGCAGAAATGGCCAAGGCCGTTGAAGCCGGGGTGTTGGATAAGGATGTGTTCGCCGATTTTGTGGTGGGCGACATGAGCGAGGACAATTATGACAAGATCGACCTGCACAAAAATATAGTGGATGGTATCACCTTGGTTTCGCCAAGTGGTCAGCCCATGAAAAGGGAATTGGACCTTATCGATGTTTGGTTCGACAGTGGCTCTATGCCCTATGCCCAATGGCACTACCCTTTTGAAAACAAAGAATTGATTGATGAGGGTATTGCCTTCCCCGCCAATTTTATTGCCGAAGGAGTAGACCAGACTCGTGGATGGTTCTACACCTTGCACGCCATTGCCACCATGGTGTTCGATAGCATTGCCTACCGAAATGTAGTTTCCAATGGATTGGTGCTGGACAAGGAAGGGAAAAAAATGTCCAAACGTTTGGGGAATGCCGTAGATCCCTTTGAGGTATTGCCGGAACACGGGGCCGATGCTACCCGTTGGTACATGATTTCCAATGCAAACCCTTGGGACAACCTAAAATTTGATATTGATGGAATTGTAGAAGTGAAGCGTAAGTTCTTCGGAACCCTTTACAACACGTATTCCTTTATGTCCCTATATGCCAATATTGATGAATTCAACTATTCCGAGGCTGAAATTCCGTTGCAGGAAAGACCGGAGATTGACCAGTGGATCTTGTCCGAACTCCACACCTTGATCAAGAATGTGGATGAGGCCTATGCCGATTATGAAGCCACTAGGTCAGCCCGAATGATCTCGGACTATGTACAGGAAAACTTGAGCAACTGGTACGTGCGATTGAGCAGGAGACGTTTCTGGAAGGGAGATTATGAGTTGGATAAGATCTCTGCCTATCAAACCCTGTACACTTGTTTGGTAACCGTTGCCAAACTATCGGCACCCGTTGCCCCTTTCTTTATGGATAGATTGTACAAAGATTTGGATGCCGTGACCGGTAAAGAAGGTTTTGAAAGTGTGCACTTGGCAGAATTTCCGGTTTATGACCCAAACATGGTCAACCAAAAATTGGAGCGTAAAATGCAATTGGCACAAAAGATTTCGTCCTTGGTCCTTTCCATCCGTCAGAAGGAAAAGATCAAGGTACGCCAACCCTTGCAAAAAATAATGATCCCTGTATTGGATGCGGAACAAAAATCCGATATCGAGGCGGTTTCCAATTTGATCAAATCCGAGGTGAACGTTAAGGAAATTCAGTTGTTGGACGATGCTTCGGGAATCTTGGTGAAGCAAATAAAACCCAATTTTAAGGTTTTGGGCCCGAAATTTGGTAAGGATATGAAAGCCATAGCTGCTCTAGTTTCCCAGATGGATCAGGAGCATATCCAAAAAATGGAGCGTAACGGAGAATTAACACTTCAATTGGAAAATAAAACCGTTAATTTACAGTTAACCGATGTAGAGATCAGTTCCCAGGATATTGAAGGTTGGTTGGTGGCAAGCTCAGGTCCGTTAACGGTTGCCTTGGATGTGACCATTGACGAGACCCTGAAAAATGAAGGGATTGCAAGGGAGCTTGTGAACAGGATCCAGAACCTTCGCAAGGAATCCGGATTTGAAGTGACTGATAAAATCGATATCAAAATATTGAAGGACGGTTTTGTGGAAAGTGCCATTACAAGTAATGAGGAATACATCAAAAATGAAACCTTGACCGCAGAGCTCAACATTGAAGAAATATTAGAGGAAGGCGTAGCAATCGCCTTTGATGAAGTGAATACAAAATTGTTTATCCAAAAGCATTAACCATGGAAGAAGAACTAAAAGTAAGATACTCAGACAAAGAGTTGGAGGAATTCAGGGTCTTGATCGAAGAAAAAATGGAGAAGGCAAAGAGTCATCTGGAACTTTTGAAGAGTTCCTATATGAACGATGGTAACAATGGAACCGATGACACCTCCCCAACCTTCAAAGCTTTTGAGGAAGGTTCAGAGACCATGAGCAAGGAAGCCAATACCCAGTTGGCCATCCGTCAAGAAAAATTCATCAGGGACCTTAAAAATGCCTTGATGCGCATCGAGAACAAGACGTATGGCATTTGCCGTGTAACCGGAAAGCTCATCAACAAGGAGCGATTGAAATTGGTTCCACATGCCACCTTGAGCATTGAGGCGAAAAACATGCAATAACTAAAACGCCTTCGGGCGTTTTTTTGTTTATGAAGGAATCGATAACCATATTGCTCTTGTTCGCCATGCTGTCCTTGAACGGGCAAAAACTGGTGAAGAAGGCATTTATAGACCCCAATATCGACTTCATACAGATAGATTCGGAATATTGCTACCATATCAATTTAAGTACTTCAGAGACGGATGAGGTAAGGGTATCGGCCAGTATGGAAGGGGAGTATGCCAAGGATTTGCTTATTTCCATAGAAGAAACGGGTACCACTGCCCTGATCAGTGCCGGTTTTCAACCCTTGTTCATTGCCCCCAATGATAAGCTGAGTGCCCATAAGGTAGTATCCATAGCCTTGGAAATTACTGTACCCCAATACAAAAGTGTTGCGGTTTACGGTACCAATTGCGATGTTAGGGTATCGGGTAAATATGAGAATCTCAACGTTACCCTGTCGGACGGCAGGTGCACCTTGGAGAACGTTACGGAAACGGTTGAAGTAGTGACACAAAAAGGAGATATTTGGCTTACGGCACCCAGTGGGGACATTTTGGCCGAAAGTTCCTATGGGCAGGTGGAACAGGAAATCATTCCCTTTGGGAACGATCAATTTGTGTTAAAGACCGTTGAAGGCAATATCCATCTTAGGAAAACAAAATAATATCTATATTTTTGCAACCGCTTTACTAACAAGATGAGTCTAAAAAAATCCCTGTTAATCATCGTTTTGCTGCTTTTGGTAGACCAGCTGAGCAAGATTTACATCAAAACCCATTTTATTTTGGGGGAGTCCCATGATGTGTTCGGATGGTTCAAGATACTGTTCATTGAAAATGAAGGAGCAGCTTGGGGAACCAAATTGAGTGATCTTTTACCCATTTCAGAATCTGTTGGGAAATTGATTTTGACCATTTTCAGGATTTTTGCTGTTTTTGGTATTGGGTATTGGTTGTGGGATATCATCAAAAAACAGTCTACCCGAACTTTGATATTGGCAGTATCACTCATTTTTGCCGGAGCCATGGGTAATATTATCGACTCGGTGTTCTACGGTTTGATCTTTGATCATAGTAATGGACAGGTAGCTACTTTGTTTTCCAGCGAGCCGTATGGCAGCCTGTTTCACGGGAAAGTAGTGGATATGCTTTATTTTCCTCTGATCGATACCACTTGGCCTGATTGGGTTCCCTCATTGGGTGGCCAAAGGTTCCGATTTTTTGAACCGGTATTCAACATAGCCGATACGGCCATTAGTACCGGGGTGGGTATTTTGATTGTCTTCAACAAAAAGGCATTCCCTAAGAATACTGAGGAAAAAGGACAACAACGGGAAGTTGTTGATCAGAATGTGTAGATCTTGGTCGGGGTAACGCAGTAGTCCAGTTTTATATCGTTTTCATGTACATCCGTAATCAGGTCCTCTTCAACCTGAAAAAAGGAAAGACCAATTTTTAGGGTATCCTTTCTGCATTTGCCCAAGAAGGCATCATAAAAACCTTTGCCATACCCCACACGGTTTCCTTGGATATCAAAAGCCAATAAAGGTACAAAAACCACATCGATTTTATCCTCGGACACCGAGAAGCCATCCACTGGCTCAGGAATGCCCCAACTATTTATTTTCAGGGATGTACTATCGGTAAGGAGATAATGCTCCATAGTGGTGTTACCGGAAATTTTAGGGACAATGACGTGTTTGTCCTTTCCCTGTAGCAAAGTAATCAAGGGAAGGGTGTCTACCTCATTTTTGTCCTCAATGCTCAAAAAGGTATGGAAATAAAAAAAATCCCATATTGGGATTTGGAGTACATGATTGGCTAAAATCAAACTTAAATCCGAGGCTTTAGAAGGAGTGATTTCAGCTCTCAGATCTTTATATTTTTTTCTTAGGTCATGTTTCAACATTAAATGTTGAAGATTTAGGGGTTGTTTTTGGGGAACGAATTTTTACTCTCCTTTTGTTGCCACGGAGAAAAAGATTTTGAAGAAAAGCATCAAAATCAAGTACATTCCCAAAACGATCACATAGTTTTCCATAGGATTGTATTTATACCGTTAAATCTAAGTAAAACAATTGAAACGTTCACTATGAAATGCATATTTTATCGATGAAATACATCATTTTTTGCAAGAGTTTAACAATTTAGACTAAATCTTAGTTATTGAACTGGGGGTTTTCCATAGTTTTTTTGAGGGAAAACCATAATTAGCCACAGTTTGGGGTAATTGTATAAAAATCTGACCTAGTGCACATTCCAAATTACTTTTGCCCAAACGTGATTCATATCAATACAAAATGGCAATAGATCAAGTTTAACAGCAAACACTAGTTTTAAAACATAACTTTGTGTAAAATCGAATCGGATCATTTTCAAAAGGCTATATGTCCCACCCTATATCCATTACTGTTCAACTCAGTGCCCTTCCCGATAACCCTGGTGTTTATCAGTTTTATGACAAGGATGGCAAGATTTTATACGTAGGGAAAGCCAAAAACCTTAAAAAAAGGGTTTCTTCCTATTTCAACAAAACCCAAGAGTATGGCAAAACAAGGGTCTTGGTCAAAAAAATCCAGACCATCAACCATATTGTGGTGCCTACCGAGTCGGACGCCCTGCTCTTGGAAAACAACTTGATCAAAAAACTACAGCCTCGTTATAACGTAATGTTGAAGGATGACAAATCCTATCCATGGATCTGCATTAAAAAAGAAAGGTTTCCAAGGGTCTTCCCTACCCGAAAGTTGATCAAGGACGGTTCGGAATACTTTGGACCCTATACCAGCATGAAAACGGTCAGGACGCTTTTGGAACTCGTAAAAAGTCTTTACCCCCTCCGGACCTGTAATTATGATCTTTCCGAAGAAAAAATTGAAGCCGGCAAATACAAGGTCTGTTTGGAATATCATTTGGGGAATTGTTTGGGTCCGTGTGAAGGCTTTCAATCCGAGCAGGAATACCATGCCCAGATTGAGGACATCAGACAGATAATCAAAGGAAACCTGAAGGATTCGCTTCAATCCTTCAAACAGCAGATGAAGAATCTTGCGGACAAAATGGAGTTTGAAAAGGCACAACGTGTAAAGGATAAGATCGATATTTTGGAAAATTATCAGGCCAAGTCAACCGTGGTGAACCCCAAGATCAACAATGTGGATGTGTTCACTATCATTTCGGACGAGACCCATGCCTATGTCAACTTCTTGCAACTTTCCCACGGTTCCATAGTACGATCGCATACTTTGGAGATCAAAAAGAAATTGGAGGAAACGGATGAGGACCTGTTGCAGTTGGCCATCACGGAAATCAGGCAACGTTTTCATTCCAGATCCAAGGAAATCTATTTACAGATGCCCGTAACCGTGGAAGATAATGTTAAGGTGACCTTGCCTAAATTGGGTGACAAATATAAAATTTTGGAGCTCTCCGAAAGAAATGCAAGGTTCTATCGGCAAGACAAATTGAAACAGATCAAGATTACCGATCCCGATCGTCACACCAAGCGAATCATGTCGCAAATGAAATCGGACCTTCGACTTTCTGTGGAACCCAGGCACATTGAATGTTTTGACAACTCCAACATACAAGGGAGCAATCCCGTATCGGCCTGCGTGGTCTTTAAGGATGGCAAACCTTCCAAAAAAGATTACAGGCATTTCAATATCAAGACTGTGGAGGGACCTGATGATTTTGCCAGTATGGAGGAAGTGGTCCACAGAAGATACAAACGCTTGTTGGCCGAGGACGAACCCCTGCCGCAACTGATCGTGATCGATGGTGGGAAGGGACAATTATCTTCGGCATTGAAAAGTCTGGAGCTTTTGGAGTTAAGGGGTACAATTGCCATTATCGGGATTGCCAAAAGATTGGAAGAAATCTATTTCCCGGAAGATCCAGTCCCTCTTTATCTGGATAAAAGATCGGAAACCTTAAAGATCATTCAACAGTTAAGGAACGAAGCCCACCGTTTTGGGATAACCCATCATAGGAACAAACGCAGCAAGGGAGCCATAAATTCTGAATTGGAGGGGATTGAAGGAGTTGGGGAAAAAACCGCGGAGCAATTGTTGAAGAACTTTAAATCCGTTAAACGAATCAAGGAAGCTTCGCTGGAAAGTCTCGCAGAATCTGTGGGCATGGCCAAGGCGAAGAAAATCTACAAATCATTTCATTAGTCACTATGTGCATCAGGAAAACCATTTTTACAATCATTTGCTCCTTACTTGGAGTATTTGGTATGGCCCAGTCCACAACCCAGGAACGCCCACCCAAAGTGGGGTTGGTGCTCAGTGGTGGTGGGGCCAAAGGTTTGGCGCATATCGGGGCGTTGAAGGTAATCGAAGAGGCCGGAATCAAAGTGGATTACATTGGTGGGACCAGTATGGGAGCTATTGTAGGGGCCCTTTATGCTTCGGGGTACTCTGCCAAAGAATTGGATTCCATATTTAGGAGTACCGACTTTACAGACCTCATTCAAGATCATGTACCCAGGAGTGCCAAGAATTTTTATGAAAAGGAAGATTCGGAGCGCTATGCCCTTACCCTGCCGTTTACCAATTTTAAAGTGAGTTTTCCCCAGGCCATCTCAGGAGGGCAGAACATCTATAATATGTTGGTGCAATTGCTTTTCCATGTAAAGGATGTTCAGGATTTTGCCAAATTGCCCATTCCCTTTTTATGTGTGGCCACCAATGTGGAGACAGGGGAACAGGTATTGTTGGATCATGGTTATTTGCCCGAGGCCATTGTGGCGAGTGGCACATTTCCATCTCTTTTTGAGCCTTCGGAAATTGATGGGAATGTATTGATCGATGGCGGTGTGGTGAACAATTACCCGATAGATCAAGTAAGGGCCATGGGGGCCGATATTGTTATCGGGGTCGACGTGCAGCACGACCTATCCACAAGGGAGTCCCTGTCCTCGGCCACGGAGATTTTGTTGCAGATCAACAATTACCGCACGGTGAACGACATGAAGAAAAAATCGGCCCAGACCGATGTCTACATTCGGCCTGCCATAGATGAGTTTTCGGTTATCGATTTTAATCGGGGAAAGTCCATTGTGGAGAGTGGCGAAAAAGCCGCTAGGACCAAGTTGGGCGAATTGGAAAAAATCGCCGCGACACAAAACTATGTCCCTAAATCCAAAAAGCGGATTCCGGTCATGGATAGTTTAACCATCAACCGAATGCTCATAGAAGGGAACGATCGCTATACCAGAGGCTATATTAAAGGTAAATTGAGGTTCAATCTTGCGGAAAAAATCGCCTTTGAGGACCTGAAACAGGGCATTAACAACCTATCGGCCACCGGAAACTTCAAAGCTATTCGGTATGACTTGGTTTCCAATGGATTGGGAACCGACCTTATTTTAAAGATCAAGGAGAACCCCAATAAGATGTTCATCAAGGTCTCTGCCCATTACGATGACCTTTATAAAAGTGCGGCCCTGTTCAACTTGACCAAGAAGAATTTTTTGATGAAGGACGATGTGGCTTCGTTCGATTTTATTTTGGGGGACCACATCCGATACAATATGCAATATTATCTTGACAAAGGATATTATTGGAGCTTTGGGATCAATTCCAAGTTCACCGATTTTAATTCGGAAATCGATTTTTCATTGATAGAGGGTAATTTTAATGTGCCCAACGATCCCAATATCAGAAGCATCAGTTTGGATGTAACCGATTTGACCAACCAGATATATCTCCAAACGGTGCTACAGGAAGAATTTGCCTTTACCATTGGGGCGGAACATAAATTTTTAAGATATTCTACCAGAACATTGGGCGAAGGAACCGAGACGGAACCAACGTTGACGGATGATGATGGGAGGACCACCTTTGAGAAGTCCAACTATTTCAATGCTTTTTCCAAAATAACGCTGGACACCTATGATGACAAATATTTTCCTACCAAGGGGCTTTTGTTCGATAGTGATTTCCATATTTATTTGTTCTCCTCGGATTACAACAAAAACTTTAGGGAGTTTTCCATTGCAAAGGCTAGGCTGGGAACAGCTATACCCATTTTGCACAATTTGAGTTTTAATATAGAGGCAGAAGGAGGCGTTAAGTTGGGAACTTCCGATGTAACTTCGTTCGATTTTATCCTAGGAGGCTTTGGGAATGACTTTGTGAACAATTTTGTGCCCTTCTTCGGGTATGATTTTCTCAGCCTTCCCGGGAACAGTTTTGTTAAGGCATACGGCCGCCTGGATTATAGAGTAGCCCCCAAACATCACCTCATGTTCACTACGAACGTTGCCAACGTGGCCGATGATCTGTTCCGAACGGGAGATTGGTTTGCCGAACCCACTTATTCGGGTTACGGGGTGGGGTATGGATTTGAATCATTTATCGGCCCGATACAGATTTACTACTCTTGGTCGCCCGAGATAAAAAATGACAGTATTTTCTTTAGTGTTGGGTTCTGGTTCTGATTATGAGGGATGCATCAAATCCCTTGGATTTCTTAATAATTTGCCAAAAAAGTGCTCAAAAAGGATCAATTTATAGGGGGTTAAGTTAAAGTCCGTTAAAAACTGAATTTCCTACAAAAGGCTGGCGTATATTTGTCTCAGATAAGGGGTGGTTCCCTTATAACTTTAAGTATTGGTTTTTCATAATTTAAAGTTTGGTTGGTTATTTAGGAAAAGCCCAGTTTTAAGACTGGGCTTTTTTTATTTATACTATTTTGGAATAAGATTTGTTTAAGTATATGTAAACCAGATGGCCCCATCATCGTTTTTGCTAATTTTATGAGCATAAAATTGACTATGAAAAAACTACTTCCTTTATTTTTCCTGTTAGCGGGCCTTTCGCTAATGGGGCAAAAATCCACACCAGCTTTTAAAAATGGGGAATGGCTCAAGTTCAGGATCCATTATGGGATCCTAAATGCTAGCTATGCCACTATGCACCTTACTTCCGAGACCTTGGATAGCCTTCCGGTTTACCACGTGGTGGGCACGGGCAAGACCACGGGTTTCGCCAGCATTTTTTTTAAAGTGGACGACACTTATGAGAGTTATTTTGGTCGTGGAAATGGAAGGCCCTACAAGTTTATCAGAAAAATTGACGAGGGAGGCTATACCAAGGATATGGAAATCAATTTTGATTACAATACCCGTAATGCAGTGCTCAAAGATCATAAAAATGGTACCCAGCAAGATTTTCAGATCCACAACGGAGTACAGGACCTTATTTCGGCTTCCTATTTTTTAAGGAGCAATTACAAACATGACGAATTTGTGGAAGGCCAATCCATTGATCTTGATATGCTTTTTGATGATGACGGCATGTTTAAGTTCCAGTTGAAATATTTAGGAAAAGAAATCCTAAAGACCAAGTTTGGCAAAGTGGAATGTCTTAAATTTAGACCGTTGGTTCAGTCGGGCCGTGTTTTCAAGGAAAAGGAGAGTTTGACCCTTTGGGTGTCCAACGATTTGAACAAGATTCCCATACGCATAAAAGCAGATTTGGCGGTGGGATCCTTAAAAGCAGACCTCGAGGCTTATAATGGATTAAGGAACCAATTCAAAATTATCATGAACTAGCGCAGATTGGCATTGATGAAGCAGGATCCCAAAATTCAGTCCCAAATCAACAAACTTGAAGAAAAGTACAAAAACTCGGGTCAAGACCTGAGTTCTTACCTTGACGGGCTGCTTTACCAACGCTACCTCACCTACTGGGATTATATTCACTTGGACACGCTTTTGAGCCTTCAAGTGCCCAGGACCCATTTTCCGGATGAGGAAATCTTCATCATGTACCATCAGATCACGGAGCTTTATTTTAAGCTGATCTTGCATGAGCAGAAGCAGATCGTTGAGGACCGCTCGCAGGATCTTACTTTCTTTATTGAAAAGGTAAGAAGGATCAACAGTTATTTTAAAGCATTGATTTCCTCCTTCAGTATTATGATCAACGGTATGGAAAGGGAACAGTTTCTCCGTTACCGGATGGCCCTGTTGCCGGCAAGTGGATTCCAGTCGGCCCAATATAGGATGATCGAAATCTACGCCACTCCATTGGAAAATATGCTGCATCATACAGAGAGGGATAACTTTTCCGAGGAGAACACGATTGAGGAACTTTTTGAACACGTATATTGGAAGAAAGGTGCTACCGACCTAAAAACCGGGGAAAAAACGTTGACCTTGAAACAGTTCGAGATCAGGTATACCCCAAGGTTGTTGAGAATAGCCAACCAGTTGAAGGACAGCACTGTATATCAAAAATATTTACAACTGCCCGATGAATCCCAAAACAATGAAGAACTGATCAGTGCGTTAAAGACATTGGATATGAATGCCAACGTAAATTGGCCGTTAATGCATATGGGCTCCGCATACAGATATTTGGCCAAGGAGGGCAAGGATGTAGAGGCAACCGGAGGTACAAATTGGAAACAGTATTTGCCGCCGAGTTTTCAGAAAATAATATTTTTCCCAACTTTGTACTCAGAATATGAATTGGATACATGGGGAAAGGAGTGGGTAGAACATATTTTTAATCCCGAGAACAAGGAATACAAGGAATAAAAATGCAAAAATTTATTGGGGCAATCTTGGCACTGATCGTAATGGTGTCATGCAATCAAACTAAAGAACCGGTAGAAGAGGTAGCAAAAGTTGAGGTTATTGAAAAACCTCCCGTTCTTCATTATGGATTCAACTTGGATGAATACAATGTGGTGCACGACACCGTAAGGAGTGGGGACAGCTTTGGGGAGCTCATGCTCAAAAACAAAGTGGAGTATCCAAAGATTGCCGCTATTTCTGAAAACTTCAAGGATACTTTTGACGTAAGAAAAATCAAAGTTGGCAAGCCTTACCTTATCTTAAAATCCAAAGACACTTCCGAAGTGGCCAAGGTCTTTATCTATCAGAATGACAAAATCAATTACACGGTGATTGATTTACGGGACAGTGCGGTAGCCTACAAGAGCAGGAAAAAGGTAAAATTGGTTGAGCGGGAAATAGGTGGGATAATAGATCATAGCTTATCCCTTTCTATTGATACTTTAGGGGTGGATTATAACCTAACATTTGCACTTTCAGATATTTATGCCTGGACCATTGATTTTCTTCGGTTGGAAAAAGGCGACAAGTTCAAGGTGGTTTTCGATGAGCGATATATTAATGATAGTATTTATGCAGGTCTTGGTACTATAAAGGCAGCCTATTTTGAGCATAAAGGAAAAACCATTTATGCTTTCCCTTATATAGCGGATTCAACCAACCAAATCTTGGAATATTTTGATCAAGATGCCAATAATTTGAGAAGTACTTTTTTACGGGCCCCTGTAAAATTGCAATATCGATTGTCTTCTCGTTATAATCTAAAACGCAGGATTGCCTACTATGGTTATAAAGTCAGACCCCATAAAGGAACAGATTTTGCTGCACCAATTGGGACGCCCATTGTGGCAACTGCAGATGGAACAGTAATCGAATCTACCCGAAGAGGAGGAAATGGCAAATTTGTAAAAATCAAGCACAATGGCACTTATAGTACCCAATATTTACATATGAAGGCCCAAAATGTGAAAAAAGGCGATTTTGTCAGACAGGGAGATGTGATCGGATGGATTGGAATGACCGGAAATACGGGAGGGCCCCACGTATGCTACCGTTTTTGGAAAAATGGCAGGGAAGTAGATCCATTTAGTGAAGAACTTCCTGCTGCGGAACCTATTGCGGATTCCTTACGTACAGATTACATGACCCATATAGAACCGCTCAAATGGCAATTGGATTGTATAGAGTATGTAGACCCGGCCCCTGAACCCGAAGAAACCTTAATCACTTATAACCAGTAATGGCATTACCCACAATCAACCCTACTACTACAAATACCTGGAAAAAGCTTCAGGCCCATTATCAAGAAACAAAGGATAAACACTTAAGGGAACTTTTCGAAACAGATGTAAATCGCGGTGAGAAGTTTTCATTGGTTTGGAAGGATTTTTTGGTGGATTACTCAAAAAATAGGATAACCGACAAGACTCTATCCCTTTTGCTGGAACTGGCTGAAGAAGTTGGACTTAAAAGTTCCATTAAAAGCTATTTTGAAGGGGAACCCATCAACCAGACCGAAGGCAGGGCCGTTTTGCATACTGCTTTGCGGGCAACCAAAGATGAAAAAATCTTTGTGGATGGAGAGAATATTGTGGACGAAGTATATGCCGTAAGGGAAAAGATCAAAGCTTTTTCGCAAGCCATTATTTCTGGAGAAAAGAAAGGATTCACTGGAAAACCCTTCACCGATGTGGTGAACATTGGAATTGGGGGATCTGATTTGGGACCCGTAATGGTTGTGGAAGCCTTGAAGTTTTACAAAAATCACCTCAAGACCCATTTTGTCAGCAATGTGGATGGGGACCATGTGTATGAAGTGTTGAAGGAACTCAATCCGGAAACCACTCTTTTTGTGATTGTATCCAAAACTTTCACTACCCAAGAAACGTTGAGCAATGCCCTTACCATTAAAAAATGGTTTTTAAAGAAGGCTTCTGAAAAAGATATAGCCCATCATTTTGCAGCGGTATCCACCAACCTTGAAAAAATAAGTGAATTTGGCATTGCCGACGAAAATGTATTCCCCATGTGGGATTGGGTTGGCGGGCGTTTTTCACTTTGGAGTGCCGTTGGCTTGACTATAGCCATTTCGGTGGGCCATGAACATTTTGAAGAATTGTTGGCAGGTGCCCATGAGATGGACGTTCATTTCAAGGAAACTCCGTTTGATAAGAACATTCCGGTAATCCTGGCCTTGATCAGTGTGTGGTACAACAATTTTTATGGTGCAGAAACCGAGGCCATAATTCCCTATACCCAATATTTAAGTCGTTTTTCAGCCTATTTGCAGCAGGGTATCATGGAAAGTAATGGTAAAAGTGTGGACAGGGCAGGTAACCGTGTGGGCCACCAGACCGGGACCATCATTTGGGGTGAACCTGGGACCAATTCCCAACATGCTTTCTTTCAGTTGATCCATCAAGGAACCAAACTTATCCCGACCGATTTTATCGGTTACAAGGAATCCCTTCATGGAGATGTGGACCATCACAATAAATTAATGGCCAATTTCTTTGCCCAGACCGAGGCATTGATGAACGGTAAAACTCCAGATGAAGTCAAACAAGAATTGGAAGGACAAAAACTTTCGGCCTCTGAAATAGAAACCTTGCTTCCATTTAAAGTATTTGAAGGCAACAAGCCTACGAACACTTTGTTGATCCAAAAACTAACCCCAAAAAGTTTGGGTGCTTTGATTGCCCTTTATGAACACAAGATTTTTGTTCAGGGCGTTGTTTGGAACATATTCAGTTATGACCAATGGGGTGTGGAACTTGGCAAGCAATTGGCAAAAAATATTCTTGCCGATATTGAAAATTCAGAAATCGGCAAACACGACACATCAACGTTGCATCTATTGCAAAATTTTAAAGGGTAATTTGATGGGTTTTTATTAATACTCAAAAACCCTAAACAATTGTTTGTCAGGTAACATTGTTTGTTAATTTTGTGTTAAGTATCTTAGCCTTATTTAACTTTGGCTTAATCGCAGTGTGTCAAAAATGAATCACATTTGCAGCGCTAATTAAACACTTAAACACTGAATTAAATGAAAAGAATTTACTTGGCTTTTGCGGCTCTTTTTATGTCCGTGATGGCATTTTCACAAGGGACCATTTCTGGTACGGTCGTTGACGGGGAACAAGGCGGCCCGCTACCAGGAGCTACTGTAATGGTTAAGGGAACCAGTACAGGTACATCAACTGATTTTGATGGAAATTTCACTTTGGAAGTTGGCCAGAGTTCAGGAACTTTGCTTATTTCTTACATTGGATTTGTATCCAAAAGTATACCCTTCACTACTACAGGCAACTTGGGAACCATCTCTTTAATGCCCGATGCAGAAGAATTGGGAGAGGTTGTTGTTATAGGTACAGGGATTATTGACCTTGCTACAGATAGAAAGACACCTATAGCTGTTTCTTCAGTTCCTGTGAAGATTATTCAGGAAAAAATAGGAACCCAAGACGTTACCATGACCTTGGTGAATACACCTTCTGTTTATGTTTCTGGACAAGCAGGTGGTTTTGGTGA
>JASBTS010000181.1 GCA_030148305.1 Allomuricauda sp. | reverse complement strand
ATGGCGACGGGGCACACCCCTTTCCATTCCGAACAGGGAAGTTAAGCCCGTTTGCGCCGATGGTACTGCCACACCAGGTGGGAGAGTAGGTCGCCGCCTTCCTCGAAGCCCCTTCACGCAAGTGAAGGGGCTTTTTTGTTTATATACTTGTTGGAGGAATAAAAAAACTCCCCAAACCTAAGTTAAGGGAGTCTGCTAGTTTTAGTTGAGATTTATGTATTATATTCTTGGAAGATCTCCTTCTCCTTTCAAAGGCAGAAAGGATTGTCCCATCAAATAGGCATCCACATGATGTGCAGCTTGCCTACCTTCTGAAATGGCCCAAACAATTAATGATTGTCCCCTTCTTTGGTCCCCAGCCACAAAAACACCGGGAACATTGGTCTTATAGTTGGCAACCGAAGCTTTGATGTTGGTCCGTGGGTCCATTTCCAATCCCAATTGAATTGCAATTGTGGTCTCCGAACCGGTAAAACCCAAAGCCAAAAGGGCCAAATCGCAATCCCACTCTTTTTCCGAGCCTGGCACTTCTTTAAGAACCGGTCTTTGGCGAGGAGCCGTTACCCATTCCACTTCGGAAGTAACTAAGCTTTTTAAGTTTCCATCCTTATCGCCATTAAAATGCTTGGTGGAAATGCTAAAAACTCTTTCTGCTCCCTCCTTATGTGAAGTACTAGTTCGTAAACGCATGGGCCAAAACGGCCATGGTTGACCTTCTGGTCGTTCGGTACTGCCCATTGGCATAATCTCGAAATTGGTTACGGATACTGCACCATGACGGATAGATGTTCCGATACAATCCGATCCGGTGTCACCTCCGCCAATAACGATCACTTTTTTGCCTTTGGCGGTCAACTCCTCACCTTTGTAAGGAATGCCATCTACCTTTCTGTTGTTCTGCGGAAGGAAATCCATGGCCTGTACCACGCCTTTTAAATCGGAACCTGGTATGGGCAATCCACGGCGTACCGTGGCACCACCACAAAGTACAACAGCATCATAATCCTGCTTGAGTTCAGCAGCCGTTACATCAACACCCACATGAATTCCTGTTTTGAATTCGATACCTTCCTTCTTCATTACCTCCAAACGTCTGTCGATGACATTTTTTTCCATTTTAAAATCGGGAATGCCATAACGTAAAAGACCGCCGACTTTTTCATCGCGCTCAAATACGGTTACCAAGTGGCCAGCGCGGTTGAGTTGTTGTGCTGTTGCCAGACCTGCTGGTCCGGAACCAATGACGGCCACTTTTTTTCCAGTTCTTTTGGATGGTGGTTCTGGTTTGATCCAACCACTTTTAAAGGCTGTTTCTACAATATTCTTTTCAATATTCTCAATGGAAACGGGGTCTTCATTGATACCAAGAACGCAAGCTTCCTCACAAGGCGCTGGGCATAACCTGCCTGTAAATTCCGGAAAGTTGTTGGTTGAATGCAGTATTTTGGCTGCTTTTTGCCATTTCCCCTGATACACGGCATCGTTAAAATCGGGAATCAAATTGCCCAGTGGACAGCCACTATGACAAAAGGGAATGCCACAATCCATACAGCGTGCTCCTTGGTTCTTGAGCTCACTTTCCTTTAGCGGCTCCGTAAACTCCTTATAGTTTTTGATGCGTTCTTCAACAGGAGCATAACCTTCTACTTTCCTGTCAAATTCCATAAATCCTGTAATCTTTCCCATCTCTAAAATTATAAGGTTTGCATTTTTTCTTGTTCCAATCGGATAAGGGCTTGTCTGTATTCTTCAGGGAATACCTTGATGAATTTGGGCAATACTTTCTCCCAATTTTCCAAAATATCCTGCGCCAATGGACTTAAGGTGGCATTGTAATGGTTTTCGATCAATTCCTTTAGCTGGACAATGTCACTGGGTTCTTCAACTGGTAGCAAGTTAAGTTCCTCTCCATTGCATTTCTTCTTAAATGTGCCATCCTTGTCATACACATAGGCAATTCCGCCACTCATACCGGCACCGAAATTCCTTCCCACAGTACCCAAGATCACGGCCACACCACCGGTCATGTACTCGCATCCATGGTCACCAATACCTTCCACTACTGCCTTGGCCCCGGAGTTTCTCACGCAGAAACGCTCTCCCGCCTTACCATTGATATAGGCTTCTCCAGAAGTGGCACCATAAAGTGCAACGTTCCCGATAATCACATTTTCCTCTGGTTTAAAGGTGGATTTGAATGGAACTTTGACTACCAGTTTGGCTCCAGAAAGTCCTTTGCCCAAATAATCGTTGGTGTTTC
This sequence comes from Allomuricauda sp., assembly GCA_030148305.1. Lineage (GTDB taxonomy): Bacteria > Bacteroidota > Bacteroidia > Flavobacteriales > Flavobacteriaceae > Flagellimonas. Next base: position 19,295 of record JASBTS010000181.1, on the reverse strand, counting down.
CGTTTACAATCATAGTAAGTCCCTTGGTGGCAAAGGCACCAAAACTTTGTCCTGCGGAACCTGTAAAGTTTAATTTTAAGGTGTTGTCAGGTAATCCATCAGCACCATAGATTTTAGAAATCTCATTACTGATGATAGCTCCAATGGACCTATCGGTGTTATGAATTGGGAAATCCAACGAAGTCTTTTCTTTCCTGAAAAGGGCAGGGTGTGCCTTGGCAATAATGCCAAACTCAATGGAATCCATGATGTCATGGTGTTGTTTTTGGGTATTGTAGAACTTGGTGCCTTCGGGTACATCAACCTGATATAAAATAGGAGTTAGGTCAATACCTGCAGCTTTATAGTGCGCAATGGCCTTGTTCCTGTCCAGTTTTTGTACTTGTCCCACCATTTCGTTAATGGTCCTAAAGCCAAGCTTGGCCATGATTTCCCTTAATTCTTGGGCTACAAAATACATGTAGTTGACGACGTGTTCCGGTTTGCCCTGGAATTTTTTGCGTAGCTCAGGATTTTGTGTGGCAATGCCCACGGGACACGTATTCAAGTGGCAAACACGCATCATGATACAACCTGAAGCTACCAATGGTGCTGTGGCAAAGCCAAATTCCTCTGCTCCCAATAAACAGGCAATAGCAACATCCCTTCCGGTTTTCAATTGTCCGTCACACTCCAAAACCACTCTGTTTCGTAGATCGTTCAAGACAAGTGTTTGTTGTGCTTCGGCAATACCAAGTTCCCAAGGAAGCCCTGCATGTTTCAACGAAGTCAATGGCGAGGCTCCGGTACCACCATCGTAACCTGAAATCAATACCACATCGGCCTTGGCCTTGGCAACCCCAGCGGCTACTGTTCCAACACCCACTTCTGATACCAATTTCACATTGATTCTAGCTTCGCGGTTGGCAGATTTTAGGTCATAGATCAATTGAGATAAATCCTCAATGGAGTAAATATCGTGGTGCGGCGGTGGTGAGATCAGTCCCACATAAGGAGTTGAATTTCGTGTTTTTGCAATGGCCGGGTCCACTTTTGGCCCAGGCAACTGTCCACCTTCCCCAGGTTTGGCACCTTGTGCCATTTTAATCTGGATTTCTTGGGCATTTGTCAGATAATTGGAAGTTACCCCAAACCTACCTGAGGCTACTTGTTTAATGGCGCTGTTTTTCCAGTCGCCTGTCTGACTTCTATAAAAACGAGCCGGATCTTCTCCCCCTTCACCTGAATTGCTTTTTCCACCGATACGGTTCATGGCAATCGCAAGATTTTCATGTGCTTCCTTGCTGATACTTCCGTAGGACATGGCCCCAGTCTTGAACCGTTTTACAATCTCGGTCCAAGGTTCCACTTCCTCGATCGGGATGGGGTCATAGTTTGAAAATTCAAACAAACCACGGATGGTCATCAAGTTTTTCGATTGCTCATTTACCAACTCGGAATACTCTTTATAGGTCTCCGGCTCGTTATCGCGTACCGATTTTTGGAGTTTGGCGATAGTTAATGGATTGAACATATGTTTTTCACCATTTCTCCTCCAACGGTACTCGCCACCAACCTCAATGTCTAGATTGGCTGCTAATTCCTGATTCTTGAATGCTCTGTTGTGGCGTTTCGCTATTTCCTTCTCAATTTCATACAATCCAATACCTTGGATACGTGTCGGCGTATTCGGGAAATACTTGTCCACTACCTTAGTATTGATGCCAATGCATTCGAATAGTTGGGAACCCCTGTATGAATTAAGGGTGGAGATCCCAATTTTGTTCATCACTTTTAAGATGCCCTTGCCGATGGCCTTGTTGTAATTTTTGATGGCTTCCTCAAACGTGAATTCTGTGATGTTGTTCTCTGTAATCTGCTCCCCGATGATCTCATTTACCAAGTAAGGGTTGATGGCACTTGCCCCAAAACCGAAAAGCAATGCAAAATGGTGTACTTCCCTAGGTTCTGCAGATTCGATGATGATGCTCAGTTTAGAACGTTTACCCAATTTTTGCAGGCCACTGTTCACATAGGAACAGGCCAAAAGTGCCGGGATTGCTGCCATTTCGGTACTTACCATCCTGTCGGAAAGGATGATGATGTTGGCACCTGAGTCGATGGCCTTTACCGCTTGGGAAAGAATGGAATCCAAAGCCTCTTCCAAACCATTGTGACCTTTAGCAATTTCATAAAGGATGGAAATGGAAACCACTTTGTAATCCGGACTGGCGTCGTAGTTTTTGATTTTGTCCAAATCTTCTTTGGAAATGACTGGATTTTGGATTTTCAATTTTCGGCAATGCAATTCTGAAAAGTCGAAAATATTATGGTCACTGCCCAAAGTAAGGCTGATATCGGTGATCAACTCTTCACGGATACCATCCAAAGGTGGGTTGGTTACCTGTGCAAAAAGTTGTTTGAAGTAGTTATAGATCAATTGTGGTCTTTCGGAAAGTACTGCAATGGGCGTATCCGACCCCATGGAGCCGATAGGTTCCTTGCCTTGCTTGGCCATGGGCATAATGATGGTATTGATGTCCTCATGGGTGTATCCAAAGGCGGCCCTTCTTGTTTTCAATGGGAATTCGCCAAAGAAAACTGGGCAATCATTATAAGGTATGTCGCGTAGATGGACCAAATTGTCATTCAACCACTTTTTATAAGGATGTTTCTTGGCAATGGTTTCCTTGATTTCCTCATCGTTTACGATTCGGCCCTCTTCCATGTTCACCAGGAACATTTTTCCGGGTTCCAACCTGCCGTGCAATTCAATATCTTCTGGATCCAATTCAACCACCCCGGTCTCGGAAGACATGATTACATATCCTTTTTTGGTCACTGAATATCTGGACGGGCGAAGCCCATTTCGGTCCAAAACCGCACCGATGTAATTTCCATCGGTAAAAGGTATGGACGCCGGACCGTCCCAAGGTTCCATCAAACAACTGTTGTATTCGTAAAACGCCTTCTTGGATTCGGACATTTCAGGGTTTTTCTCCCAGGCTTCGGGTACCAGCATCATCATGACTTCCGGAAGGGAGCGACCTGTCATCAACAATAGTTCCACAACCATATCCATACTGGCCGAATCCGATTTTCCACGGAGGACAATGGGAAGTATTTTCTTGATATCGTCCCCGAACCAATCGCTCTTCATCAATTCTTCGCGGGAACGCATACGGGATACGTTTCCTCTTAAGGTGTTGATTTCCCCATTGTGGCACATATATCGGAACGGCTGTGCCAAATCCCACGTTGGGAAGGTATTGGTGGAAAACCGTTGGTGCACCAAGGCTAAACGGGTCACTACCCTTGGATCCAAAAGATCTTCATAATATCTGCTAATATCTTTTGGTACCAATAGCCCCTTAAAGATGATGATTTTGGTGGAAAGGCTAGGTAGATAGAAAAACGGACTTTGAGAAAGTTTGCTATCTATGATGGTATGTTCGGTAATCTTACGTGCAATGAAAAGTTTCAGGTTGAACTGGAAATCGTCCAAAGCTTCACCCTTGCCGATGAAAACCTGCATTACATAAGGCTCGGTTTCTGCAGCTATTCTACCAGGAACGGAACGGTTAACCGGAACATCTCTCCAGCCTAATAATTGCAGTCCCTGCATTTTCATATTATCTTCAAGGACTTTGATGCAAAAATCCCGTTGGTTTGCTTTTTGAGGTAAAAAAACGTTGCCCACTGCATACTCGCCTGCTTCTGGAAGACTGAACTTGCAGACATCGCTGAAGAAGGCATGGGGCACATCGATAAGGATGCCTGCTCCATCACCTGTTTTACCATCTGCACTTACAGCACCACGGTGTTCCAATTTATCCAATATCTCTAAGGCCTTATGGATTATATCGTTGGATTTTCTTCCTTTTAGGCTACAGATGAAACCTGCACCGCAGTTATCATGCTCAAATTCCGGCAGGTATAAACCTTGTCTTTCCAATTTCATCATTAACGTATTTCTTCAAAAATACCAAATATGATGAACGAATAATAAGATATTTACTGATTGACAGATAAATAATCAACGTATCGAATGAAGGGTTGAATTATATTTAATTTGAGAATTAATGGAATGTTAAATTATCATTATCTCAAATAATTTGATAAAAAACCTATTATCCCTGCTGTAAATGGAGGTTTCTGTTGATTTTTGATGTTCAGAACATTCGTTGCTGGTACAATATAGGGGGAGGGAGCTATAAAACTAATTTTTTAAAAGACATACCCCTTCAATTGAAGGGGTATGCTATTTTTTAGTCTTTTAAAATGCTCCTTGATATGACAATTTTTTGGATTTCGGAGGTTCCTTCATAAATCTGGGTAATCTTTGCGTCACGCATCAACCGCTCTACGTGGTAGTCCTTTACAAAGCCATTCCCGCCATGGATCTGGACCGCTTCTACGGCAGTTTCCATGGCCACTTCGGAGGCATATAGTTTTGCCATGGCTCCCGATAATGTGTAGTCTTTTTTGGTATCCTTGTCGCATGCTGCTTGATATACCAAATGTCTCGCTGCCTGAATTTTGGTGTGCATATCGGCCAATTTAAAGGCTATGGCCTGATGATTGGCAATCTCGGTGCCAAAAGCTTTTCGTTGTTTGGAATACTCCAATGCCAACTCATAAGCACCTGCAGCGATACCCAATGCTTGGGCTGCGATCCCTATTCTGCCGCCAGCTAATGTTTTCATGGCAAACTTGAATCCAAAACCATCTTCACCGATCCTATTTTCTTTGGGAACTCTAACATCATTGAAAATAAGGGAATGCGTGTCGCTCCCGCGTATCCCCAATTTGTTTTCTTTTGGACCGATAACAAAGCCATCCATGCTTTTTTCCACAATCAAGACATTTATCCCATGATGACCTTTTTCCACATGGGTTTGGGCGATTACGAGGTATACTTCGGCGCGACTTCCATTAGTGATCCAGTTTTTAGTACCGTTCAAGATATAATGATCGCCATTGTCAATGGCCGTGGTTTTTTGCGAAGTGGCATCACTGCCGGCTTCAGGTTCCGAAAGGCAAAATGCACCAATGATTTCGCCAGAGGCCAATCGGGTCAAATATTTTTCCTTTTGGGCTTCGGTACCGAATGTTTCCAATCCCCAACACACCAATGAATTGTTTACGGAAACCATTACAGAGGCAGAAGCATCCACTTTTGATAGTTCTTCCATGGCCAAAACATAGGATAGGGTATCAAGGCCACTTCCTCCATATTTTTCATTGACCATCATTCCCAAAAAGCCCAATTGTCCCATTTTCTGGACCAATTCGTTTGGAAAAGTTTGGGTTTCATCCCGTTCAATTACTCCAGACAAAAGCTCGGTTTGGGCAAAATCCTTTGCCGCTTGTTTGATCATCAACTGTTCTTCGGAAAGTGTAAAATCCATAAAACTGAATAATAACTAAAAATGGTGTACAAATATAGTCTTACAATAGGAATTTTATAGCGATGAACAGTAAAAAATGAGAATGATTTAAAATCCCACAAAGTAATTGTGGGCATTATCTCATTTTCACAATAATTTATGCCAATAAGATTATGCGGAAAAACTCATTTTGAATATCTTTAGCACCATAGATAACTACTCAAAAATAATTCCTTAATTAAACCAAACTTAACATGGAAACCCTCTTAGTTGTCGTTTTTGTCGTTGGATATTTGGCAATCACCCTCGAACACAACTTAAAAATAGATAAACTTATCCCCGCCTTGGCCATGATGGCCATCCTATGGGCCCTTATAGCCTTTGGATTGGACGGATTTACCAGCTGGTTCAATTCCAGTGAACACCATTTGATGGAAGATTTCAATACGTTCGGGCACGCCGAAAAATTGGAACTTTTGGAAGAAACCTTATTGCACCACTTAGGCAAGACTTCTGAGATTTTGGTATTCCTATTGGGAGCCATGACCATTGTGGAGATCATTGATTATTTTGATGGCTTTTCTACCATCAAAACTTTTGTGAAGACCAGGAGCAAGAAAAAAATCCTTTGGATTTTCTCTTTCCTTGCGTTTATTCTTTCTGCGATCATTGATAACCTTACTGCTACCATTGTATTGATTTCTATCCTTCAAAAAATTGTTAAGGACAGGGATACTAGAATTTGGTATGCTGGTTTGATCATTATTGCTGCCAACGCTGGCGGTGCATGGTCGCCAATCGGTGATGTGACGACAACCATGCTTTGGATCGGTAAAAAAGTGACCACTGCCAACTTGATCGAGCATTTGTTGTTGCCGTCTATGTTGTGTATGGTCATTCCATCTCTTGTTGCTTCATTTTTGCCCGTTTTCAAAGGTCAGATCGATGCTGAGGAGGAAGAACCACCAAAATCTAGATTTGGTGCCAAAATGTTGTATTTAGGATTGGGAGCCATCATTTTCGTGCCCATTTTCAAAACCATCACACACTTACCTCCTTACGTTGGAATGATGTTGTCACTAGCTGTGGTTTCTACTTTTGCGGAAATATTCAGTAGTGCAAAATTCTCCATTTCCAATGTGGATGAAGAAAGTGATGCTGCCTCACACCATAGTCCTGTACACAAAGCCTTGACCAAGATCGAGCTTCCCAGTATCCTCTTCTTCTTGGGTATCTTAATGGCCGTAGCCGCTTTGGAATCCCTTGGTTTGTTGTTCAACTTTGCCGAAGGTCTAAAACAGGGAATGCCCATGATCGGAACAGAAATGGCCAGTACCCACGTATCGGATTTGGTAATCCTGTTGTTGGGTGTTGGTTCTGCGGTGATTGACAACGTGCCTTTGGTAGCTGCCAGTTTGGGAATGTTCTCCGAGCCTATGAACGACCAGTTGTGGCACTTTATAGCCTACTCTGCCGGAACCGGTGGAAGTATGTTGATCATTGGGTCTGCAGCAGGAGTTGTGGCCATGGGTATGGAGAAGATCGACTTTTTCTGGTACTTGAAAAAAATATCATGGTTGGCATTCCTTGGGTTCATCGGAGGAGCGGCTTGTTTCATGATCTTGCGAAATTTGTTCTAGAGAAAATACTTTAGGTCGAAAATCTCCGTTATTATTGCAACTTAAATTGGGGATTTTATATGATTATTTTTCAAGAAGCAGCGGAGGGCGCTGAGACAATTGCCTCTATTTCAGAAGAAAAGACCCTTTCCGTGATGGATCTTATTGTTAATGGAGGTACGGGAAGTATTGTGATCATTTTGGTACTTTTCATCCTTCTATTCGTAGCATTGTACATTTATTTTGAACGCGTTTTTGCCATAAAAGCAGCGTCGAAGATCGACAAAAACTTCATGAACCAGATTCGTGACCACGTCATGAACGGTAAATTGGAAGCTGCTAGATTGCTGTGTGCACAAACCGATTCTCCTGTTGCCCGGTTGATCGAAAAAGGGGTCGCCCGTATTGGCAAACCTTTGGATGACATTAATACATCCATTGAAAATGCCGGTACACTGGAAGTTTACAAGTTGGAAAAGAACGTAAGCGTTCTTGCCACTGTAGCGGGTGCTGCACCCATGATCGGGTTTTTGGGTACCGTGATCGGTATGATCTTGGCCTTTCACGAAATGGCAAGTAGCGGTGGCCAGGCCGAAATGGGCTCCTTGGCATCTGGTATCTACACTGCCATGACCACTACGGTGGCCGGTTTGGTTGTGGGTATTATCGCTTACATCGGGTATAACCACTTGGTGAACAGGACCGATAAGGTGGTACATCAAATGGAAGCCAATGCCGTAGAGTTCTTGGACTTGTTGAACGAACCCCTATAGTATTCCGGTATGAAACTAAAGGGAAGAAACAAGGTAAGCCCAGAATTCAGCATGTCGTCCATGACAGATATCGTATTTCTGTTATTGGTCTTCTTCATGTTGACATCCAATGCGCCAAATGCCCTGGATTTACTTCTGCCCAAGGCGAAAGGGAAATCTACCAACACACAGAATGTTTCGGTTACCATCAACAAGGACCTGAAGTATTTTGTGAACAACGAGCAGATCAATAAAGAATACATTGAAATTGAACTAAAAAAGGCACTTGAAGGTCAAGACAAGCCTACTATCATCTTAAGGGCAGAAGAAAACGTGGCCATCAAAGAAGCGGTCAACGTGATGGACATTGCCAATAGGAACAATTACAAGGTTATCTTGGCTGTGCGGCCAAAATAATGTCATTTTTAGATACGAGACACAAGAAAAAATCCTTCACGCTCACAACACTTTTGTTGAGCGGGTTACTGCTTTTGCTCTTCTATATAGGTCTTACCTATTTAGATCCTCCCATTGAGAACGGTATTGCAGTAAATTTTGGCACCATGGACTTTGGAAGTGGTGAAGTACAACCCAAGGAAAAAATCAAATCCGAACCCAGGGAAGTGGTCAGTGAACCTGTTAAGCAGGTGGAGCCTGTGCAGCCACAGGAATCGGTTGCCGAAGAGGCTCCTGTAGAAAAGGTATTGACCAGCAACGACGAGGAATCCATAAAAATAAAGCAGCAGCAAGAAGCCAAACGTAAGGCGGATGAAGCTGCCGAAAAGGCCAAGGCGGAAGCAGAGCGCATTGCCAAGGAAAAAAGGGATGCCGAAGAAAAGCAACGCCAAGAACAGGAGGCAAAGAAAAGCAAAATCGACGCCCTGATCGGTGGCATTGGCAAGTCTGATGGTACCGCCACAGGCAGCGAAGGGAATGACAACAAACCCGGGGACAAGGGCCAACCTGATGGTGATCCCTATGCTACATCCTATTATGGCGCCCCAGGAACCGGAAGTGGTGGTGGAGCAGGCGGTTATGGTTTAAATGGAAGGTCTTTGCAAAGCAAGGATGTGGTGCAACAAAACTGCAATGAAGAAGGTAGGGTAGTGGTGCGCATTGTTGTGGATAGAAGTGGCAAGGTCATTGATGCACAACCAGGTGTAAAAGGAACCACCAACAATGCACAATGTTTGTTGGATCCCGCCAAAAAGACTGCACTTACCTACCGTTGGAACTTGGATTCCAACGCACCTTCACAGCAAATTGGATTTGTGGTGATCAATTTTAAATTGGGGCAATAGTGACCTATAAGGAAACCTTGGACTGGATGTTTTCCCAGCTCCCCATGTACCAGCAAAAAGGTATAGTGGCCCTCAATGCCAAATTGGATAATATCATCCAGTTTTCCGGTTATCTGGGTAATCCAGAACTGAAGTTCAAGAGCATTCATATTGCCGGAACCAATGGTAAAGGGTCCAGCAGCCATATGTTGGCTTCCATTCTACAAGAAGCAGGCTACAAGGTGGGTCTTTACACTTCGCCCCATCTTAAAGATTTTAGGGAACGGATCAAGATCAATGGAAAAGAAGTCGATAAGGACTTTGTGAAAGACTTTATCGACAAGCACAAGGCCTTTTTGGAATACCACAAGCTTTCCTTTTTTGAAATGACAGTGGGAATGGCCTTCACTTATTTTGCAGAAGAAAAAATTGATATTGCTGTGGTGGAGGTTGGATTAGGTGGTCGTTTGGATTCTACCAATATCATTACTCCAGAAGTATCCTTGATTACCAACATCGGGTTGGATCACACCCATATTTTGGGCGATACCCTTGAGAAAATAGCCTTGGAAAAAGCAGGGATCATCAAACCGGGTGTGCCCGTGGTAATCAGTGAACGACAACCGGAAACGGAAACAGTTTTTACCCTGATCGCCAAACAACTTCGATCTAAGATTGTATTTGCCGATACGTTGGATCAACTTGAATATACCACCGACTTGCTTGGGGATTATCAACAGAACAACATGAGGGGTGTTGTGGCTACCATTCAACAATTGGAGCAATTTAAAGTTTCCGAAAAGGCCATATTCGAAGGATTAAAAAAGGTGGTCGCCAATACTGGACTCATGGGTAGATGGCAGATCTTGCAACAGAATCCGTTGGTTGTCTGTGATACCGCCCACAACAAGGAAGGATTGCAATGGGTTATTCCACAAATTGTCAAGCAACCCTACCAAAAATTGCATATTGTTTTGGGATTTGTGAGCGATAAGGATGTAAAAGGGGTTTTGAAGCTTTTTCCAAAGGATGCTCAATATTACTTTGTGCGCCCCAATATTTCCCGTGGCATGGATGTGGATGTTTTACAAAAATTGGCCGAGGAAGAAGGATTGCAAGGAAAGAGCTATACATCTGTAAAAAGAGGATTGAAAAAAGCCCTTTCCAAAGCCTCAAAAGACGATATGATCTATGTAGGTGGCAGCACCTTTGTGGTCGCCGAAGTCGTGTAGCAAACTTGGTCAAAGACCCAACTGGTGGAAAAAACTGGATTTATAACTTTCCCCGATGGGAATCCTCACATCATTGATCACGATCCTGTTCCGTTGTACCGTTCTGATGCAGCTTATATTTACCACAAATGATTTGTGCACCCTCAAAAATTGATGGTTGGGTAGCCTGTCCAAAATCTCCTTGAAGCTCATCAAGGTAAGGATGGCTTTATTGGTGCCACAAACATGTATTTTCAGATAATCTTTCAGTCCCTGGATGTATTCGATATTGTCCAGGTCAATTTTCACGCTTTCGTATTCTGCCTTAACAAAAATGTATTTTGGGGTAGACATTACAGCTTCACCATGGGAAGGAAAAACATTGTCGTTCACGGATGTTTTTTTATAGGCCATGATTTCCTTGGCTCGTGAAATTGCTTTGATGAACCGGTTGTAGGGTATGGGCTTTACCAAATAATCAATGGCGTTCAGGTTAAAACCCTCCACGGCATATTGGGAGTAGGCAGTTGTAAAAATGAACATGGGGGTATTGTCCAGCGAAGTAATAAAATCGATACCATTGATCTGTGGCATTTCAATATCACAGAAAATCAGGTCGATTTTTTTCTCCTTGATCACGGAGATTGCTTCCAAAGGGTTGGTGAACGTGCCTTCAAGTTCCACAAAATCCAGTTTTTGGCAATAATCCATCAAAACATCGATTGCCAAAGGTTCGTCGTCAATAATGATACACTTCATGGGGTTACTTGGTTAGTTGCTGCCAGTCTTTACAAATTGAGGCTCAAATCTACTACGTACGTTTCGCCGTTGTCCGTAATCTGTAGTTTGTGCGAGTCGGGATAGAGCAACCGCAATCGGTTTTTGATATTCTCCAGTCCCACACCCGAGTTTTTGGTTTGTTTTCTATGTGCTCCTATCTTGTTGTCCACCCGAAGATGAATGTTCGTATCCGTAATCTGCAAGCCGATGTTCACATAGGTTTTACCCTTGTAATCGGTACCATACTTGAATGCATTTTCTATAAAAGATATGAAAAGTAAGGGAGGAACTTCTTTCCCCCGCTCTTCCCCCGATATTTTTAACTTAACATTGGCACTATCAGATAGTCGCAGGCGCTGTAACTGCACATAATTCTTGATGTACTCCAGTTCCTTGCCCAATTTAACCTTGTCCTTATCTGCTTCATAGAGCATGTACCGCATGAGTTCAGAAAGCGAAATAATGGCCTCCGATGTACTGGGAGAACCCTTGACCGACAATGAATAAATGGCATTGAGGGAGTTGAACAAAAAATGGGGGTTCAATTGTGTTTTCAAAAACTGGAGTTCCGAGCTCACCTTTTCATTTTCCACTTTTTTTCTCAAATCTTCATTTTTTCGCCATTCCATATAAACTCTGAGTAAAGCACTTATGAAAAAGGGGGTGCTGAGACTCAACATCATGATTACCTGTCTTGCCCAGTTTCCATCCCTGAAATCCTCATTTCTGTGGAAACCTGGCGGCAGTTTGGGCTCAAACGAAAAATTCATGTTTATGACAACTCCCAATATGATGATGATGGTCAAGCAGATGATCACGTATTGCCATGTATTTTTTTTGAGAAGGAATCTAGGGACCAGTAAAAAGTAATTGATATAGAACAATATGATAGTTAGTACCAATCGAACAGGTAAATCGGGGGGTATCTGTCTTAACTGAAAAAAGAAAGGGAGCAGAAAAAAACCGTAGAACAGGGCCCAAATGGAAAAATGGATAAAAAATAACTGTATGTGTCTTCTTGCTATGGCCATAATATGAGGTTATTGACCCGAAAATACGACCCCCAACTCCTTGAGTTCGTCCACTGAAATTTGTGGATTGGTCCTTTCCCGGATCTTTTCAATGACCAAATTTGCCACTTTTTTGGCATCCTTTGCAGATTGGAAGGTTTGATAGCCCTTTACAGCGGGTATGAATTCTTGTTGGACCAACAATTTTTCTCCACTGAAGATTTGGTAACCATAGCCATTTTCCACTTTGATGATTTCCTTCCGTAAAGTGGTCTGGTGCTCTTCCTTGTCCAGAGACAGATGTGTTACGCCGTAAAAGAACAGGCCAAGAATTAAGATGGTGGCTATAAGTTTGGTGAAGTTCTTCATGATAATTGCCCTTAACTGGAATGGGACCAGGATTTTAACCCTGGCCCCAGTAACACAAACTAAAACTGACTGGTTTAAAAATTAATCTTCGTCGTCATACTCATCAAACGGGAAGAACTCGTCCAGGTCATCCAAATAGAGAGTTCCGGTACGGCCCATTCCTATAAAGGCCCTTGATGAATTTGAGAATGCAATTGCGTCTTGTCTTGTAGATCCCTCGAAACTTGTTTTTTGTTCCCAGGTGTCGGATGATGGGTCATATTCCCAAACCGTATTGGTAGCCCCCGATTGTTCGCCGCAGGCAATGTACCCGTAACCGTTCAGCTCGAATCCTACAGCGTTGCTACGGGCTACATCATAGTCATCTTCTTCGTCTAGATCCAATTTCTTGGTCCAGCTTTCGGTGGTTGGGTCAAAGGCCCAAAAATCATCCAAATAAACCCCATTGGAAACACCTGTGCCTAAATAAACAATACTGTTGACGGTAAAAGTTGTGGCAGACCTTCTCTTGTTTCCCCCAAAGCCTTCCAACTCGGTCCATGAATTGGCGGTTGGGTCGTATTTCCAAAAATCCTTGAGGTCGTTTTCCCCGTCATAACCGGTTCCAAAATATCCATAGCCATTAGCACCAAAAGCTACGGCACTTCTTCTTTTGGTATCTGGCAAAGAGGCAATGGGGGACCAACTATTGCTTGATGGATCATAGGCATAAAAATCACTTAGTTCGTCCACACCATCATACCCTGATCCAATATAACCGGTTCCATTGACCTGGAAACCTACAGCGGCATTCCTGGGTGTTCCAGGAAAATTGGCCTTTTGTGACCAGTAATCCCCTTCCATATCGTAGGCCCAAAATGAGTTTAGGTAATCATCTCCATCATAGCCCACGCCCATATATCCAATATTGTTGATCACAAAACCGGAAACACTGCTTCTTGGGCTTCCATCGAACACGGAGCGATCGATCCAGTTTCCCAGTTCATCATCATCGTCATCGTTGGAACAACTGTAAAAGGAAAGGATGGAAAGCGCAAAAAGAAAGACCGGTTTATAGAATTGTACTGATTTTTTCATGCCTGTCATTTGAATTTTTGCCAAAAGTAATTTTGAATGGATAGGGGTTGAAAGGGAATATATGAAGTCCATGATTTAACATATGAACTTGAGGAAATGATCTACGAACGAGCCCTATGGATTTGTCGTGAAATTTGAGGGCTTTGTCCTAAAACTGACGGGGTTGGTCTATCGACATTTTAAGCGTTTTGTTATGCATCTACTTTAGTGGCAAATAAAAATTATGGGAAGAATTTTAGTTCTGTTGATCGTCGTTATGTTGATGGTGGCATCATGTAGTTCGGACAATCTGAATACCTCCGATTTTTTGGCTGGAGAGGAGTTTACCGACAGTAATTTGAGGGTGGTTTTGGTCGATACCCTGACCGTGGAGACCTCCACAATGAAGTTTGATAGTATTGTGACCAGTGAGTCGACCAGGATTTTGGTCGGCAAATATACCGATCCTGTATTTGGGACCGTAAAAACCTCCAGTTATATGGGTATGTTGCCATCCTCTTTCAGCATCGATTCGGAAGCGGAGTATGACAGCATCAACCTGTACCTGAAACTGGATTCCTATTATTACAACGATACCCTCCGGACCAATACCATAAAGGTGAAACGGCTCACCAAAACGCTCAAACCAAAAGAAGACGATTACATATACAATACGGATTCTGCCGAATATTTAGAAGACGACTTGGCAATTTATACCTATACTCCTCGTCCAACTGCAGGTGATACCTTGGAGATTCGACTTATGGATGATCTTGGACTAGATCTTTTCTCCAAATTTCAGGAGAAGGATATTACTACGTCTGATCAGTTCAAGGACTATTTTAGGGGAATTGCCTTGTTGCCCGGGGATGATGATAATGGATCCGTAATCGGATTTTCAAAGACTTCAGGAGCTAGTTTTATCCGGATTTATTATAGTACTGCTGAAGAGGACGAGCGTGTTCAGGAGTATTTGGACATCAATCTGGATGTTACCTCCGACCCGGTTCCCTTCTTTAACCAAATATTGGCTGAAAATCCGATTGCTCCTCTACAAACCTTGACCAATAAGGAAATCAATTTAAGTAGCGCCGATGTGGATAATTTGAGTTTTATACAATCAGGCATTGGCATTACAACCCGCATACAGATCCCATATTTAAAAACGCTTTACGATATTAAAGGTCAAGGTACCCTTTTGGATGCAGTGTTAAAAATAAAACCCGCGGAGGGGGGCAATAATGATCAGTTGATCCTTCGTGATACGGTGTCGGTTTACATTGTGGATCAAAACAACGACCTAACCTCTCAATTGTTGATTCAGGATACCAATCCTGTATATGGCATTTTGAACAGGGATGATGAAGAGTTCAACAATATTTACTATGAAATCTCCTTGGGGGGTTATTTGGAAGAACTCCTAACCACAGACAGGGATACCCAAGATGCCCTTATCCTACTGCCGGATAATTACAACTCAACCGTGGATCGCTTTATCCTAACTGGAATGGATGGGTCCGAATTCAGTACGGTACTGGAACTTATTTATGCAATTTATGATGAAGATGATGAATAGAATTTTACCCTTAATCCTTGCTTTTTTGTTCCATGCCATGGTAGTGGCCCAATCCGAAGGATTGACCAGTTCCCCATATTCCCTCTACGGATTGGGGGTAATCAACCAGACCAGTATTGGCAAGACCAATAGTATGGGGTACTCCGGAATCGGACTAAAATCGACCACGGATATCAATAACCTGAACCCTTCCAACTATTCCCTTATCCCTAAAAATTCCTTTTTCTATGATATTGGCGTGGTGGGGGAATTCAACAATTATAGCAATAGGGGGGATAATGAGTCGAAGACCACCCTCAATTTTTCAAACTTGGCCTTTGCCTTTCGGATTGCGGACCGGTTGGGAGCGGGTATTACTTTGGTGCCCTATAGTGATGTGGGATATACCTTGTTGGGTTTGGTGAGCAACATTGAAGGTTCCACCGAAACTTTTGAAAGCAATGTGACCGGACTGGGAGGCTTGAACGACCTGAGTTTCAATTTGGGTTATGGCATTACGGAGAATTTGAGAGTGGGAGGCAGGGCTTCGCTTCTTTTTGGAAATATTGACGAGTCTGAAACCTTTGCCATTAGCAACAGTTATTTTGAGCTCAATGAGATTACCAATTATAGTGGTCTGCGTTTAGGTTTGGGTATGCAATGGGACATTTTTGACAAATTGACTTTTGGTAGCACGGTTCAGTTGCCTGTCAATCTAAAGGGAAATCTAACGCGGTCCGTTTATAAAACCTTGGATGGGTCATCGATTACCGTGGAAGATGAAGAAGCGGATACTGTTTCCGATTTTAAACTTCCGTTGGAGCTAGGCTTCGGATTTAGCACCAAGATCAAGGAATCCTTGATATTGACCGCCGATTATAAACGAAACCTGTGGGATGCCACCAACCAATCTGAAAGCATAGGCACCTATATGGGTCAAGATATTTACGCTTTCGGTCTTGAGTTTCAAAGAGACCCCAACGGTTTTAAATATGGGCAACGCGTGCGCTATCGTGCCGGCTTTAATTATGACAATGGTTATTTGGCGATCAACGACAACAAGATTGATGGATATACCATAACGGCAGGTATCGGTTTTCCTGTGGGGTTTGCTACCAATTCGGTAATCAACCTTTCGTATGCCTATGGATCAAAAGGACAGATCCAGAATATTTTGGTGAAGGAAAACTACCATACCCTCACCCTAAATTTGAGTTTGGAAGATCTTTGGTTCAGAAAGCGGGTCATTGATTAACAGGTAGGTGTCATTTTTAATGTAAATAGTATAAAAATATTTTAGCTGTTTTTGCTTTTTTCTTTTTTGGAATTCAAAAACTATTTTATATTTGCACTCCCATTCAGGAAAATGAAGGGGCGCTTAGCTCAGCTGGTTCAGAGCACCTCGTTTACACCGAGGGGGTCGGGGGTTCGAACCCCTCAGCGCCCACTTTTAGAGTTTAAATAAAAACAAAACCTTGCATATCTTATTGATTTGCAAGGTTTTGACGTTTTTGGACCCTCATTTGATTTGGTCTGATTTGATATGTTTTGGTTTGTAATTCGGTTAGTAAATTTTTTATTGAAACGTGTTAACCGAATAAGCTTTTAAACAACTAAATTACAGTCACTTAGTATTTGACTTTCGTAGGTGAATTTCGTTCAATTTAAAACAAAACCTATGAGAACCCGGTCAACATTTTCAATCAGTTTCTGGATAAGTACTTCCAGAATGGAAGACAACACTGCAAAGATTTATGCCCGAATTACAATTGATTCGCAAAGGGCAAACATGAGCCTGAAGTATACCATCCCAACGGAAATTTGGGACAGCAAGGGGTCAAGGGTTCTGGGCCGTACCAAGGAGGCCCAAGAAATTAATACCTATTTAATGGAAGTCGAGTCTGAGCTTTTTCAATGCTATAGGGAACTTCGATCTAAATCTCCTCATATCACTCCGCAGATGGTCAAAGCTCGATATTTCGGTGAAGACGAAAATCAAATTACGTTAAAGGCTTTATTTGAATATCATAATTTACATGGTGCCCACGCCCTTGGAAAAGCAACCTTAAGTCATTATAAAACCACTCAGAAGTACTTGTTATGTTATTTGAAAAAGCAATACAAATGTGATGATTGCTGTTTGTCACAGTTAAACCACCAATTTATAGTTGGATTTGAAACCTACTTGCGCAAACTGCATCCAATCCATCATCATGGGAGGCTTTCAAACAACGGGGCGATGAAACACATTCAGCGTCTACGGAAAATGGTTAGAATGGCATTACACAACGAATGGATTGAAAAGTATCCTTTTCAAAAGTTCAAGATCAGGATTGAAAGAAAGGAAAGGGAATTTTTAAACATGCCGGAACTACAAAAAATTCAAGATTATCATACAGGAATAGAGCGGTTGCGAATTGTAAAGGACTTATTTGTGTTTAGTTGCTATACTGGTATAGCCTACTGCGATATAATGAACCTGTGTGAAGATAACCTTGTTAAGGGAATAGATGGTAGATATTGGATAAGCTCAAAAAGATTAAAAACTAAAAACAGTTTCAAATTGCCATTAATGGGTCCGGCAATTTCAATAATTAATAGATATCAGTATCATCCCAAGCGGAAGCCTGAAAAGTTGTTGCCTGAGATTTCCAATCAAAAATTGAACAGCTATTTAAAGGAAATTGCAGATGCATGCGAAATCAAGAAGAATATTACCTTTCATATGGCCAGACATACTTTTGCCACTACAATTACTCTTAGTAATGGCGTGCCTATAGAAACAGTCTCTAAAATACTTGGTCATACAGAATTGGCAACTACACAAATTTATGCTAGAGTATTGGATAGAAAAATAAGTAAAGATATGAGTGGGCTAGAATCAATTTTGGAATCAAGGTTTTCTGATACTAGAGGCGATACTGGGAGTCTTGGAAATTCAGAATTTTGAGTATTGGAGTTTATCAATTAAATCAATCAAGTATTCATTATTAGTCCTAAATCTTACCCAAACTTTTGCATAAGGATCCTGATTCAATTTTATAGTGTTCGGAAAGATAAGCGTTAAGAAAAATTGAAATAGGGGCAACCTACAATGTGCTTTGGTAAAAGTTTTCTGTTTAGGGTCGCTTTTCGACACTAAATGGAAAAGCAAGAGGGTAGCGCGCTAAAGCGGCCCTACTGATTCGTTTTCCTTCGGAAAAGCCCTGTTTATAAGGGTTTTTGGAAATGGTTGGTTTCAGGAACTGCAAAATTTATTGTTACAATAATGCTTGGGTCTCCTGTAAACACTGAAAGGAATTGTAACAATTGTACCCCTTAAAACTTAATATATGGATGATTTTAGAGCAGTTAGGATAAAGAAAGGGACGCTTTCCAGATTTAAGGTCTTTTCAAGAAAGGTGGGCAAGAGTTATTCCCATACCTTGGATATGGTCATGGACTTTTTCGAGTGGCACGGGTTTTTGCCATCGGAACGGTTTGAAAAGAGCATTGGTCAAGAGATCATTAAGAACAGGAAACGGACGGATGCGGTCATTGCCATTATCAGGGACATTGAAAAGAACCAGACCCTGCCCACCATAGGTATGATGCAGGCCTTGTTCAATCAAGAATTGGACAATGAGGAAGAAGCGGATGATTTTCTTGAGGACATGATCGAGAAGAATCCACCAAAACCGTATCCGGTGTTCGATGGTGAGGTGATGGTTCCTAGGATCAAGTATGATCGTTTGGAGGAAAAGGCAGCCTCTCTTCAGACTGATTTAAAGGAAATCCTTGAAAAGGTCAAAGTGGTCAAGGGCAGTTTTGGGAAGAGTTATCTGAAGCTTGAAATAACGGAAGGTAGGTTGGAACGATATAAACTGGATTCAAACAAACCTCTGGATTATCTCAAAGGATGAGACGAATGTATTGATGGATGGAATTACCTCGCTCAGTAGTATTAGTTAAGGGTAAGATTTGGGGCTTGCAGCACTCCACTGCGTTGCGTTCGCCATTATATCGATTTCTGATTTATCAGAGGTTTTTTTTACCACCGTTTTATTGAACTTTCATTCTTAAACAAGTTCACTGATTCTAGGTAGTTTACTTTTTCGGTACACTTAAATAGTTTACCTTATATACCCTTTTTTACACCTAAGATGAAGTTCGGTTATGCAAGAGTGAGCACAAAATCACAGAAACACGATTTACAGGTGGATGCCTTTTTAAAGGAAGGAATCAAACCCAAGAACATCTATGCCGATATTTCATCTGGAGCAAAAGCGGAAAGAAAGGGTCTTGATGAACTTTT
>JASBTS010000173.1 GCA_030148305.1 Allomuricauda sp. | reverse complement strand
TGAGATTCTAGTTACAATATCTGCTTTCGTCATTTCTCTTGATTATTTTTTCTTGTTTTTTTCGGCTTGCAAATATAAACATTAAAATTAATCTTTCGTTTAAACCCTTTAATTTTAAGTATATAAACTGATACATTTGATCCCTAGTATTTTTTTGCATGTCTTTTTCCCATAAAATTCTGGATTGGTACCACGCCCATAAAAGGGAACTTCCGTGGCGCGAGACCCGTGATCCCTATAAGATTTGGCTGTCCGAAATCATGCTGCAACAAACCCGTGTAGCGCAGGGAATGCCTTATTATCACAGCTTTTTGGAAGCTTTCCCTACGGTTCACGACTTGGCCCAGGCGCCAGAGGAAATGGTCTTGAAGCTTTGGCAAGGTCTCGGCTATTACTCTCGTGCGCGTAACCTGCACGCCACCGCC
This sequence comes from Allomuricauda sp., assembly GCA_030148305.1. Classification (GTDB taxonomy): domain Bacteria; phylum Bacteroidota; class Bacteroidia; order Flavobacteriales; family Flavobacteriaceae; genus Flagellimonas. The sequence goes on along the minus strand of JASBTS010000173.1, from coordinate 23,611 downwards.
AAAATGGTGGTGGAGGAATTTGGAGGCGAATTTCCAAGGACGTATGAAGAGATAAAATCCTTAAAAGGAGTGGGAGATTATACCGCAAGCGCTATTGCATCTTTCTGTTTTGATGTGCCTGAACCTGTTGTGGACGGGAATGTGTATCGTGTTTTGTCGAGATATTTTGGGATAGACCTTCCTATAAACAGTCCTTCCGGTGTCAAATATTTTAAGGAATTGGCTCGCGAGGTCATGGATGCTAAACAAATTCGGGACTATAATCAGGGTATCATGGAGTTTGGGGCCATTCAGTGCGCACCCAAAAAACCATATTGCTTGCTTTGCCCTTTGAACGAAGGTTGTGTGGCGCTTAAGGATAACAAGGTAGAAAGTCTTCCAGTAAAGACCAACAAGACCAAGGTTAGGATCCGTCATTTTAATTATATGGTATATCTGGATGACCAAAACCAAACAATCATGGAACAGCGAAAAGGGAAAGGTATTTGGCAGAACCTATATCAATTTCCATTGTTGGAGTCGGAAAAGGAAATCCATCCGGATGCATTTCAACAACATTTTACGAGTAAGATGGCTTTGGAACCATTCGAATCCTTTCATCTTTTCAACACAGAATCCATCGTGCACAAACTATCGCACCAACATTTGCATACCAAATTTTGGATACTGAAAACTTCCCATAAATTGGAAAACGGCACGGCATGGGATGAAATAACCAGATTCCCGGTACCTGTTTTGATTGCTGATTTCATCAGGACATTGAAATTTTAGTATTTTTGATTAATTAGAGAACTATGAGCGGAACATTGAATAAAGTAATGCTGATCGGGCATTTGGGAGACGAAGTGAAGATTCACTATTTTGAAGGAGGTAATTGTATTGCCAGATTTCCATTGGCCACCAATGAAACCTACACCAACAGACAGACAGGTGAAAAGGTGACCAATACGGAATGGCATAATATAGTGGTACGGAACAAGGCCGCCGAAATTTGCGAAAAATACCTGAGCAAAGGAGACAAGGTTTATGTTGAAGGAAGGCTGAAGAACAGACAATGGCAAGGTGAAGATGGCAACATGAGGTACACCACCGAGGTGCATGTACAGGACTTTACCTTTTTGACGACCAAGAATGAGAGTATGCCAAATACACCGATTCAAGGCTCTGCACCACAAAATGTACCATCAAGTCCTAGTGCACCAGAAGTTCCTATTATAGATACGGATGAGGATGACGACCTACCATTCTAAAAATAAAGTTTAAAGCGATACAAATTTGGATCCCGAGCCCCATTGTTTGGCAATTTTGTTTATAGCGTTTAGTGGAATCTTCACTATAAAAATTCTTGTGCTTTTGTTTCTGTTGGCGGGATCTGCCCTGATTTCTGCAGCCGAAGTGGCCATGTTCGGTCTGTCACAGACCGAGATTAATGAACTGGAGGAAAACGACTCTTCACGAGGGAAGCTGATTGCACAATTATTGGAAAAGCCCAAAAAATTACTGGCCACCATTTTGATCACCAACAATGCCATTAATATTGGTATTGTGCTGTTGTTCAGTTCCTTGGGGGATACCCTTTTTGAAGGGATAGATGGTACTCTGCGATTTTTATTAGAGGTGGTTATGGCCACCTTCCTGATCTTGATGTTCGGGGAAATCCTTCCTAAAATATATGCCAACCGGAATAAGGTACAGTTTTCCCAATTTATGGCCGTTCCCTTAAAAGGTTTGAATTTTCTGTTCACTCCGTTGAGCATGCCTATGAGGTCCGCCACATTGTATTTGGAAGATAAACTGGGTAAACAAAAATCCAGCCTAAGTGTAAATCACTTGTCACAAGCATTGGAACTTGCTTCTGAAGGGGATACCACAAAAGAGGAACAGAAGATTTTGGAAGGTATAGTAACCTTTGGCAATACGGACACCAAACAGGTGATGCAACCCCGCATCGATATTTTTGCCCTGAACGAAAAAATGAAGTTTCCCGAAGTGTTGTTGGAAATCAAAAAACACGGGTATTCCAGGATTCCGGTATTCTCCGAGCATATGGACAATGTTTTGGGTGTACTGTTTGTAAAGGACCTTTTGCCTTATATCGACAGAAAAAGTTTCAATTGGATGTCGCTCATCCGAGAACCGTATTTTGTCCCCGAAAACAAAAAATTGGACGATTTGCTATTAGAATTTCAAGCAAAGAAAAATCATTTGGCCGTGGTGGTCGATGAGTACGGTGGCACCTCTGGAATTGTGACTTTGGAAGATGTAATCGAAGAAATTGTAGGGGATATCAGCGATGAGTTTGATGATGAAGATTTGATTTTCTCCAAGTTGGATGACCACAATTATGTGTTCGATGGCAAGACGGCCCTAAAGGATTTTTATCGCGTGGTGAAAATTGAGGAAGAAGAGGAGTTTGAAGATCACAAAGGGGAGTCGGAGACCATAGCAGGGTTCGTTCTTGAAATTTCTGGAAGTTTCCCCAAAGTGGGAGAAAAAGTACTGTTCAACGAGTACCAATTTGTGGTGGAGAGTATGGATAAAAAAAGATTGAAACGCATAAAAGTTACCTTGCCTCATGAAGCATAGCCCATTTGTATTTTTCGTTTTGGCCCTACTTTTTTTAGGTTGTAAGGAAGATGTACTGCCCAAACCCAAAGCTATGTTGCGCTTGGAGTATCCAGCGGCAACCTATACCCAGACCAATACGGATTGCCCCTATATTTTTGATCAAAATACCCTTTCAGATATTAAGGAAAATAAGGATTGTTCTTTGGTGGTAGATTATCCCATGATGCATGGCTCCATCTATCTCACCTACAAACCTGTGCATGGAAATTTGGACACCTTGTTGATAGATGCTCAAAAATTATCATATGAACACGTGGTGAAAGCGGACAACATTATAGAACAACCTTTTATCAACCAAGACCATGGAGTTTATGGTATGTTCTACGAGGTGAGTGGCAATGCAGCCTCCCAGTCACAGTTTTATGTAACGGACAGCATCCAGCATTTTGTGACCGGATCCCTGTATTTTTATGCCAAGCCCAATTATGATTCCATCCTGCCAGCTGCCATGTATTTGCAGAATGACATCCGCAGGATTATGGAAAGCATTCGCTGGAATTGATTACTCTTCTTTGGCTAAAAGAGCTTCTGCCTTGGCAATACTGTTATTGATCTTGTCTTTTACGACCTGGACTTTTGCTTCTTCCTCGTCTAACCATTTTTGCTTTTCTTCGGTAAGTTCCTTGCCATTTAAAATTTCTTCGGAGTCAAACTTAAAGCCAAAATCTTTCATCCAGTCCATCATGGTTGTATGCGCATCTTGAAGGTCTTTCATAGCCGATTCATATTGCTGGCCTGCTTCAGTAGTGTCAACCTTGCTTTTCAGTTCCCCTACCAATTTTCCAATTTTCCCCATTTCTGGCATCACTTCATCATGTATGGCCATTACACGCTCCATTTGGGTAGGTCCTTCGGGAGCTTTTTTTTCCTCCTTGCATGACATTATACTCAATGATAAGGCAAGAATAGACAGGGACAATATTTTTTTCATATTCATAATTTATATTCCAAATGTACTTATACATTCCTTAATGGAGCGATATTACATGATTAAATAGAATTAAAAGGTGATTTCAGTTACTTAAATAAATTTAATTAGGTCTTACTTTTGTATTTGTTATCGATCAAAGTACTTGTTTGTCCCGAATTTCATCACATAATAAGGTTGGGCACTCCATTTTAGTGGGGATTTTTGTCACTTTTATTTTGATCAGCAATCTGCGCTTTTCCAGTATGTATGTGTACTACAGCATTGACCGTGAAGGATTCATAGAACGCCTTTGCGAAAACAAGGATAAACCCGAACTGAAATGCGATGGTAAATGTATGCTGGCCCAAATGCTCCGAGCACAAAGTGCCGAGGAGGAACAGCCCATGCCCATGATCGGATGGGAGCAAATACTCGTATTTCTGGTAAAAATACCTGATTTTCAATTACATAATAACGTAAGCCCCGATGACAAATTTCGTCGATATACCAATCATTATTCCTATAGGTTCAGTAATGTACTGAACAAACCTCCCATTGTTTAAGATCATATAGCGTAAGTCGGCAAACCTCTTTTGTCGCATTGTTTAATCTTAAATTTTATTTCAAAATGAATATCAGTTCAGTGACAAAACTTTGTGTTTTGTTCTTTGGGACCGCTGTGTCCTATGCGCAAGTGCCAACGGCGCAAGATTCCATTGTTAGACCAACCGTTCAATTGGACGAAGTCTTGGTTGAGGGAAAAAGCAAGACCGACCCTGTTTTTTCTATGTTTAAAAGTGAGCCCGAAAAAAAGGTGGTACAATCCAAAAATGTGGCCGATCTTTTTAGGGATATCAATGGGTTTTCCTTGATCAAACGGGGAAATTATGCCATAGACCCATCCTTCAGGGCATCCCAATACGAACAGCTTAATGTTCAGTTCAATGGAGGCACCAAGGTCATGCATGCCTGCCCTAACCGAATGGATCCCATCACTACCCATGTAATTCCAGAGGAGATAGAAAGGATCGAGGTAGTTAAAGGACCGTACACTTTCCGATATGGTCCTACCTTCGGTGGGATTGTAAATTTGGTAACCCAAGAAGTGGAAAGACAAGAAAAGGGCTATCACGGTAAGGTAAATTTTGGTGGCGAAAACAATGGGAATGCCATCACAACCTTTGCCAATGTAAAGTATGTACAGGAAAATTTTGATGTGGATTTTAATGCGGGCTATCGCGATTTTGGAAATTACGAAGATGGCGATGGCAACGAAGTGCCTTCCTCTTTCAAAAGTACCGATTATGGAGTGCAATTGGGGTACAATCTTGATGAAAACCAACGGCTTCAGGTTGGGTTCAGGCAGTCGTTCGGAAGGGATGTGCTTCATGCCGGATTACCCATGGACACCAAGGAGGACAACAGCAATGTCCTTTCCCTTGATTACAAGTTGGATGATCTTTCCGGAGACTTAAAGACCATAAGTGCCAAATTGTACCGGTCCAAAGTAGATCATATCATGTCCAATGAACTTAGGCCAAGTTACAACAGTACCGAAGCGGTTTCCGAGGTAGATGCCAACACTTTGGGTGGGAGAATCGAATTGGAATGGAGACCTGCCCAAGATTTTAAATTGTACACGGGTGTTGACGCCCTTTCGGTGGGAAGGAAAGGAAACAGGAATCGATTGGTGAAGCGGAATATGAACGGGGATTTGTTGCCCATGCCCATGGAATTTGTAGATGAGGTTTGGCAAGATGCCCAAATTGATGACTATGGTGCCTTTGTAGAAGGTAAATATCCCATTTCAGAAAAATTCTTGATGAATGTTGGCGTTCGCTACGATATGGTGCGTTCCAAAGCCGATGCCCCGGCGGAAGATTTTGTGGCCCTGTACCCCGATTTGGATGTGAGGACCGAGAACAATATCAGCGCAACGGCCTCTTTCAAATATATGGTAAACACCAATCTTTTGTTTGAATTGGCCTTTGGTAGGGGTGTGCGTTCCGCCAATATGATCGAACGGTACATCAACCATTTTACGGTGGGCCAGGATGCGTACGAATATGTGGGCAATCCGTATTTGGATGCAGAAGTGAACAATCAGTTTGAGTTGGGCATCAAGGCCAAAAATCCTTTTGAAGGCTATGTATTCAATGGATTGGAATATGGTGCTTCTGTGTATTATTCCATCTATGAGAATTACATCGTAGCAGTCATTGATCCCAATCTAGATAAGAAGTATATGCCAACCGCTCAACCTACGGAAGTGAAAAGATTCACCAATCTGGACCAAGCCTACAAAACAGGTTTTGAGGTTTTTGCGCAATTGGATTTTCTTCAAGATTTCTCGTTCAAAACGGAATTATCCTATGTATATGCCAAGAACAAGGATTTGGATGAGTCATTACCATTGACTCCACCCTTGGTGTCACGTTTTAAACTGCGTTTTGAAAAGGAAAAAATGTGGGCCAGGGCTACCTATACCCTTACCTCCAAGCAATCCGAGATTGCTTCTTCCTTCGGGGAAACGGAGACTGATGGTTACGGTATTGTGGATCTGAGTTTTGGTGCCAAACCTTTCAAGCATTTTATTGTTGGTGTTGCCGCATCCAATGTTTTTGATGTGGCCTATCACAACCATCTTAACTTTTCCTACGTGAACCAAGCCGATTATGGACGGGTACCGATCAACGATCCAGGTCGGAACCTTACGGCTTTTGTGCAATACAGTTTTTAAGGTTGATGTATAGTGAAAACAAAAAAGGCGCCCGATCGGGCGCCTTTTCTATGCAATTTCATATGATTATTTAAAATCCGAGGCATCGACCCCTTCGTTTACCTTGATTTCCTTTACCATGAATTCAAAGTTTTGTGGACCCATGCTCTGGGTAATCTTGAATGGAAACAAAATCCCAGAAACTTCCTGATAATCACCATAGCCCAACGTACTGCTCATTTGCTGACCTTGTACTTCCTGGGTATTGATTTCTTGAACTTTCAGGCCGGTTTCCACATCGTAATAGGCGGTTTTATCATTGCTGATTTTCAATTTATACGCCTTGGAATCCCCTACTGGCTCAATGCCTTCTAAAGAAACATTTCCGGCAGCTAAATAATTCAGTTCGGGGAATGCCGAGGATTCTTCCTTGATCTTTTCAATTTCTTCTGGAGAAAGATCTTTACGTTGTCCCTGAACCATCATGTATCCTGAGTCGCCATCCAAAACTTGTTTGCTCATGGAGTTGCCCATTACTTTCACATCTTGCATAAACTGGTCCTTGGTGGTTTTCTTCATTTCAAGTTCCAGTTTCATACCCTGCATTTCGGCCTCGGCCACCATGGAATAGGATTGTACACCGTCCAATTTGGTTTTTCCTCCGATGGCTTCAATGTACTTTTCAAGAACTGCTTTGGCATCCATTCCGGCTGGTACTTCGGCATTGTAATTGGGCTTTTCCGTCTTGTTGGCATATTTGTCATAGAACAATACGGGAACAGTTTTTCCATTAAAGGAAACTTTTTCCAAGTTTTCCAAAACATCACTTCCTTTTCCTGTTACCACAACTCTGGTATTGGTAGTGGAGAAGTATTTTTTGGCCGCTTTTTGAACGTCCGCCGCGGTAACGGATTGAAGTCTTTCCAGATAGGTTTTGTAAAAATCCTTGGGTAACCCTTCTGTTTCAATATTCAAGGCATAATTGGCCACCGTTTCAGGACTTTCCAATGCCATTACAAAGCTACCGGCATATTTGGCCTTGGCATTCGCCAATTCCTCTACACTTACAGGTTCGGTGGTCATTTTGTTGATTTCTTCCAAAATCTGCACCACGGAACTATCGGTCACTGCATTCCGCACTTGGGCGTAAGCGCTAAAGCGCATGGGGCTGTACTTGTTGTCGCGGAGTCCGGAATAAGATCCATAGGTATAGCCTTTGTCTTCCCGAAGGTTTTTGAACAAGCGGGCCTGAGATCCTCCTCCTAAAATTCGGTTGGCCAAAAGGGCATCCAAATAATCGGGATCCTTCATTTTTAGGTTGGTAATGTTCTCCACCGCCACTTCAGACTGAACGGCGTTGGGCACATCAACAAAGTTGATCTGGTTGTATTGCACATCTGTTGGTTCCGTATACGAAAAGGAAGGTGGCGCTGCCTTGGACCAAGGAGTGAAATATTTGGTCACCAACTCCTTCACATTGTCGAACTCTACATCCCCGATGACCACCAAATAGGCGTTGGCAGGCACAAAATAGGAGCGATAGAACTGCTCTACATCGGCAAGGGTTACATTGTTTACGGTCTCTTCGGTGGTGATTTCACCAAAAGGATGGTTTTTGCCGTAAGCCAAGGCCACCTGAACCCGGTTTGAAATAGCGGAAACGTCTTTTTCCTCTGATTTGATACCCGTTATGATCTTATCCTTTTCCTTTTCAAACTCCTCTTGGGTAAAGTTTGGATTGAGGGCGGCATCGGCCAACAGTTCCAGGATTCTTGGAAAATATTTGGAGAGACAACTTGCAAAGGCACTTTGATCGCCCACATAGATATTGGCCCCCAAAAAGTCCACTTCCTCATAAAAATCATCCTTTGGAATACTCTTGGAACCCTTGCCCAACATGCTGGATGTCAGGTCAGAAACCCCAGCTTTATCACCTTGTAAAATTGGTGGATTGTCAATATTCAATTGAATGCGTACACTGGGAAGTTTGTGGTTTTCAACCACCAAAACCTTCAGTCCGTTATTGAGCTCAAAACGTTGTGGCTCCTTAAGGTTGATCTCTGGTGCAGGTCCTGGTTTGGGCTGTTTGCTCCTATCAATTTGTGCGTATGTTGCCGTCATCAATAAAGACAGCACAGTCAATACAAAATACTTTTTCATCTTAGTTAGCGTCTTTTTGTTCTGGTAGATATTCCAATTCCACTCGTTGGTTCACCTTCAAATATTTTTTGGCGGCCTCCATGATTTCTTCACGGGTAATGGAGCGGTAAATGTCGATTTCGGTATTGATAAGGTTGGTGTCATCCTTCAGCATATAGTCTTCCGCCAAATTGTTCGCAATGCCCTCAACACTACTGTTGGCATTCACATACATATTTTCAAACTTGTTCTGCAGTTTTTGATAGTCCTTTTCAGAGATCAGTTCCATTTGAAGTTTTAGGATTTCTTCATCGATCTCCTTCTTTAGGTCCTGGATGGAATTTTCACCCACGGGAAGTGCACCTACCACATAAGAGCTGTAATCTTCGGCATCAATGGGCACTGAAATGACCTGAAGGGCCATTTTCTTTTCATCCACCAATTTTTTGTAGAGTTTGGAACTTTCACCATCACTCAAATACGTGGAAATCATGTTGATGGCATATGCATCACGTTGTCCTTGCCCCGGAGTCCTGTAAGCCAATAAAATAGCTGGAATTTGGATGTTGGGATCATTATACTTGGCGTAAATCGTTTGGGTAATCGGAGCTTCCTGAACATCAGGTCTTTTGATATCGGCTCCTTTTGGAATGGGTCCGAAATAATCCTTGACCATTTTTTTGGTCTTATCGGAATCAATATCCCCGGCTACGATCAAAACAGCGTTATTGGGAACGTAATAGGTTTTGTTGAATTTTTTGAAATCATCCAAAGTGGCACTGGCCAAGTGTTCCAAGGAGCCGATCACGGCCCAGCGGTACGGGTGTTTGGTGTACAGGTTTTTTAAAAGTTGCTCAAAAAAGGCACCGTAAGGGGAATTGTCCACACGCAACCTTCTTTCTTCCTGCACCACTTCTTTTTGAGTGTCCACACCAACTTGGCCGATGATCGGGTGCATCATCCGCTCCGATTCCAACCAAAGGCCTACTTCCAAACTGTTTGATGGGAAAACTTCGTAATAATAGGTGCGGTCCAAAAAAGTGTTGGCATTGTTTCTTCCTCCGTTGGCAGCTGTAATTTGATCCCATTGTCCACGATCAATATTTTCCGTGCCTTCGAACAATAGGTGTTCAAAGAAATGGGCAAAGCCCGTTTTTTGGGGATCTTCATCTTTTGATCCAACGTGGTACATGACGGAGACGGTCACCACTGGTGCAGAGTTGTCCTGATGCAGGATCACATGCAACCCATTGTCCAGGTCATACTCTTCAAACGCCACTTCTTGTGCAGAAACCAATGTTCCCACAAAGAGCAACGAAAATGCAGAAAGCAAGTGTTTTTTCATTGTAAATGTCAGTATTAGAAATTAATGGTGTTGTTTAGAGGTTGGTAGCGATTTGTTGATTGATGTTACGCTAAATATAGGTTAAAATAGAAATAAAGTAGGAAACCCAGTGAGTCTTTTACCACAAGTTAAGGCATAATTGGCAAATATTCAGTAATTTAAACAATGGATTTAAAAAGCGTAACAATGAAAAATTTAACCCTTCCGATTCGCTTTGGCATTGTGACCAGTGCCGTTCTCATCGCCTATTTTTTGCTTTTGGCTCTAATGGGTAAACACACCAGCGTTTTCTTCAGTCTTTTCAATGGGATTATAACGGGTTTTGGAATCTACGAGACGATTAAATACACAAAGCTTCGGCAGGGTAAGGGGTTCAGTTATGGAAATGGATTTACGGCAGGGGTGACCACAGGTTTTGTGGCGACGCTGCTTTTCACCATTTTCTTTGCTTTTTATGCCACGGAACTGGACAGTAGTTTTTTGGACAAACTCTCCACGGCATGGTCCAAGGATTATAAAAACTTTCAGGGAATCGTATTCTTCACTGTCGCCATTATGGGTTTCGCTACTACCTTGGTCCTGACCCTTTCCTTTATGCAGTTGTTCAAAACCTCCAACAACTCCAAAAAATAATAGCTAATTGCGGTAATAATACTTGTGGATTAAGGATTTAGCAGTATATTTGCACCCGCTTAAATTGATAAAGCGAAATAAATTTAATCTAATCAACGCATTATGTACGCAATTGTAGAGATGGCAGGGCAGCAATTTAAAGTTGCAAAAGACCAGAAAGTGTACGTTCACCGTTTGCAAGAAGATGAAGGTAGCAAAGTTACTTTTGACAAAGTTCTTCTTTTGGAAGATGGTGGAAACGTTACCATTGGCGCCCCAGTCATAGAAGGTGCGGCTGTAGAGGCCAAAGTTGTAAAGCACCTTAAGGGAGATAAAGTAATCGTCTTCAAAAAGAAAAGACGTAAAGGTTTTCAAAAGAAAAACGGACACAGACAATATTTGACCGAGATCGTGGTTGAGAGTATTGTTGCTTCCGGTGCCAAGAAAGCTGCTCCAGCTAAGGCTAAGGCTGATGAAAAACCAGCTGCCAAAAAAGTGGAGGCCCCTAAAGCTGAAGCTCCAGTTGCAACTGAGGACCTAAGCTCCAAAACTGTTGCTGAATTGAGGGATTTGGCCAAATCCAAGGACATTAACGGTTATTCTTCCATGAAGAAAGCCGAGTTGATCGAAGCATTAAGCAAATAAGAAAAGAACTAAAATTTAGATATCATGGCTCACAAGAAAGGTGTAGGTAGTTCAAAGAACGGTAGGGAATCAGAATCGAAACGTTTGGGCGTTAAGATTTTTGGTGGTCAGGCTGCCGTTGCTGGTAACATCATTGTAAGACAACGTGGTACCAAGCACAATCCTGGAGACAACGTATACGCAGGTAAAGACCATACCTTGCACGCCAAGGTAAGCGGTATCGTTAAGTTTGAGAAAAAATCCGGTGGAAAATCATTCGTTTCCATCGAGCCTTTCCAAGCTTAAGAACGAGTTTATATACAAGTTAAAGGCCCCGCATTTGCGGGGCCTTTTTGTTTTTGTACAGTAATTATGCTTATCCAACTGTGCCCACCATCCAGAATAGTGCATCTTACTAAGATGAATGGCAAAAACGACCTCAATTTTTACGATTTGGGCAAATTGGGATTAAAAGTTGAATGATTCCTTCCTCCGCATGAACTTACAGGGTATATTTAAGGGAAGATCTTTATAGATGTCCTACTCCTATACCATTCGACATCACGTATATTCATTTCCCGATCTAAAATCGGTGTTGGCCAAGGCCAGTCCATTTAGAACGGGAGATGCCCTTGCGGGTTTGGCGGCCGAAAGCAATATGGAACGTGTGGCCGCGCAATTTGTGTTGAGTGAAATCCCCTTGAAAGATTTTTTGAACGAGGCCATTATCCCTTACGAGGAAGATGAGGTGACCCGTTTGATTATGGATACCCATGATGCTGTTGCTTTTCAGGAAATATCTGGTTTTACGGTGGGCGATTTGCGCAATTGGTTGCTTTCCCATGAGGTGGATTCCCAAAAATTGGCACAGATTGCCAAAGCCCTTACCCCGGAAATGGTCGCCGCAGTCTCCAAACTGATGCGAAACCAAGACCTGATTGCCGTGGCCCAAAAGTGCGAGGTAGTCACGCAATTCCGAAACACTATTGGCAAAAAAGGGCATCTGTCGGTAAGGTTGCAACCTAATCATCCTACGGATGACTTGAGGGGCATTGCCGCCAGTATAGTGGATGGTCTTTTGTATGGTAGCGGGGATGCTGTCATCGGCATCAACCCGGTGACGGATAGTGTGGACATTGTGGGCGATCAACTCAAAATGATGGACGAAATCCGTCAACGGTTCGATATTCCCACCCAGATCTGCGTGCTCTGTCATCTGACCACTTCTTTGGAATTGTTGAAAAAAGCACCTATTGATCTTGTCTTTCAATCCATCGGCGGAACGGAAAAGACCAATGCATCGTTCGGCATAAACCTTTCCATGTTGCAAGAGGCTTATGAAGGTGCTTTGGAATTGAAACGGGGAACCTTGGGGAACAACCTCATGTACTTTGAAACAGGTCAAGGTTCTTCCCTGTCGGCCAATGCCCATTGGGGAGTAGATCAACAGACTTGTGAGGCTAGGGCCTATGCTGTGGCACGACATTTTAATCCACTTTTGGTAAATTCTGTGGTGGGATTCATTGGTCCTGAATATCTATATGATGGCAAACAGATTACCCGTGCAGGATTGGAAGATCATTTTTGTGGAAAATTGATGGGACTGCCTATGGGGATGGATGTGTGCTACACCAACCATGCCGAGGCAGACCAAGATGATATGGATAATTTATTGACCTTATTGGGCGTGGCGGGATGCAATTTTATCATGGGAGTCCCTGGTTCGGACGATGTAATGTTGAATTACCAATCCACCTCCTTTCATGATGCCCTTTATGTACGTAAGGTATTGAACAAAAAACCGGCTCCAGAATTTGAAAAATGGCTCCGCAACATGGGTATTTTGGATGAAATGGGGAACCGTTTGGCCGTAGAACCCTCCCATCGATTATTAAAAAACTTGTGATGAAAGAAGAACAATCCAAACCGACTATTAGGGATCCTTGGGAAAATTTAAAGGAGTTCACCAATGCCCGAATTGCTTTGGGGAGTGTGGGCAATGCCATTCCGTTGAACGAGGTATTGCAGCTCAAGTTTGCTCATGCCCATTCCAAAGATGCCATAATCACAGAATTGGATGTTGTTGCTCTGAAGAAGGAAATGCAATCTTGGGGCTATCCCATTTGGGAAGTAAAAAGTCAAGCATCGGATAGGGCGGAATACTTGAAACGACCCGATTTGGGAAGAATACTCGATAAAACTTCGGAAGCGTTACTGCGTAAAAACAAGTACTCCTTGGATATCATTTTTGTTTTGGCAGATGGGCTTTCTGCTGGAGCCGTGAACCAAAATGCACTTCCCTTGCTTCAGCTATTATTGCCCCAGCTGCAAGGGTATTCCATAGGGTTTGTTACGGCAACCATGGCCCGTGTAGCGTTAGGCGATGCTATTGGGAGCGCTCTAAATGCTAAATTTGTAGTATTGTTCATTGGGGAACGCCCTGGGTTATCCTCCCCAGAAAGTATGGGGATTTATACCACCTATGCACCAAAGTTAGGTTTGACCGATGAACGTCGGAACTGTATTTCCAATATCCATTCAAATGGACTCAACTATCAACATGCCACTTCTTTGGCGGGCTATTTGATCCGTCAATCCTTCGCCAAACAGATCAGTGGTGTTGACATCAAAATCAATCTAAAAGAACTTCTGGAAGATTGAATCTTAAAATTGAAGCTTTCGTTTTCTGGCCGTAATGGCCCAAGTTTCTACTTTTACACCATCTTCAATTACAGAAACTTCATCATGAAGGTTGATGGTGGGACAGATGTGATAAGGAACCCCGTACAGCACATCGCCAACCTTCCATTTGTCCCAATCGCTCACACGGATCACTCCATGCTCTTCACTTTGGGAAAGCAGTTCATAATTGTTGATGTTGAGGAACTTGATGCGTTTATCGATCGGGTTTTCCGCAGAAACCGACTTGTGTCCCATATCCACGGTAATGATGCCCTCTGTAGGTTTTGAAATGACCCGAGTAACCACCAAAGCAGCATATCTAAAGGATTGCTCGGTCAGTTTTTCTCCATAGCCCCAATCCCACAACACACAGGTTCCTGGACTGGTAATTCTATTTTCTTCCAATAAATGGGAGGTAAAAGAAGGCGTGCCTCCACAGATCATTTTTGTCTCAGGATATTTATTTTTGATTTGGTTGAAATAATTAGTGACCTTTTCCAGGTCATGTTCAATTTTTTCATTGCGTTGTGCAAATTCCGGATCCCGTAAATGACCATCATACACATGGAGTCCATCAAGATGAAGACCTTTGCACGATTCCAAATATTCCAATAATTGATCTAACCCCGTGCCAATTTTGATTCCCGAGCGATCCATTCCGTTGTTGATGTCAATGTAAATATGGGCCATGGTTCCACTTTCCAATGCTTTGTCGTTCAAAAGTTCAGCACTCCCGATATTGTCAATCAAGGTTGAAAATTGGGTGTTTGGATAGTGCTGGCTCAGTTGCATGAAACGGTCCACTTTTGGGCCTACCAACTGATGGGCGATCAATACAGTGTTGGCCCCAGCTTCCGCAGCGATTTCGGCTTCGGAAATAGTGGATGCCTTAAAATTGGAGATTCCGGATGCCAATAAAAAATCCATCACTTTGGGCATTTTGTTCGTCTTGATGTGGGGCATCAATCGTTCTGTATTGCCATGGACCAGTGAGATCATTTCCTGCACATTGAATTTTAGGTTTTCCAAATACAGGGCAATGGATGGGGAGTCCACCGTTTCCACATTCTGGATTCTATACCAATCGTTGTTCATCCTTTTGCATTTTGAAGGAATAAAGGTAAGCATCCAAAAAGATATGTGGCCATCTTTTTAAATGGGATGGTGTCAAATACCATGTGGCAATTTTCAGTTTGTAGATGAATCCAAAAAAATGTTTTCGTAGCTTTAATAGCATTAACCATAACTCATTTATCATGAAGAAAACTATTATTGCCTCATTACTGGCTTCAACTATTTTGTTTACCAGTTGTTTAGGTTCCTACAACGCCTTCAATAATCTTAGGGCTTGGAACCAAGGTGCTACGGACAGTAGATTTTTGGACAACCTTATTTTTTGGGGTCTTTGGATCGTCCCTGTTTATGAATTGTTCATTTTGGGAGATACGCTGATCTTCAATGTAATCGAGTTTTGGTCTGGATCCAACCCGATTGCCATGAAGGATGGGGAATCTGAGACCCAAATGGTGGAACACGAAGGCAACACCTATAAAATGGTGGCCACCAAAAACCGCTTGCAAATTGCCGTGGTTGCTGGTCCTAAAGAAGGCAAGAAACTGGAATTGTTCTATAAACCCGATGAAAAATCATGGAATGCCATTCGTCCAGATGGTGAAATCATTAAACTCTCTTCCTTTGAAGAAGGTTTCTATATGGTCTACCTACCTAATGGCGAAAAAATCAAAATTGACCCAATGAGTACCAGACAGGAAGGTCTTGCCCAATTAAAAGAGGCTAAAACTTGCTACTATGGTGAAGGGCTTCTAGCGGATTAATTCTTTAGGATCGAATAAAAAAACCCATGGCCAAAGCCATGGGTTTTTCTTTTGTATTTCTTCGAAATCTTAATACCTGTAATAATCCGGTTTGAAAGGTCCATCAACCGTTACACCGATATATTCTGCTTGATCTTCCTTCAATTCGGTAAGCTCAGCTCCTAATCTGGCCAAATGCAGTTGGGCCACTTTTTCATCCAAATGTTTGGGCAAGGTGTATACATTGTTTTCATAATTATCGTGGTGTTTCCACAATTCAATTTGAGCCAACGTTTGGTTGGTGAAGGAGTTGCTCATTACAAAGCTAGGGTGGCCCGTGGCACAGCCCAAGTTCACCAAACGGCCTTCTGCCAAAATGATCACATCTTTTCCTTCAATGGTGTATTTGTCCACTTGGGGTTTGATTTCGTTCTTGGTACTGCCATAGGTACGGTTCAACCAAGCCATGTCAATTTCGTTATCGAAGTGACCAATGTTGCAAACGATGGCCTTATCCTTCAAAGCCCTAAAGTGCTCTTCACGGATGATATCCTTGTTTCCGGTTGCAGTGATCACCACGTCGGCATTGGCCACAACAGATTCCAATTTCTTCACCTCATAGCCATCCATACAGGCCTGTAGGGCACAAATAGGGTCGATTTCGGTAACGGTAACAATAGCACCAGCGCCACGGAAAGAAGCTGCAGTTCCCTTACCAACATCTCCGTATCCAGCTACAACCACACGCTTTCCGGCCAACATGGTATCCGTGGCCCTTCTGATGGCGTCCACGGCACTTTCGCGACAACCGTATTTGTTATCGAACTTGGATTTGGTCACGGAGTCGTTCACGTTGATGGCGGGCATCGGTAAGGTTCCTTTTTTAACCCTTTCGTACAAACGGTGCACTCCAGTAGTGGTTTCTTCGGATAGTCCTTTTACGCCAGCGGCCATTTCGGGGTATAGGTCCAACACCATATTGGTAAGGTCACCACCATCGTCCAAGATCATGTTCAACGGTTTTCTGTCCTCTCCAAAGAAAAGGGTCTGTTCTATACACCAATCAAATTCCTTTTCGTTCATGCCCTTCCAAGCGTAAACAGGGATACCGGCAGCGGCAATGGCAGCGGCGGCATGGTCTTGGGTAGAGAAAATGTTGCAGGAACTCCAGGTTACTTCGGCACCAAGGGCCACCAAGGTCTCGATCAAAACGGCCGTTTGGATGGTCATGTGCAGACATCCCGCAATTCGGGCACCTTTTAAAGGTTGCTCTTTACCGTATTCCTCACGTATTGCCATGAGCCCAGGCATTTCGGCCTCGGCAAGCTCAATTTCTTTTCTTCCCCAATCCGCCAGGGACATATCCTTCACTTTATAAGGTACATACGGAATTGTCTTTGTGCTCATACTTTATATAAATTAACTTTTGTAGCTTCGCTTTTATAGTGCGACAAAGATACAAATTCGCTTAATTTTTGGTCATGCCCATTTACAAAACCATAACAGTTTCCCCAACAACCAAAGTTTACATTTGGAAGGTGACCGAGCCAGAGGAAGAATTGGGAAAAAATGTGGAGCTTACCCAACACTGCCAAAACCGGATGGATGGCATGAAATCGGAAGCACATCGAAGGGCATTCTTGAGTATCAGACACTTATTGGCCTTGGCCGGTTATGAGGACAAGGACCTTGTTTATGATGATTTTGGTAAGCCCCATTTAAAGGATGGAAACCATATATCCATCACCCATTCGCACAATTTTACGGGAATCATAGTAAGCGAAACCGATGAGGTGGGTATCGATATTGAAATGCAGCGTGATAAAATTCTTCGGATTGCCCATAAATTTACCCCGATAGAGGAATACAAAACATTGGCCAATGCCGAAGCCCTTATGAGAAAACTGACCATTGTTTGGGGCGCCAAGGAATCGCTTTATAAGATTTATGCACAGCAGGGGCTCAGTTTTTTAAGGCATATTGATGTCATGGATTTTGCATTTGCCGACGGACGGACCGTTGCCGAGATCTTGTATAAAGGGAAAAAGTCGCATTACGAGATCGAGTTTTTGGAATTTGAAGGGTTTACCTGTGTGTATGCCTTAACGATGATGGGCGGATGACGGTTTCTTTTTAGTAGTTTTGTTTCCGAATTGCAATCATGCCCATGAAAATATCCGCCGAACTTACCCTAACCCCGCTTCAAGACAATTTTGAACCCCCGATCATAGCTTTCATCAAAAACTTGAGAGCTTCTGGACTCACGGTATTGGAAAACCCGTTGAGCACTCAGGTTTATGGGGATTATGACAAGGTCATGGAGCTGCTTCAATCCGAAATCAAGGAAGCTTTTGAAAATTTAGATCATGTGGTGCTGACCATGAAGCTAGTGAAATCCGACAGAAGCGACTATGAACCCCATTTTTGATTTTTTCCTGGGGCCTTATGAAAATCGGGAATTGTCCTTGATCATACTGGAGGCCACTGCATTTTTCTTTGGGATTGCTAGTGTGGTCTATGCCAAAAAAGAGGATATTTTGGTCTACCCCACGGGATTGGTTGCCACGGTAATCACCACCTACATCTTTTTTACCGATAGTCTTTTTGGGGACATGATGATGAATTTCTACTATTCCATCATGAGTATTTATGGATGGTGGAACTGGGCCCGAAGAAAGGATGACCGCGAGCCTGTGGTACACATTACCCGGACAAATAAAAAAGAAAAATGGGTGGGATTCGGATTTTTTCTGCTCACCATGTTGGTCACCTATGGGGTTTATATGGCCTTTGGAGCAGACATTGGCGCGACCAATTATGTGGATATCGTGACCTCTGGCATCTTTTTTACCGGAATGTGGTACATGGCCAATAAGAAACTTGAAAACTGGACACTATGGATCATAGGTGACCTAATAACCGTACCTTTGTACGCTTATAGGGGATGGGGCATGTTCTCTTTGCAATACCTCATCTTTACCGTTTTGGCCATACAGGGATATCTAGCATGGAAGAAAAACTTGGGCAAGAGCCTTCAAACCTCATAAAAATAGTCCTTTTTGGACCTGAATCCACAGGAAAAACAACGCTGGCGGGCCAACTGGCCAAACATTACAATACGGAATGGGTGCCCGAATATGCCCGGGAATACCTTCAGGATAAATGGGACAGGGAACAAAAGACCTGCGAGCCCAAAGACTTGGTCCCGATAGCCTACGGACAAATGGAATTGGAAAATCAATTGGCTAAAACGGCCAATAAGGTACTCATTTGCGATACCGATCTTTTGGAGACCAAGGTCTATTCCGAAGCCTATTATACTGGCACCTGTGACCCTATTTTGGAAAAGTACGCCTTGAAGAACAGTTACGATCTATACCTGTTGACCTATATAGATACCCCTTGGGTAGCGGACGATCTTCGGGACAAACCGGATGAACGTGAACGAATGTATGCGTATTTCAAGGAATCATTGGAGAAATATCATCGGAATTTTATTATTTTAAAGGGAGATAAGGCCACTAGGCTAAAAAAGGCAATAGAAAACATTGATAAACTTCTCCAGAACATGATGACATTGAGTCCGAAAGACTTGGAACAATTGGAATCCAAAGGAATTACCAAGGAAAAGGTGATGCGCCAAATTGAAACTTTCAAGGAAGGCATCCCATTTGTGAAATTGGTCAAGGCCGCCGTTGTGGGCAACGGTATCCTCCGATTTTCTGATAAGGAACAAACTGACTTGATCCAATATTTTGAGGATCATAGAGGTAGTTTGGACCTTTTGAAATTTGTTCCAGCCTCCGGCGCCGCATCCCGTATGTTCAAGGCCATGTTCAATTTTTTGGATGCATTCGATCCCAAAAAGGAAAATCTTTCAGATTATATAGCACGGACCGGTGATAAGGATGCACAAAAATTTGTGGATCAAATGCCAAAATTTCCTTTTTATGACCTGATTATGGAAAGGATCAAGGGAAAGGCGTCCAGTAAAGATGAGGAAGCCTATCTGTTCGTGAAGGAAATGTTAGTGGAAAGTGGACTCAATTACGGTTTTTATCCGAAAGGGTTGTTGCCGTTCCATAGTTATGGAACAGGTAGTGCGACTCCGTTTGAAGAACATTTGAAAGAGGCAGCACTGTATGCCAAGACATCGGGGAGGGCAAATTTGCACTTCACGGTTTCCGAGCAGCACGATGAAATGTTCGCTGAAGAAGAATCCAAAGTTTCTCCCAAAATAGCAAAGCTGACCAATACGGAATTCGATATCAGCTATTCCAATCAAAAACCTTCAACCGATACCATTGCTGTTGGCTTGGACAACCAACCTTTCAAAAATGGGGATGGCTCCTTATTGTTCAGGCCAGGAGGTCATGGTGCATTGATCGAAAACCTCAACGATCAGGATGCGGACATCATCTTCATCAAGAATATTGACAATGTAGTCATCGATAAAAATTTGGAACAAGTGGCCAACAGTAAAAAAATGCTGGCCGGCGTTTTGGCCAAGGTTCAGAACAAGGCTTTTGGTTATGCCAAACTTTTGGATGAAGGGGATGTCTCCATTGCCAAATCTGAAGAGATCAAGGAGTTTTTGGAAAAAGACCTCAATGTGAGGATGCCAAATGATTTCGATGACATGGACGTTGACGAACAGCTTTCCATCTTGAAGGACAGGATCAATCGTCCTATCCGTATTTGCGGTATGGTGAAGAACGAAGGCGAACCCGGAGGGGGACCCTTCTGGATCGAAGATGGCGACGGCAATGTATCCTTGCAGATTATCGAGTCGGCCCAAATTGATATGGATGATGACCAACAAGCTTCCCTTCTCAAAAACTCAACACATTTTAACCCTGTGGATTTGGTCTGTGGTGTGCGCAACTATAAGGGAGAAAAGTATAATCTTTTGGATTATGTGGACGAAAAACAAGGCTTTATAACCAGTAAGACCCAAGAAGGAAAAGAACTGAAAGCGTTGGAGCTGCCCGGACTTTGGAACGGGGGCATGGCTTTCTGGAATACCCTTTTTGTAGAAGTTCCTCTGGTGACCTTCAATCCGGTAAAAACGGCGAACGATCTTTTAAAACCTAGCCACCAAGCGTAAGTATCAGACAATCAAAATATAAGATCCGCTGTTCGTTTGAACAGCGGATTTTTTTTGTTTTTCAAGGTGACCACTTCCCTTAAAAGGTGTCGAATAAGGTATACTCGAAAAGGATTGAAGGTATTTGGATCAGCTGTTTTCGCGTAATGAAAAAAAATAGATGATCCTTGCGGGTTGTCTTGCTTTAGGTTGGTTGATTTGGTTAAGAGAGCTGTACACCTAGTGCAGCTCTCTTTTAAACCAAAATGGCGGTCCACAATAATGAAAGTATGCTTTTTAAGATAATTCTGTTTTTCAACCTGGTCTCATTGACCATGGCGATATATATGTTGTTATCGTATTTAAAAATTAAAAAAGAAAAGGATAAAAGAAAACATCCGGATGATGCTAACTAAACACTATCCATGTATTGTCCATTTCTGCCAACCCTATGAATAGTCTTTTTTCCTTGTGACTATAGTTGGTCAGGATGAAAGGTCGCGCAAGCGGCCTTTCTTGTTTACTTTTTACACAATCCAATCCGATAACTACACACTTTTACACAGTTGTAAAATTTCCTGTATTTTTTAAGCTATTGATAATCAGTTAATAAAATAGAATTTGACATGATTCAAAATTCTGGCATTGGTTTTTCATATAACTAAGCAAGTGTAACATTAAAATCATATACCATGAAAAATTTAGCAATTGCAACCGTATTGTCCTTCGTAGGAATCACAGCTTTCGCCAATGTAGAAACTCCAGAACTTGATGTGGATAACACCACGGTAATCGTTGCCCAGGATTTTGAGGAAATCGAAGTTTCTTCCCTTCCAGAGGCCGTTTCAAAAGCAGTGGAAAAAAACTACCCCACGGCCAAAATTGACAAAGCCTACAAAAATGAGAAGGACCAATATAAATTGGATCTGTCTCTAGAAGATGGTACTACAGGAACCGTATATGCCGATGCCGATGGTAACTGGATCGACATGTAATTTAAGTTTTCGAGACCGTGTTAGGTTAGTTAGTTTGGTTGAAAAGGGCTGCATTTGCAGCCCTTTTTTGTGATAAATTTATAAGTGATGCACCATCCCATCGGCTTTTGGTATCGTATATTAGATATCTGAGCTATGCCCAAAATCTTGATTATCGAAGACGACACTGCTTTCTGTCAAATGCTTGAAAAGTTTTTGACCAAGAACGGTTTTGCCGTATCCACAAGTTATACCATCAAGGAGGCTGAGGAACAATTGAGAACTACTCATTTTGATGTGATCCTTTCCGATGTGAGGTTGCCCAAAGGCAATGGGGTTACCCTTCTTTCGCAGGTAAAAAAAGAATCTCCCCATACCCAAGTCATCTTGATGACGGGTTATGCCGAAGTACGTACCGCGGTAAACGCCATTAAAAATGGAGCTTTCGATTACATTTCAAAACCGTTTACGCCAGACGAAATTGTAACGGTAATCAACAATGCGTTGGCCACCAATAACAGAAATCAACAAGAAAAGGTTGAAACTTCCCCAATAAAACCTGTCAAAAAAAATCCAAACAGCTTTTTGGCAGGAGAAAGTGATAGTTCCAAAAAATTGCAGCAGTACGTGCAGTTGGTGGCTCCCACTAATATGTCCGTTTTGTTGACCGGAGAAAGCGGAACGGGCAAGGAAGTAACTGCAAATGCCATCCACAAAGCCAGTAACCGAAACAATAAACCCTTTGTGGCCGTAGATTGCGGTGCCATTCCCAAGGAAATTGCCACAAGTGAATTTTTTGGACATGTGAAGGGTAGTTTTACCGGGGCCATTGAGGACAAGGTAGGCCATTTTGAGGCGGCCAATGGTGGAACCCTATTTTTGGATGAAGTGGGAAACCTTTCTTATGAGCATCAGGTGCAACTGCTCAGGGCCATCCAGGAACGCAAAATTAAAAGGGTAGGGAGCACAAAGGAAATCCATTTGGATCTTCGGATCATTGCCGCTACCAATGAAAACCTTTTGGAAGCCATCGACGATGGAGCATTCAGGGAAGATCTTTACCATCGGTTGAACGAGTTTTCCATTGAAGTGCCCTCCTTGCGTGAGAGAAAAGAGGATATTCTCTTGTTTGCCAACTATTTTTTGGACAGGGCCAATTCTGAATTGGGCAAACAAGTTCTCGATTTTTCCGAAGAAACCAAACAACTGTTGTTGGATTATTCCTGGCCTGGCAACCTTCGTGAAATGAAAAATGTGATCAAACGTGCCGTCCTTTTTTCCCAAGGAGATATGGTTTTGCCCGATGCCTTGTCAAACGAGGTGGTGCAGGGATTCAACGGAACCCAGGAACCAATCTTTTCCAAATCGGATTTTGAAAAGGAACGGATCATGGAGGCATTAAAACAGACCAATTTCAACAAGAGCAAGGCGGCCAAACTTTTACAGATTACCCGAAAGACCCTTTACAACAAGATCAATCAGTACCAACTGGAAGTTTGATCAAGTAATCTTGAATTTCCGTTTCCAAATCAAAAAGCAACTGTTTTAGTTGGGTAAGCATTTGATATACTTGTTCTCCTTTTTCATGTTCATCAAGGTTTTCCAACTGTTCTAAAATAGGTATGGAATCCTGTACTTCCAACTGCCGGAACATGGGTAACATTTTGTGCGCCACAGCCCTCAGTTCTTTATAATCACTATTCCCGACGGAGGTAAAGAGAAGGTCCAAGTTCAAACGGTTGTTCTCCAAAAAAACCTGTAGCACTTCCTGAATAGCCTTGGGACCATCTAAAAATTTGGCAATCTGTGTTATGCTGAACAATCTCGAATCGATTTTCAGAGTTAGGGGGCTTTCTTCCAAATGATCATTCGTTTTACCCAAGACGGAAAGAAGAATGTGGGCGGAAAAAGGCTTCTGGATCACATCGGTAAAGCCTGCGCTGATGAAGGTGGATTTCTTGCTGATGGATTGTCCGGTCATGGCTATCACCGGATTTTCAAACCCCATTGCTTTCAATGTTCCCAGAACGTCAAAGCCATCCATTTTGGGCATTTGTATGTCCGTGAGGACTTTGTCA
>JASBTS010000172.1 GCA_030148305.1 Allomuricauda sp. | reverse complement strand
TGAAAGCTGCATATCCTATACCTACTCCTTAATATATTATATAATTCTTTATTAAATATAGAAAATATAGGATTGATTATTGTTAAAAATATAAAAACAAAGAGGATTGGTCATATCAATAATAGAATACGTCAGATGAAGGGATGTCAAAATCAATACTTTTAAAATCAGTCAGTTGGACCATTAGGTCCGTCACATAAAAATTAACAACTAAAAGTACGTATTATGAGCAATGTGCAAACCACAGAACGCAGTGTCTTGGACAAACCCAAGTTCAAGGACCAGTATGAAAATTACATTGGAGGGAAATGGACCCCGCCCACCAAAGGAGAATATTTTGACAACATTTCACCTGTAGACGGTAACGCCTTTACCAAAATTGCCCGATCTACCTCAGAAGACATTGACAAGGCCCTTGATGCTGCTTGGGCCGCCGCACCACAGTGGAACAATTCTTCGGCCACCTACAGAAGCAACCTATTGCTAAAGATAGCCGATCGTATGGAACAAAACCTTGAGGTTTTGGCCCGTGCCGAAACTTGGGACAACGGTAAACCTATCCGTGAGACGCGTGCTGCCGACCTCCCTTTGGCTATAGACCATTTCAGATATTTTGCGGGAGTTATACGTGCGGAAGAAGGCTCGGTGAGCGAGTTGGATTCCAATACGGTTTCCATGAATGTGTTGGAACCCCTTGGTGTGGTTGGCCAGATCATTCCATGGAACTTCCCATTGTTGATGGCCGCTTGGAAAATTGCACCTGCCTTGGCTGCGGGAAACTGTGTGGTCTTGAAACCCGCAGAGCAGACTCCGGTAGGCATTTTGGTTTTGATGGAATTGATCGAGGACATCCTGCCGGCAGGGGTACTCAACGTAGTGAACGGATTTGGTTTGGAAGCAGGCAAGCCTTTGGCTTCCAGCCCAAGGATCAACAAAATAGCCTTTACCGGGGAAACAACCACAGGGCAATTAATCATGCAATACGCATCCAAAAACATCATTCCTGTTACCTTGGAATTAGGGGGTAAATCGCCCAACATTTTCTTTGAAAGCGTCATGGATGCCGATGATGAATTTTTCGACAAGTGTTTGGAGGGTGCCGTGATGTTCGCCTTGAACCAAGGGGAAGTATGTACCTGCCCATCCAGGATCTTGGTTCAGGAAAGCATTTATGACAAATTCATCGAGCGTGTGGTAGAACGTACCAAAGCAGTAAAATTGGGCCATCCGCTAGACCCAAACACCATGATGGGTGCCCAGGCTTCCAATGACCAGTATGAAAAAATCCTGAACTACATCCAAATAGGAAAAGAAGAAGGGTGCAAGGTTCTTGCCGGAGGCGAAGCAGCTTATAACGAAGGTTTGGAAGGCGGTTATTACATCCAACCCACTATTTTGGAAGGAAACAACAAAATGCGGGTGTTTCAGGAAGAAATTTTTGGTCCCGTAGTTTGTGTCACCACCTTCAAGGATGAGGCCGAGGCCTTGGAAATTGCCAACGACACCCTTTACGGTCTAGGAGCCGGGGTTTGGACACGCGACATGCACCAGGCGTACAAGATTTCAAGACAGGTACAGGCCGGTAGGGTTTGGGTGAACTGTTATCACGCCTATCCTGCCCATGCACCATTCGGCGGTTACAAAAAGTCAGGTATCGGTAGGGAAACCCACAAAATGATGCTCAACCACTACAGACAGACCAAGAACATGTTGATTTCTTACGATAAGAACAAACTGGGCTTTTTCTAAAAATAGGAGATATGACAGAACGTGTATTGGTAACGGACCGGGCCGCAAAAATTATCGATCAATTGAGGGAAAGACATGGCGAACTCATGTTCCATCAAAGTGGGGGTTGTTGCGATGGCTCATCTCCCATGTGTTTTCCAAAAGGAGAATTGATGCTCAACGAAACCGATGTGAAATTGGGCACCATTCACGGTTGTCATTTTTACATGGGCAAAGATCAGTTCGAATACTGGAAACACACCCAACTTACCGTGGACATCACTACGGGAAGAGGTTCCAGCTTCAGTTTGGAGATTCCTTTGGGGTTGCGTTTTGTCATCAAGTCACGATTGTTTACGGATGAGGAACGGGAACATCTCGAACCCGTGGAATATGCATCCGAAGAAGCATAGAATTGGCCCCGACTTTGTCGGGGCTTTTTTTTACCTTGTATCCCATATTGGACTTCCATGAAGAAAATATTGATAGCGCCGTTCGTCCTTATGGTGAGATTGTATCAAACCTTGATTTCCCCAATGTTTCCGGCAACATGCCGCTACACCCCTACCTGTTCCCACTACACTTTGGAAGCCTTAAAAAAACACGGATTATTTAAAGGAGGTTGGTTATCCATTAAACGTATTGCCAGTTGCAACCCTTGGGGAGGCAGCGGTTACGATCCCGTACCTTAACCCAAGGTATAAGAAGGGTTATATTTTGGTAACCCAAGCCAAAAATTCCTTAATCCCACCCTTCAACCATTCAAAGTAGTTATATTAGTCCAAAATTTACATAGATGTATTTCCTAGGATTTGACTGGAACCCCGAAGGAACCCTTTTTAAACTGGGTTTCATACAGATAAAATATTACAATCTGCTCTGGATTGCAGCCTTTGTGGTAGGTTGGTTCATCATGAAAAAAATCTTCGAGAACGAAAAGAAATCCATGGAAAAACTGGATTCCCTTTTCATCTACACCGTGGTTTCCATCATGTTAGGTGCACGTTTAGGGCATGTTTTCTTTTATGATTGGGATTATTACCAAAACCATTTGGTGGAAATACTACTTCCCATACGTGAAAGCGCCAACGGTAATCTCTTTGGAATCATCAATGGTTATGAATTCACCGGATTTACAGGATTAGCCAGTCATGGGGCCACAATTGCGGTCATTATTGGGATGTGGCTGTACTGCAGAAAATGGAAGGATATCAAAATGCTTTGGTTGTTGGACCGATTAGTGATTCCTTCCGCCATTGGCGCCTGTTTTGTTAGATTGGGTAATTTTTTCAATTCAGAAATTAACGGAAGAATCGTGGACAAATCCTATTTTTTGGCCACTCGATTCATCAGGGACTCAGACGATATGCCAGCCTACAAAGCTATGTCGTTGACCAAGGAAACCACTGAAAATGCGGCTTACAAAGCCATTCAGCACAACCCGGATTTTGCCAATGTATTGGAATCCATTCCCTATCGCCATCCCGCACAATTGTACGAGGCCATTTGTTACATCTTTGTTTTCGTCATCCTCTATCAACTCTATTGGAAAACCAATAAGAAGGATAAACCTGGGTATCTTTTCGGGTTGTTCATGGCCCTTTTGTTCATCGTCCGTTTTGTGGTGGAATTCTTCAAGAAAAGCCAAGGTGGTTTTGAAGATTCACTGGGCGATGTGCTCACCACCGGACAATGGCTGAGTATTCCTATGATCATCATCGGACTGTTTTTTATGTTCAGACCACCTCTTGAAAAAGAATAACTATGCTTGTTTTAAAAAGATTGCTTTTGGTTTTCCTATTGGTCCTCGCCTCTTGCAAAACCGATAGCAAAACGGAAATCAAAACCGAAACCGTTGCTTTTACCAAAGAAGGCAACCTTTCTATTTGGAAAATACAATCCGACTCCACCAAGGTAGATTTGGACATTGAGATTGCTGAAACGGAGTATGAAACACAGACGGGATTGATGTACCGTCCTTCCATGGAAAAAAGTCAAGGGATGCTGTTCATTTTTCCCAATATAAGTGTTCGTTCCTTTTACATGAAGAACACCGAATTTCCTTTGGACATCATCTATATTGATGAAAATCAGAAAATTGCAAGCTTTCAAAAAAACGCCAAAGCGTATGATGAAACCAGCCTACCCTCTAATTTTCCGGCGAAATATGTATTGGAGATAAATGCTGGATTATCGGACCAATGGGGCCTACAAGTAGGCGATAGCATTTCCTATTCCCGAAACTGATGCTCAAATATCTGCTGGAAAACGAATCAACGGACCGACTGTTGTTCAGAAGGTTACGGCAATCCGATTTTAATGATTGGCTTCCGTTTTATTACGATTCCCGCTCCACACAATTCTGGGATGGACTGCCAACGGATCCCATGGAGGCATGCCAAATACAGTTTGACCGTATCTTTGAGCGGTACGAAAACGATTTGGGTGGTATGAATGCACTCATCCTAAAAGAATCTGGAAAATTAGTGGGCATCTGTGGGCTTTTGGTACAGCAAGTTGACGAAATCCAAGAACTGGAAATCGGATATTCCGTGCTCCCCGAATTTTGGTTACAGGGCTTTGCGCTTGAAGCGGCCCAAAAATGTAAAGAATTTGCGTTCCAGAACCACTTTTCAGATTCCTTGATTTCCATCATCCATGTGGATAATATCCCCTCCCAAAAAGTAGCCCTCAAGAATGGAATGTTTTTGGATAAGACCACTACCTACAAGGACAATCCGGTCCATATTTTTCGAGTAACCCAAGGATAATCGTAATTTTAGGATTTTAGCTCCCGATTCATGGATCAACCCAAAATCTACGCAATCCTAACCAACAACACCTCCACTACCCAAGAAGTGGTCGAAAAATTGCTGCAACAAATACCGATTGAGGAACTTGTTGAACTTTCTTCCCTCCACGGATTATTGTTTTCCCGTTCGGAAATTGACCGATATATGGACGAAGAGGAACGGCACGATATTAAAATCTTGACCAAGGAACAGCCACAATCCCTCAAAACCATGAGCAGTGGGGAGCAAAAAAAGGCACTCCTTCAATATTTATTGCTGCAAAACCCAGATTTTTTGGTGCTCATCAACCCGTATGATAATTTGGATGTGGCTACCCAAGCAAGTTTGGAGAAGCAATTGTGTGAGATTGGAACTTCCCGAATCTTGGTACAGGTGGTGAGTCGTTTGGATGATATATTACCCATCACCACTCACTTTTTAAAATTGAATGGCGACAACCTTAAGATCTATGTTTCACCCGGTACATTCTGGGAAGAAAATCAATCGGCCCCGGTGAGTTTTGAAGGGAGTATTCCACCTCCTTTGGAAAAATTGACCGCTGAAATTGATGATTTGGTAGTGATGAAGAATGTTTCTGTAAGTTTTGATGGTCGACAAGTGCTTCAAAATATAGATTGGACCATTAAACAGGGTGAGTTTTGGCAATTGATGGGACCTAATGGCAGTGGAAAGTCTACTATCCTTTCTATGATCACGGGGGACAGCCATAAGGGATATGGCCAAGACCTTACCCTATTCGGACAAAGAAAAGGAAGTGGGGAAAGTGTTTGGGACCTGAAACAAAAGATTGGATACTACACTCCTGCGATAACCGACAAGTTTAGGGGTTACCATAGTTTGGAAAATATGATCATCTCGGGACTACATGACTCCGTTGGGTTATATGTTCAACCCACTGATATTGAAAAAAACTTGGCCCATCAATGGTTGCAATTGTTGCATCTTTATGAGAAACGGGAAGACTATTTCCGTGGTCTTTCTGTAGGCGACAAAAGATTGGTGATGGTGGCCCGCGCTATGGTGAAACATCCTCCCCTTTTGATATTGGACGAACCCACTGCCGGGTTAGACGATGCCAACGCTGCCTTATTTGTAGCTTTGGTCAATAAGATTGCCTCAGAAAGCGATTCTGCCATTGTGTTCGTTTCCCATCGTACAGAACCTGGTCTTATGCCAAAATACCTTTACACTCTGAACCCCACGCCTGAGGGTTCCACGGGTAATTCAAGCGAATATTAATCCAACTGAAGTAGCCTATACAAAATAATAAAGGGCCACTTGTGCGTGTGGCCCTTTACTTGGTGTAATCTAAAAAAACTTAAACTATGCTCCTGTAGCAGAAGCAATTTTTTTCTTGAGTGCATCGAACATAAGCGGAGTGGCCACAAATATCGAAGAATAGGTTCCCACAACCACACCTATGATCATAGCGAACATAAATCCACGAAGGCTCTCTCCACCGAATACAAAGATGGCCAACAATACGATCAAAGTGGTCAACGAGGTATTCAAGGTTCGGCTCAAAGTACTGTTCAAGGCTTCGTTGATGTTCTCTCCACCTTTTAAGCCTTTTATATTGGTAATTTCACGAATACGGTCAAATACTACCACCGTATCGTTCAATGAATAACCGATTACGGTCAATATCGCCGCAATGAACGCTTGGTCAATTTCCATGTTGAAAGGCATGATCTTACCGGTCAAGGAGAAAATACCCAACACGATCATTACATCGTGGAATACCGCAACAACGGCACCCAATGAGAATTGCCATTTTCTGAAACGCAACAAGATATAAAGGAACACTACTGCCAAGGATCCCAAAATGGCCAAGAAGGCATTTTTCTTAATGTCATCAGCAATGGTAGGCCCTACTTTTACAGATTGAAGGATACCGATTGATTTTTCGGAGGCTCCAACGGTAAAGTCTTCAAAAGAAGTTCCATCTGGAAGGTATTTTTGAAGCGTAGTATATAGCTTGTTCTGGATCTCATTGTCGATTTCAACCCCTTCTTCATCCACTTTATAGGGAGTGGTCACTTTGATCTGGTTGGCATCACCAAAAGTCTTCACACTTGTTCCGCTACCGAATACATCGTTCAATTCAGAGGCAATCTCGGATGGATTTACCACTTTTTCAAAACGGATTTGGTAAGAGCGTCCACCGATAAAGTCAACACCTTGTTGCAGACCAGTTGTGAACAAAGAGAACACACTGATAGCAACCAAAACTCCAGAAACGATATACGCAATCTTACGTTTACCTAAGAAATCAATGTTCACATTCTTGAACAAGTTTTTGGTGATTCCCGTGGTGAAATCCAATCTTCTACCTTTTTGTGCGGTATAAGAATCAATCATCAAACGGGTCACGAAGATAGCAGTGAACAAAGATGTTACAATACCGATCAAAAGAGTGGTTGCGAATCCTTTGATTGGTCCTGAACCAAAAATGAAAAGGATAATTGCAGTAAGACCTGTTGTAATGTTGGCATCCAAAATGGAGGAAAGTGCATTTCCAAAACCATCGGCAATGGCCTGTGCTTTTCCTTTTCCTTTAGCCAATTCTTCCTTGATACGCTCATAGATCAACACGTTGGCATCCACGGACATACCGATGGTCAATACGATACCGGCAATACCAGGCAATGTCAATACCGCACCTAAGCTCGTCAATACACCGAAAATCAACAAAATGTTGAAAATCAAAGCAATATCAGCAAAAAGTCCCGCTTTTCCATAATACATAATCATCCATAGCAATACAAACAACATGGCAATCAGGAAGGATATAAATCCACTATCAATAGCCTCTTGACCCAATGATGGACCAACTACTTCACATTGGATGATTTCTGCGGAAGCAGGCAGTTTACCAGCACGCAATACGTTGGCAATATCTTTGGTCTCATTTACGGTAAACGTACCGGTAATCTCGGAACGACCTCCAGAAATAGGTCCGGAAGAAACTCCGGGAGCGGTATATACTTTATTATCGAGAACGATGGCAATACCGGTTTGATTGTTATAGGCATCACCGGTCAATTTTTCCCATTCCTTGGCACCACGAGTGTTCATGGTCATGCTCACCGCAGGCTTGTTGAACTGGTCAAAAGTGTCCTGTGCATCGGAAACTACATCTCCACTGATCCTTGGGGTTCCATCCCTGTTGGATTTAAGGGCATACAATTCCACCACTTCCACATCCTTACTAGCTCTTTCCCAAAGGAATTTGGTGAATTGGATATCATTTGGCAACAATCTCTTGATTTCAGGCATTCTAAGGTAACCACCTATTTCAGCAGTATCGCTCACCATGGCCCTAGCAATGGCATGGCTACCTGGGTTGGCAGGAATCAGTTTACCCAACAATGGATTGGCCTCTTGGGTCATATCCAAAGAATCTTGGGCCACATCGGAAAGCAAAGAATCGATTTCAGATTCTGGTTTTGCTACTTCCTCTTTCTTTTCCTCAGGTTTAAGGATTTCTTTCAACCTTTCATTGGCATTGACCAAAAAGGTTCCCAAGCTTTGGTTGCTCTGGGAATAAGTTTCCCAAAACTCCAACTGGGCGGTACTGGAAAGCAATTCCTGGGCACGGGCAATATCCCTGGCACCTGGCAATTCCACCAAAATACGTCCGGAGTTCCCTTCACGTTGAATGTTTGGCTGGGTTACCCCAAAACCATCGATACGCTCACGCAATACCTCAAATGCAGAAACAATGGACTCATCTATCTTTCTTCTGATGATGGGTTTTACCTCGTCATCGGACATTTGGAAATTGATCTCGTCACTTAGTCCTTTATTGGCAAAAATATCTGGTGACGCCAATTTGGTATCTCCTTTGATATTGTCAAAAGCTTCGAAGAAAAGCTCCAAATAGGTTTGATCACTACTTTTGGATGCGTTATCGGCATCGGCCAAAGCTTTGTTGAACACGGGGTTTTTGGTGTTGTTGGCCAATCCCTTCAAAATATCCTTAACGGAAATCTGCAAGGTAACATTGATCCCTCCCTTCAAGTCAAGACCTTTGTTCAACTCTTTTTTCTTGGCATCGTCATAGCTCGTAAAGCCCAAAACAGTGTTGTCACTGATGGAATCCAGATACGATGCTTCTAAAGCTTCACGCTTGGCCACATAATCATCCTCTGCTTCCGAAATTCGGCTAACTGCATAGTCCTCAGCATCTTTCTCCAACTTATTGGTGATGAAAGTATAAGATAACTGATAGATACTCACCAAGCCAAAAAGGATCGCGAAAAGCCTTATAAGTCCTTTATTTTGCATTGATTATTAAATTTTTAGAAGTTTTCTTAAACAGCGTGCAAATATATCATTTCCGATAAGATTTGCCAATAGAAAATGATGTAATTGCAATTAAGGTATAAAGCCTTTGCTGTTAAAGCGAAAATGTCATTTCGGACGAATCAGTATTTCCTTGGATACATCTTAGCAAACCCAAGGTTCGATCATGCCCAAAATGACAAATTCTCTGGTCGGTCAAATATGGT
This sequence comes from Allomuricauda sp., assembly GCA_030148305.1. Taxonomy (GTDB): domain Bacteria; phylum Bacteroidota; class Bacteroidia; order Flavobacteriales; family Flavobacteriaceae; genus Flagellimonas. The sequence continues at coordinate 2,028 of JASBTS010000172.1, read as the reverse complement.
TATTTCTACAAAAGTGCATTGGTCTTTCTAACCCCATCGGCACTTTCTGCCATTTTAGCTTTTTCGGCATCGGACAACTCGATTTCCACGATTTTCTCGATACCATCCTTGCCCAAGATTACTGGGGCTCCGATACAGATATCGCTCAATCCGTATTCGCCATCCAACATAGTGGAACATGGGAACATTTTCTTTTGGTCACAAGCAATGGCCTGAACCATTGATGATACTGCAGCACCAGGGGCATACCAAGCACTGGTACCCAAAAGTTTGGTCAAGGTGGCACCACCTACTTTGGTTTCCTCCACTACCCAGCTCATTTGCTCTTCGGATAGGAATTCGGAAACCTTTACACTGTTACGAGTGGCATGGCCGATAAGTGGAACCATACCCACATCGCTGTGGCCACCGATCACCATTCCGTCAACATCGGAAATGGGGGCTCCCAAAGCCTCTGCCAATCTGTATTTGAAACGGGCACTGTCCAAGGCACCACCCATACCAATGATTCTGTTCTTTGGCAATCCTGTGGCTTTGTGCACCAAATAGGTCATGGTATCCATCGGGTTGCTCACCACAATAAAGATGGTATTTGGAGAATGTTCCAAAAGGTTGGTAGCAACGGTCTTCACAATACCGGCATTGATCCCGATCAATTCCTCACGGGTCATCCCGGGTTTACGTGGAATTCCGGAAGTGATCACCACCACGTCGCTATTGGCTGTTTTACTGTAATCGTTGGTGCTTCCCGTAATCTTGGTATCGAAACCCATTAGGGATGCCGTTTGCATAAGGTCCATGGCCTTACCTTCGGCATATCCTTCCTTGATATCCAACAAAACCACTTCAGATGCAAAATTTTTCATTGCTATGTATTCTGCACAGCTTGCTCCCACTGCGCCTGCTCCAACTACGGTAACTTTCATTTGTATAAGTTTAAATTTTGATGTTCAAAAATACGGCATTTAGGGCAGAAAAAAACTGAATTTCACCAGTTTTAGCTGCTCAATTTTGTTAGAATCACAAAATCTTCCGAATCGTGAAATGTTAACAAAACCTTCCTTTCATCGAAGAATTGGAATTTCACAACAATTTTGAAGAATTGGGCGCAATACTTTCCTACAAAATGGCGTTCTGATAGTCCCAAAATCAATTTAACCTACTTGACCTATGAAAAAGCTCTTTTCATTGTTGTCCATTATCGGAATTATTGCCGTAAGCAACTGTAGCCGTATCCCAGAGAACAACGACCCTATTTTGGGCATCTGGGCCAAAGTCGAATCTTCCAATATCGATGGCAAGAGTACCGATACCACTCGGGAAGAATGGATTTTCAATGATGTGTACCTGGGCAGGTACCAGAGCTATTCCAATAACAAGCTAGTTTTTTACACTGATTTTAAATGGTCCGTTGAAAACGGCACCTACACCATTATATATGGCGATCCGCAGGTTACCGATGTCACGGTGAACATGTTGAAAGCGCAAGATCCTGAAATTTTGACCCTAGGGAACGGCTCGGTCTTCGCCACTAGGGAATAGACGGAAGACCAACTTATATGAAAATAGTAGGCCCCAACGAACATTGGGGCCTTCTTTATTGGTTGGTCGGTTGGTGGTTGATGTTTATCTGAATCCGAAGTTGATACCAAAGGTAAAGGTGCTGAACTCGGAAATATTGTATTCGGCATTAAGCCTGAAGAATCCCAACTTGATCTTGGTTCCCAAATTGGCAGAAACCCCACTTACTTTTTGTGATACCGTAAAAGGATCTACAACGGTCTCGGTAAAGAATGGTCCCCTGGCTTCATAGGTACCCAAAAGGTCGATATCCGATTTACCAGTGATATAACCCAACCCTCCGTAGAAATTGATCACAGGAATTTTGGTCGTGGATACCACGGCACTGAAGTTCCAGGTTTTAAAATTGGCTTCTATGCGCTGATCGCTACCATTGATGGTAGAAGACTCGGTAAAATCATACTCTCCGTCCAAGTTGGTATATCCGATCACTGCAGCAATCGCCAC
>JASBTS010000157.1 GCA_030148305.1 Allomuricauda sp. | reverse complement strand
TAACCAACTGAGCTATAGGACCCGCAATTTGCGGATGCAATATTAGTGTTTATTTTTCTACACCGCAAGGTTTTAACGGACCTACCCTTCTTTTATTTCTTGGCAAAGTTCCACCAAAACCCCATTGGTGCCTTTCGGGTGCAAAAAGGCCACCAGCTTGTTGTCCGCTCCCTTTTTGGGCGTTTCATTCAAAATTTGAAAGCCCTCCTGCTTTAATCTGGCGATTTCCGAAACAATATCCTCCACAGCAAAGGCCACATGATGGATCCCCTCGCCCTTCTTTTCCAAAAATTTGGCAATGGGGCTATCGGGATTGGTGGCTTCCAACAATTCAATTTTGTTTGGCCCCGACATAAAAAAAGATGTTCTAACCCCTTCCGTGGCCACTTCTTCCATTTTATAATGAGGTACCCCCAACAATTTAGCAAACAATGGGTTGGACGCCTCCAAATCTTTTACCGCAATGCCGATATGTTCTATTTTTTCCATTTTAATCCTCGGTTTGGTTCACAAAATAGCTGCTTTTCCCAAAATTACGGACTGTAATCCATTCCTTTTGTGAGGTTAGTCAGGAATTCCTTTATTTTTGCACTATGGAGGAAACACAACGACAGAAGAAAATTGCAGGGGTCATTCAAAAAGATTTGGCCGACATCCTACAGCGGGCTACTACCGATAGCGGCCTGAAGGGAACTTTGATCTCTGTTTCCAAGGTTTCCGTAACCGTGGACCTGTCCTTGGCCAAAGTGTATGTGAGCATTTTTCCGAATAAGGATGGCAAAGCATTGCTGGAAGGCATCAAGGCCGGTCAGGTAGGCATCCGTCATGAATTGGCCCAACGTACCAAACACCAATTGAGAAGGGTTCCAGAACTTAATTTTTACCTGGATGATTCCTTGGAATATATCGACAATATCGAGAAATCGCTCAAAGGCGAAGAAAATCCAATCGAAAACCGGGACTTGCTCGATAAACGTAAGAAAGCCTAATCTTGAACTTTCCGCTTTACATCGCCAAACGCTACCTGAGATCAAAGAGCAGCCAAAATGCGGTGAACATCATCAATTTTATCACGTTTTTGGTCATCGTCATCGGTTCGGCCGCTTTGTTCATTGTGCTTTCGGCCTTCGCTGGACTCAAAACGTTCAGCCTTTCCTTTTCCAACACCTTCGATCCCGATCTAAAAGCTTTGCCCACCACGGGGAAAGTGTTTTCACTTTCCGAAGTGGAACAAAATCAACTGACAACTATTCCCGGATTGGCTAATTATGCCAAAGAATTGGAGGAGCGGGCCTATCTCACCTATAAGGATAAAAGTACCATTGCCTATATTAAAGGTGTGGACGAAAATTACCGCTCCGTGACCGGGGTGGACAGCACTTTGTATTGGGGCGATTGGGGGGAATCGGAATTTGAGGGCGTCCTTGGTATCGGTATCTACAATTTATTGGGGGTTCCCACGAACAATCGCCAGCCTTTGGAAGTATTGGTTCCTAAACCGGGCAAGGGTTCCCTATCGCAACAGGGGTTCAATTCCAAGCCTTATGATGACCTTCCCATTACAGTAAGCGGTGTGTATGCCATAGAAGAAAATCTGGATAAAAAGTATGTATTCACCCAATTGCCCCTTGTACAAAATTTGTTGCATAAGGATAGCACCGAAGTTTCTGGAATCAACTTTAAATTGGTGGAAAAAGCCGATGTAGAAGCTGTTAGGGAAGCCGTTAAAAAGGTATTGGGGGATAAGGTTATTGTACTTTCCCGAAGGGAACAGAACAATTCGCTTTACCGCATGTTGAACACGGAAAATTTGGCCACTTACCTCATTTTTACCCTTGTTTTGATCATTGCCTTGTTCAATGTGGTCGGGGCCATTATCATGATGATCTTGGACAAACAGCAAAACTCCAAAACGCTGTTCAGTTTGGGAACCACTATCAAGGAGCTAAGAAGGATTTATTTTATCCAGGGCTTGCTGGTCACTTCTTTTGGTGGACTTATCGGGGTATTGATAGGTTCGTTGCTCATCATTTCCCAATTGCTGTTCGGATGGCTGAAAATTACGCCGTCCCTTGCCTATCCTGTTGAATATAGTGTGATGAACCTGTTCATCGTGATGGGCACCATTGTGGTTTTGGGGGTTATCTCCGCAAAGATTGCCAGCAGTAGGATCTCCAAAAAATTGATTTCGATTTAGGCGAACTGAAAGTCCCCGAATTTTTCGAGCACCTCATCAAAAGCGGCAAAAACATCGACCGCATCATCACTCGTCACCATTTTAGCTCGGTATTCCTTAAAGTGTGGAATGCCCTTAAAATAATTGGTATAGTGTCTTCGGGTCTCAAATACACCCAATTTTTCGCCTTTCCAATCTATGGCCATTTGAAGGTGTCTTCGGGCGGCATCCACGCGTTCCGGCATGGTTGGGGGGTCTAAATGCTTGCCGGTCTCAAAAAAGTGCTTCACTTCTTTGAAGAACCACGGATACCCTATGCTGGCCCTACCGATCATGGCACCATCCAATCCAAATTCATCCCTCATTTTTAGGGCCGCTTCCGGCGTGTCCACATCCCCATTTCCAAATACGGGGATCTGCATACGTTGGTTGTTCTTCACTTCGGCGATGGGTCTCCAATCCGCTTCTCCCTTGTACATCTGCACCCGGGTACGCCCGTGTATGGAAATCGCCTTGATGCCCACATCCTGCAACCGTTCCGCCACCTCCACTATTTTAATGGAATTGGCATCCCATCCCAAACGGGTCTTGACCGTTACCGGCAGTTTGGTGCGTTTTACAATTTCTTCGGTAAGTTTTACCATTAGCGGAATATCCCGAAGAATTCCGGCTCCGGCATTTTTACAGACCACTTTTTTAACAGGACACCCAAAATTGATGTCGATGATATCGGGGTTGGATTGCTCCACGATATCCACTGCCTGCAACATGGAATCGAGCTCCGCCCCGAAGATTTGGATGCCCACTGGGCGTTCCTTTTCGTAAATGTCGAGCTTGAGGACACTTTTGGCTGCATCACGGATCAACCCTTCGGAAGAAATGAACTCCGTGTACACCACGTCTGCTCCTTGTTCCTTACACAATGCGCGGAAAGGAGGGTCGCTCACATCTTCCATGGGAGCGAGAAGAAGTGGGAAATCCGAGAGTTCTATGTTACCTATTTTGGGCAAATGCTTCTTTTTTTGGACTGCAAAAATACAAAATAACCCAAAATCAGCACATTACTGTTGCGATTGTAGTCGGTCGCGTTCTTTTTTATCTATTCCGCGTTGGTTGTCTTCCAATCGGAAGTTTCCAAAATTGTAGGTAAATCCAAAGCGGATGAACTGGGTTTCGGGCCTTCTTCGGTAAAAATTGTCTTGGTTCAAATATTGGGAACGATAGGTGGGCACGTATTTTTCCAAAATATCCTCGGCCGCCAAGGAAAGGATGACTTTATTTTTGAACAGCGTTTTGCGCAATCCCAAGGTCAAGTTGAACTGCTCATCGGAAACATAGGATCCAAATAGGAACTTTGAAATATAGGTTCCGGTGACTTCTCCGGTAAAGGTGCCATCTTTTGACAGGGTTAAGTAATTACCCAAATAGGCATATACCCCGTTGACCTCGTTGGTGAATTCTACGTTACCGCTTTGGGTGGCCAAAAAGGTCTCTTCCTCATGAAAAAAGGAAGTGTAGGCATACACAAACCATGACGACATGAGCGATTTGCTCAATGTAAAATCCAACCCGTACGATTTGCTATCCAATACATTTTGCTTCAGTTCTACCAAAGTTTGGTTGTCATTGTCCTGAAAGACCAAGTAGGCTATATTGCTTCCGTTGTCACGATAATAAAAATCGAAGAAATATTCACTGTTCAGGGTATAGTTAAAATTGAAATTGTTGCTGAAACTAGGGGTCAACGTGGGGTTCCCTTGTTCATAATCGTTTTCGTTAAAGAAAAACCGGAAGGGGTTCAGATCATTGTACTTGGGACGGTTTACATTGCGTCCATAATCAAAGGAAAAACTGTGCTTGTCCGAAGGAGAATACAATACATAAACCGAAGGGAAAGGTTCAAAAAAGTCTTGGGTGTTGATTTGGTTCAACGTCAATGATGTGCCTTCGGCCTCGGTCAATTCTCCGCGGACGCCCAACTTCATGGACCATTTTTCCCAATTCTTCACAAAGCTCAAGTACGCAGCGTACACATTTTCGTCATAAGTATAATGGTCGGATAAGGATGCATCCACGGTATTGCTGGAACCCATAAAATTGAAGAAATCCACATTACTTTCAGAATTGATGGAAGAAATCTTCACACCGGTCTCGAAGGATGCATTGCCGATTGGTGTGGAATAATCCAACTGGCCTGTGAAAATCTGGATGTCCTGCTCCGAATCGGAATCAAACCCAAATTCCCGTAAAAAAACGCCGTTGGCATCAAAGTAATCCGACCCTAAGTTTTGGAACGATTTCCCATTGAAATAGGTATAATGACCGTTTGCGCTCAATCGGGCCCCGGGCTTTTTCAATTTGTGCACATAGCTCAAATCAAAAGCCAAATTGGTATTGTCCAAATTGGCCATGTTCTGGGTGGTAAAGGTTGAATCCAATTGGCCCGAGCCATTACGCATTTCATTATTAAGATGGGTTTGCTGATCCTGGTCCAAATTGAACAAGAGATTGGAAGTAAAATTCAAACTATTGTGGTCATCAAAATCATAGTCCAAAATAAAGCTGCCATTTTGGGATTGGGAGCTGTTGATTTGATTGTAATTCGTATCCCATTCCGAAAAAACGGTATTGGTATCATCCATAAAATGGATACCCTTGTTCGTTTTTCGCAATTCCTTTTGTGGGTTAATGGTATAGTTCGCGAACAGATGCAGCTTGTCCGTTTTGTAATAATGGCTGGTCCCCATACTGAATTTAGGGAACACAGCCTGGGTATAGGTGCCGTTGACGCTTCCCTTATAGCCGGGAATGATATTTTTACTGGTAACGATGTTCAAAATGGGACCTCCTTCGGCATCATAGCTTGCCGGTGGGTTGGCAATCACCTCCACCGATTTAATATTGGCCCCTGATAGTCCTTGTAGCAAATCCTGCACCTCTTGCCCTGAAAGTTGCACCTTTCTATCATTCAGGTAAACCGTTGCGTTTTGCCCGCGAATCAAGAGTTCATCTTGGTTTACGATCACTCCTGGTGTACTTTTGAGGATATCCCACGACGTTCCCTGCGAAACCACCGTATTTTCCACCGAAAAGACCAGTCTGTCTGGTAGTCTTTGCAGTTTTGGCCGCTGGGCGGTGACGACTACTTCATCAAGTTCATTGGTTTCAAGTGGAATGATCAGAGCGCCCAGGGAAACATCAGTTTTAATATCCAAAGCACGAGGTTCGGAACCCCTACCCACATAACTTGCTTGGAGCAGGTACAAATTTGGTTCCACATCCATCAAGGCAAAAAACCCATTGTCATCTGCCGAAGTTCCCTTAACAAAAGTGGTGTCAGCGGCCTTTAAAAGAAGAATGTTGGCAAAGGGAATAATCTGGTTCTGCTCATCAACAACCTTTCCTGAAATCTTAAAGGTTTGTCCGCTCAATGCGTTTGCCGTCAAAATCACCAATAAAAGAATGTAGGTGGTTTGCTTCATGAAAGGTTGGGGTTGAACCTCAAATCTAAGAAATTATTTTTGAGCGATATAACCCCTTCGTTTTCTTATTTTCAAAAAACCCGCTGTGGGCAGTTAAAACAACTATATTTGCAGTTGCTTATCCGTCTTTTAGGATAGGTTTTTTGTTTTATGGAAAAGATCAGGAATTTTTGCATCATTGCGCATATAGACCACGGTAAGAGTACCTTGGCCGACCGTTTGTTGGATTTTACGGGTTCTGTTACCGAGCGTGAAAAACAGGACCAATTGTTGGACAATATGGATTTGGAACGCGAACGCGGTATTACCATAAAAAGCCATGCCATACAGATGGAATATGTATACGAAGGCGAAACCTATATCCTGAACCTGATCGACACTCCCGGACACGTGGATTTTTCCTATGAAGTATCACGGTCCATCGCCGCTTGCGAAGGTGCCCTTTTGGTAGTGGACGCGGCGCAAAGCATTCAGGCCCAGACTATTTCCAACTTATACCTTGCTCTGGAAAACGACTTGGAAATCATTCCTGTTCTGAATAAAGTAGACTTACCAAGCGCCAACCCTGAAGAAGTTACAGACGATATCGTAGATCTTTTGGGCTGTAAGGCTTCCGAGGTTATTCCTGCCAGTGCCAAAACTGGTATTGGTATCGAAGAAATTCTACGTGCCATTGTCGAGCGCATTCCCGCCCCCAAAGGTTCCGTCAATGAACCATTGCAGGCGTTGGTTTTCGATTCGGTTTACAACCCCTTTAGAGGTGTTGAAACCTATTTTAGGGTCATTAACGGTGAAATCCGCAAAGGACAGAAAATCAAATTTGTGGCTACTGGAAAGGCCTATGAAGCCGATGAAATTGGAACCTTGAAACTTTCCCAAGTGCCCAAAAGCAAAATATCTGCTGGGGATGTGGGCTATCTCATCACCGGTATCAAGGATGCGCGCGAAGTGAAAGTTGGGGATACCATTACAGATGCCGCCAACCCCACCAAAAATGCCATTGAAGGTTTTGAGGATGTAAAACCCATGGTATTTGCCGGAATTTATCCCGTTGATACCGAGGATTTTGAAGAGCTTCGTTCCTCCATGGAAAAATTGCAACTGAATGATGCTTCCTTAGTTTTCACCCCGGAAAGTAGTGCTGCTTTGGGCTTTGGTTTCCGTTGCGGATTCTTGGGCATGTTGCACATGGAGATCATCCAGGAACGTTTGGAACGCGAGTTCGATATGACGGTGATCACCACCGTGCCCAACGTAAGCTATCACGCTTTTTCCACCAAGGACAAGGAAAACCCCATCATCGTAAACAACCCGTCCGACCTTCCCGACCCTTCGTCATTGGACCGGGTGGAAGAACCGTACATCAAAGCAACGATTATCACCAAAGCTGATTTTGTGGGGAACGTGATGTCACTTTGTATTGATAAAAGGGGACAGATCACGAATCAAACCTATTTGACCACCGAGCGTGTGGAACTTAATTTCGACATGCCGTTGGCAGAGATTGTCTTCGATTTTTACGACCGTTTAAAAACCGTTTCCAAAGGGTATGCCTCTTTCGACTATTCCCCCATCGGGATGCGTGTTTCCAAATTGGTAAGAGTGGACATTCTTTTAAATGCCCAACCGGTTGATGCTTTATCGGCATTGGTCCATTTTGACAATGCGCATAACATCGGCAAAAAGATGTGCGAAAAGCTGAAGGAACTTATCCCAAGACAGCAATTCGACATTCCAATCCAAGCAGCTATTGGGGCCAAGATCATTTCCCGTGAAACCATAAAAGCACTCAGAAAGGATGTGACCGCCAAATGTTATGGTGGTGATATTTCCCGTAAGCGTAAACTCTTGGAAAAGCAGAAAAAGGGTAAAAAACGGATGCGCCAAGTGGGGAATGTGGAGATTCCACAGCAGGCTTTTATGGCCGTGCTTAAGCTGAACGATTAAGCTTCTTCCTGATCTTCGTCGTCGGGGTCGATCAGTTTCCCCAAGTACACCAGTTTATACCCATCTCCCTTGGGCACAAAATCCTTGCTGTTGGCCGGAATAATATCAATACTACCGCTTGGCGCTTTGGTAAATAACGGCACAATATCGTTGTCCTTTTTTGTCAGGTCGATAAGGCTATCGTAGTGCTGTTTGTCCTTTAAGTCTATTTCGTGTATGGTAGGATGTTTCCGGACCGTGTCCATCAACTGGATAAAATCATCGGTATGGGAAAACAGGCCTTCTTTCGGATTGTTTTCCGGATCGTTCACTTCTTCCGTGTTTACCAAACGGAACGCTCCATTTTCCCCAAATTGCTTCTGGAATTTGTTGATGGCAAATTTATTGATATCGGAGTTGCCCGTTAAAGCCATCAAATATCCCATGTCGTTCAATTCGATGTTGTCCGTGAGCGTATCCGAAAAAATGTTCGCGGTAATGGCTTCAAGTCCCAGTCTTTTGGCCTTGTCCACATTAGCTTGGTTGTTATCGATCAACACTACGTGCCTATTGTTCTTCTTGAGGTAATTGGCTATCAATCGCGATAGTTTGGAAGCACCAATGATCAAAATGCCTTCGGATTTTGTCAAGAACACCCCTACCAGTTTTGCAAATAATCTCGCCGTGGTCGCATTCAACAAAACGGTTCCCAAAACGATCATGAACACCAATGGTGTGATGTATTCCGCGCCTGCCTCTCCCCTAAACATCAGCTTTGATCCAAACAGGGAGGCGATACCTGCGGCAACGATACCGCGCGGGCCCACCCATCCTATAAAAAGTTTTTCATTGAGCTTTAAATTGGAACCATGTGCGCTCAAAAACACTCCCAAGGGCCTGATAACAAATACAATAATTGCGAAAAGCGCCACCGAGTTCCAGTTATAGATCAACTCCATATCGCTAATATCGATGTTGGCCGCCAATAGAATAAAAAGGATGGAAATCAACAATACGCTCAGCGATTCCTTGAAATAGAGCAACTCCTTCAGGTTGGGCAGGTTCATGTTGCCCAGTACCATGCCCATGACCACTACGGCCAGCAATCCCGACTCATGTGCAAACACGTCCGACTCCACAAAAACAAGGAGCACCGTGGAAAGGGAAACCACGTTCAGCAAATAATGCGGGATAAAGTCCTTTTTTATGGCAAAGGCCAGTGCATGTGCAAAGGTGAACCCGAAAGTGGTTCCAAAAAGTATGATCTTGCCAAACTCGATGAGTGCCGTTTGGGTATAGGCATGGCCCTCGCCCACACTGATGAACTCGAACACCAACACAGCCACCAATGCCCCGATGGGATCAATGAGGATGCCTTCCCATTTCAGCACCGCGGAAACATCCTTTTTAAGGGGAATGTTTCTCAGTATAGGGGTGATTACCGTAGGTCCGGTAACAATGATCAGGGCGGAGAACAAAAAGGAAATCTGCCAATTGAGCCCAAAAATATAATGCGCCGACACACCTGCGCCAAAAAACGTGACCACGGTTCCCACGGTGATCAATTTGGAGATCACGGGTCCTACATTCGAGATTTCGGCACGCTTAAGGGTAAGTCCGCCTTCAAAAAGGATGATACTAATGGCCAAGGAAACAAAATAGTAAAGTCCTTCCCCTGGAAAAAGGCCTTTGGTTCCGTTCCAAATGGGTTCAATCAGTTTTGATCCATCATCGGTATATAGTGTGGCAATGGGACCCACCAACAGACCGATCAAGATCAAGGGTAAGATAGCCGGTATTTTAAACCTCCATGCCACCCATTGAGCAATAATGCCTAGTATTATGATCCCAGCAAGTTCGAGCATTGTCTTTGTTTTGTGGAAATTTACTGCTTTTCTTTTAGATTTTACTTTTGCCACAAAGCTCGCCGCTCCTTTTTTATTCCAATCAGGTCTGTATTTTCAAGTTGCGCAGTAGAAATTCCCGAAAAGGCCATATCGGGAGGGGTTACTTGTCCCTTTTTTGTTAAAATACGGCCAATTAAATCTCATTTTTAGAGCATTTGGATGGCGCATTTCTTATTTTGCATGCCATTTTGCTTTCTAAATGACAATTTATCCCATAGAGACTGGAAATTTCAAATTGGATGGGGGTGCCATGTTCGGTGTGGTCCCGAAATCCATTTGGAACAAGACCAATCCCGCAGATACCAACAATATGATCGATATTGCCGCCCGGTGTCTTTTGATCGAGGATGGAAATCGACTTATTTTGATTGATAATGGACTGGGCAACAAGCAATCGGAAAAATTCTTTGGCTACTATTTCTTGTGGGGCGACCATACTTTGGATGACTCCTTAAAAAAAGCCGGGTTTCATCGTGATGACATTACGGATGTTTTCCTGACCCACCTCCATTTTGACCACTGCGGCGCAAGTATTCAATGGAACAAGGACCGAACAGGTTATGAACCCGCATTCAAGAACGCCCGGTTTTGGACCAATGAGGAACACTGGAAGTGGGCTACCAAGCCCAACGCCCGGGAAAAGGCATCCTTTTTAAAGGAGAACCTGTTACCCATGCAAGAAAGTGGTCAGTTACATTTTATAGACAGAAAAGGAGGACACTACTTGGAAAAATCCGAATTGGGATTTGGCATCCATTTTATGGACGGCCATACCGACAAACAAATGCTTCCACATATAACCTATAAAGGCAAGAGCTTGGTCTTTGTGGCCGATTTGATCCCAACAGTGGGCCATCTTCCCGTTCCTTATGTGATGGGATACGACACAAGGCCTTTACTGACCCTGACCGAAAAAGAAAACTTTTTACGCAGTGCTGTGGAAAACGATTGGCTTTTGTTCTTTGAACACGATGCCCATAACGAAATCTGCTCCTTGCAAAAAACCGATAAGGGGGCCCGGTTGGATACCGTGTTCACTTTCAATGAATTATTCTGAACACAATAAACGTACGATTTACAAAAACAATTCTATGAACCGCACATATTATAAACTGACATTCTTATCCCTTTCCGCCACCCTCATTTTGATGGGTTGTGGTTCCACTGCCTTGGTTTCAACACCTGTTGAAAACATTGATTCCATTCCGCTTAAGGTTTCGGAACTTACGGAGGCGCAGGAAAAAAACTGGGGACATTTAGACCTCATCCAAGATACTATTCCGGGAATGAGCGTGGATAAGGCCTATAATGAAATCATCAAAAACAAAAAAGGGAAAACAGTAGTGGTGGCCGTTTTGGATTCTGGGATGGACCTGAACCACGAAGACCTTAAAAATGTACTTTGGACCAATGCCGGTGAAATTCCGAACAACGGAAAAGACGATGATGGCAATGGTTATGTAGACGACATCCACGGGTATAATTTTTTGGGTAATGCCTATAACGAACAGTTGGAATATGTGCGCATGCTTCGCTTGAACATTGGGGATGCTTCCGACAGGGCAAAAGCCCGTTTGTTGCTCGATGAAGAATATCCAAAGGCCCTACAGAACAAACAACAGTACGAACAGATCTTTCAGGTGGTGAAAGCTTCGGATAAAACGGTTAAGGAAGAACTGGGTAAGGAAACCTATACCAAAGAGGATTTGTTGTCCATTCAACCTAAAACCCCACAAATGGAGCAAAGTGTGGCTGTGTTGACGCAAATGTTCACCTATGGTGACACCATTGCGGAGGTGTTGGCCGAGCTTGAGGAAGGCATCACCTACTTCACCGATCAGGTAAATTATAACCTCAACAAAGACTTTGATGGTCGTGCCCCGGTGGGTGACAATGGCTATGATATAACGGATGTACCCTACGGAAACGGAAACCCAAAAAATCAAGTGGTGACCGAAAGCCACGGCACCCACGTTGCTGGTATCATCGCTGCACAACGCAACAACGGCATTGGCATCAACGGTGTGGCCAACAACGTGGAACTCATGAGCATTCGTGCGGTTCCAAATGGGGATGAGTACGACAAGGATATCGCCATGGGAATCCGATATGCGGTAGACAATGGCGCTTCCATTATCAACTGTAGCTTTGGAAAGGCTTTTTCCCCTGAAGCACAATGGGTGTACGATGCCATTAAATATGCAGAATCCAAGGACGTTCTGATCGTGCATGCCGCCGGAAACGATGGCGAAGACCTTGATGATCCTGAAAATCCTAATTATCCGAACGACCACAGATTCGGGAATTCCGAGTACGTGAGCAACGTGATCACCGTTGGTGCTTTGACCAGTAGTTATGGTTCCGATATGGTGGCCACTTTTTCCAATTATGGCCATACCAACGTGGATGTGTTCGCTCCCGGCGATAACATCTACTCCACTATGCCGAGCAATGATTATCAGTTTCAAGACGGAACTTCTATGGCGGCGCCTGCCGTTGCGGGGGTAGCGGCCTTGATCCGTTCTTTTTACCCAAACTTGACCGCGCCTCAAGTAAAAAGCATCATCATGCAATCGGGCCTTAAGACCAAGACCTCAGTAATTATAGCCGGAGATCAGTCCAAAGCAACCTCTTTCGACAAAATTTCAAAGTCAGGGAAAATGGTCAATGCCTACAATGCCTTAATTTTGGCAAACAACATATCCAAAGGTAAAATGACCTTGGAAAGTAACTCAAAATAATTATGAAGCGATTATCATTGTTCTTTTTTGCGGCCTTAACGGGAGTTTCGCTCCTCTCGGCACAAGACCCCTGCTACTGGCAACAACATGTGGACTACACTATGGATGTGAACATGGATGTGAAAACCTTCCAGTACACGGGTACCCAAAAATTGGTCTACACCAACAATTCGCCCGATGCCTTGGGCCGCGTATTTTATCATTTGTACTATAACGCTTTCCAACCTGGGAGCGAAATGGATATCAGGCTCCAGAACATCAAGGATCCCGATAAAAGAATGATGGATGGGGACAAGAGCAGGATCGCCGCCCTTTCCGAAAGTGAAATGGGTTATCTACATGCCCAATCGCTTACCCAAGATGGTCAACCCGTAACTTTTAAGGAAGAAGGAACCATCCTTGTGGTGGATTTGGCCAAGCCGATTCCCGCAGGAGGAAAGACGACTTTAGAAATGACCTTTAAGGGGCAGGTTCCCCTTCAGATCAGAAGATCTGGAAGAAACAGTAGAGAAGGTGTGGCCTTGTCCATGAGCCAATGGTACCCAAAGCTCTCCGAATACGATTTTGAGGGTTGGCATCCCAATCCCTATATTGCCCGTGAGTTCCACGGCGTTTGGGGCAATTTTGATGTAAAACTTACCTTGGACAAAGAATATACCGTGGGTGGATCAGGATATTTGCAAAATCCACAGGAAATCGGGCATGGGTATGAGGCTCCGGGAACCACTGTAAAAACCAAGGGCAAAACCTTGACCTGGCATTTTGTGGCACCAAATGTTCATGACTTTATGTGGGCCGCCGATCCAGATTACATTCACGACACCTTGCCGATGGAAGATGGACCCACCCTTCATTTCCTATACAAGAACAACCCTGACTTTATTGAAAATTGGAAAAAATTCCAACCCAAAACGGCTGAGGCCATGCGCTTCTTTAGCAAAAATGTTGGGAAATATCCGTACGAACAATACTCAGTGATCCAAGGAGGTGACGGAGGTATGGAATATGCCATGAGCACCCTGGTTACCGGAGGTCGTGACTATGGAAGTTTGGTTGGGGTTATGGCGCACGAAATGGCGCACTCCTGGTTCCAACATGTTTTGGCCACCAACGAATCCGAGCACGCTTGGATGGATGAGGGCTTTACTTCCTTCATCAGCAGTTTGTGCATGAACGAGATCATGGGTCAAGAAAAACAAAATCCATTTGAAGGGTCTTACAAAGGGTATTATGCCCTAGTCAATTCCGGATTGGAAATGCCACAGACCACCCATGCCGACCGCTACACCACCAACTTTGCCTACAGCATTGCCGCCTATAGCAAAGGTTCCATTTTTTTGTCCCAATTGGGATATGTAATCGGACAGGATAAATTGATGGAGACCATCCACAAATATTTTGAAGATTTCAAGTTCAAACATCCTACTCCGAACGACATCAAAAGAACAGCCGAGAAAGTTTCAGACATGGAACTGAATTGGTACTTGACCGATTGGACCATGACTACCAATACCATCGATTACGGAATTAAAAGTGTTGAGGCAGATGGTCAAAAAACCAAAGTTTCCTTGGAACGCATTGGAGAAATGCCCATGCCTTTGGATATTTTGGTGGTTGGCGAAGACGGCACCCAAGAAACCTATTACATTCCATTGCGTATGATGTTCGGGCAGAAGGACAACCCATATCCTGCTTTGAAAAGGACCGTACTGGACAACTGGGCCTGGGCCTACCCAACCTATGAATTCACCTTGGATATGCCTTTGGAAAAAGTAAAGGCCATTATGATTGACCCATCACAACTGATGGCCGATGTAAATGGAGAAAACAATGTATACCAAGCCAATCCATAATCGGATTTTCAACAAAAAATGATGTAAGGGCGGGCCGAATGGCCCGCCCTTTGCACTTAAAAATTTTTGAGTTGCGTGCCTATTTCGAAGGGGAATCCTCCGGTTGGGCATTCTCACATCAAAATATAAATTGAGTAACTTGGTGCAGTAAAAAGTACGCCCGTTGCATAAGGGCTTTCCTATGACCACATTTCCCAAAATTGAAAAGCTGAAGAGCAAAAAAACAATCGAGGCGCTTTTTGCCGAAGGAAAGAACCTTCGCGAATTTCCCATTAAGCTCATCTACCTTAAAACCCCTTTTGAGGATGGTGCCCATTTTAAAGTGGGTGTAGTGGCGCCCAAAAAAAAATTCAAAAAAGCGGTGGACAGAAATCTTATCAAACGGTTGCTGCGCGAATCCTATCGGCTCAATAAGTCCCTTATTTTTAACAACATTGAAGGAAACTATGCGTTCTTATTTTTATACCTTGGTCATAAGGCGCCCTCTTTTGATGAGGTACATAGCGCCATGAAAAAATTGTTGGAAGACTTCCTTAAAAAAGAATGTGATGAAAATGTCGGTTAAGAAAAAGATATGGGTCCCTATTTTGGCGGTTGCCCTGTTGGTAACGGCCAGTAGTTTTAAAAGTGACTTTTTTGAAATTGCAAAGCAGATAGAAATCTTCACCACCTTGTTCAAGGAGTTGAACATGAACTACGTGGACGAAACCAACCCAGGC
>JASBTS010000156.1 GCA_030148305.1 Allomuricauda sp. | reverse complement strand
CCAGCATTTTATCCCAACTACAAAAAGAAATGCGATGCCTATTTCTGGAATACACATCGTAACGAGGCCAGAGGTGTAGGCGGGCTGTTTTTTGACTACTGCAAAGAAACTGAAACCATGAAAATGGAAGATTGGTACAATTTTGTGACCGAAGTGGGCGATAGTTTTTTGGATGCCTATGTGCCTATTGTTGAAAAACGAAAGGAACTACCCTATACCCAAGAGCAACGGGATTGGCAAGAAATCCGTCGCGGTCGCTATGTGGAGTTCAACTTGGTACATGATAAAGGCACCCTTTTCGGACTCCGCACTAATGGGCGAATTGAAAGTATTTTGATGAGCCTCCCTCCCCACGTACAATGGCGATATGACCATCATCCCGAAAAAGGAAGTGTGGAAGAAAAATTGATCGAAGTGCTACAGAACCCAAAAGATTGGGTTTAATATGTAGCTTTGATATGAAACAAGACCTATGAGACAGAAAATCTATCAAATAGACGCCTTTACGAGCAAAACCTTTGGTGGCAATCCGGCCGCCGTCTGTATTTTGGACAAGTGGTTGGAGGCTGAACTCATGCAAAAAATCGCCCAGGAGAACAATCTGGCCGAAACCGCTTTCACTGTAAAAAAGGATGGGGTTTACGAACTCCGTTGGTTTACACCAGAAGTAGAGGTTGATCTCTGTGGCCATGCCACCTTGGCGACGGCCTATGTGCTTTTTCACTATTACGGGTTAAAAGAAAATACCATTCGTTTTTATTCTCCGAGAAGTGGGGAACTCACCGTTGAAAAAGCAGACAATGGCTGGTTGACCTTGGATTTTCCTACCGACCATTTAGTGGGCATACAAAATTTGCAGGAACTGGACGAGGCCATCGGTGCTAAACCCATAAAAACATTCAAGGGTAAAACGGATTACATGTTAATCTATAATACCCAACAAGAAGTTGAAGCCATACGACCCAATCATCATTTATTGAGCCAGTTGGATGTTCGTGGGGTCATTGTAACCGCCCCTGGTAACGAGGTGGATTTTGTTTCCCGTTTTTTTGCACCGGCCTGTGGCGTTCCTGAAGATCCTGTAACCGGTTCAGCCCATACTTCCCTTACCCCCTATTGGTCAGAAGTATTGCAAAAAACCAAAATGACGGCCAAACAGCTTTCTAAACGACAGGGAGATTTGGTTTGTGAGTATTTAGGAGACCGTGTTAAGATTTCGGGCAAGGCCGCCCCGTATTTGTTTGGTGAAATTGAACTCTAGCACTAAGCTAAAAGCAATAAGCCCAAAGCGATGACAAATTATAAAAATTACAAAGTCTGGGAAAAACCACATCACCTTGTGCTAGATATTTATGCCATTACCAAAGAATTTCCATCTTCCGAACTATATAATCTTGTTTCACAAATGAACCGAGCTTCTATATCTATCCCAACGAATATTGCTGAAGGATGTGGTAGGGAAACAGAAAAAGAATTGGTTAGCTTTTTATACATTGCATCCGGTTCTACACATGAGTTGGATTATCTCACCCTTTTGGCCTCAGAACTAGGCTTTATTGAACCCAACAAAGCAAATAACATCATTTCAGAAATTGATGAAATCAAAAAAATGTTAGCGGCTTTGATTAAAACGATTAAAACATCACTTAAAACTTAAAGCCAAAAACTTAAAACTAATAACTATGTACCCTTTAATTAGAAATAGACGCCTTCGCGCTTCCGAATCCATCCGCAGGTTGGTCCGTGAGACCATCGTTACTCCCGATGATTTTTTGGTTCCACTCTTTGTGGCCGAAGGCAAAGGTGTAAAGGAAGAAATTCCGTCTATGCCCGATTATTTCCGGCTGAGCTTGGACCAATTGGAAAACGAAGTAAAGGAATTGTGGAAAATGGGATTGTGTTCCGTTTTGCTCTTTGTAAAGGTGGATGACAAGCTGAAGGACAACAAAGGAACCGAAGCACTTAACCCCAACGGCCTGATGCAACGTGCCATAAAAACAGTCAAAAATGCCTGCCCGCAAATGTTGGTGATGACCGATGTGGCCTTAGACCCCTTTTCCTCTTATGGCCATGATGGCATTGTGGCCGATGGTCAGATTTTAAATGACGAAACTACCGAGGTATTGGCCGAAATGAGCGTGTCCCATGCTCAAGCTGGGGCTGATTTTGTGGCCCCCAGCGATATGATGGACGGACGAATCCTGACCATAAGAGAAGCATTGGAAGATGAAGGCTTTACCAATACCGGCATCATGGCTTATTCTGCCAAATACGCCAGTGCTTTCTATGGCCCGTTCCGGGATGCACTGGATTCCGCACCAGTGGATATTGCCAATGTGCCCAAGGACAAGAAAACCTACCAAATGGATTATTCCAATCGGTATGAAGCTATTCGGGAGACACAATTGGATATTGACGAAGGTGCCGATATCGTTATGGTAAAACCCGGATTGTGCTATTTGGACATTGTTCGTGAAATTAGAAACGAAGTGGATGTCCCCGTAGCAGTATACCAGGTTTCCGGGGAATATGCCATGGTAAAAGCTGCGGCCGAAAAAGGCTGGTTGGACCACGATGCCGTGATGTTGGAGCAATTGACCGCCATTAAAAGGGCCGGTGCCAATATTATCGCCAGTTATTTTGCCAAGGATTTTATACGAACCTTGGGATAGGATAAAAAGCAAATATGAACAAAAACATCGTATCATTAGTACTCATCATATTCATGATGAACATGGGATTGGCCCAACGGGAACTCATCCATGCCCTTCCTGCCACATTAGGTTTGGATGAAGCCTATATTGACCAAAAAGTGGATTCCATCATGGAACTGGGCATCACCAAAGAAGCCTTTCCAGGTGCCCAATTGTTGGTGGCCCTGAACGATACGGTCATTTTTCATAAAGCTTACGGATACCACACCTATGACAGCATTGAGCCTGTAAAATTGAACGACCTCTACGATCTGGCTTCGGTAACCAAAATTTCGGGTCCCTTGCCTGCCTTGATGAAGCTGGTGGATGAAGGCAAACTCAATTTGGATGTTCCTTTCAGTACCTATTGGGAACCGTGGAAGCATCAAAAAGACAAAAAGGATTTAACATTACGCGAAATCCTGGCCCATCAGGCAGGGCTCGTTCCTTACATCGTTTTTTTACAGAAAGTGATGCGGAACGGGAAACTCAAAAAGCGGTTTATTCATCACGGACCTGGCAAAAAATACCAAAAACAAGCATATGATGACCTTTTCGTCAATGACCGATTTGAAAGGAAAATAGACCGGATCATCAACCGCTCCAAGGTGTCCGAGGAAAAAAAGTACAACTACTCCGGACTTACCTTTTTGATTTTTCCAAGGTTGATCGAGCAAATCACCCATACGGATTATCAAACTTACCTCCACGAGAATTTTTATCAACCATTGGGTTGTCACACCCTGGGATATTTGCCCAGCACCAAACATTTTGTGAATACCATTGTGCCTACGGAAATGGATACCCTATACCGTAAAACTTTGGTAAAAGGCTGGGTGCATGACGAAAATGCCTCGCTATTCGGTGGGGTGTCCGGTAATGCAGGGCTTTTCGGTACGGCCGATGACCTGGCCAAGCTTATGTTGTTCTATCAGCATTACGGCAATGTGGATGGCAAGCAGCTCATCTCCCAGAAAACGGTAAAGGAATTTGCTACCGTACAATATCCCGATAACGAAAACCGTCGTGGTTTGGGCTTTGACAAACCCTTATTGGGCAATGAAGAGCTTCCTTTGGAAGAAGCCTACCCCTCCCCTCTAGCGAGTCCCGCCAGTTTTGGGCACTCCGGCTTTACCGGAACCTTTGTTTGGGCCGACCCTGAAAAGCACCTCACCTTTATCTTTTTATCGAACAGGGTATATCCTTCCCGGGACCATCGGGAACTTTATGGATTGAACATCAGGACCGCTTTGATGGATGTTTTTTACAAAGCCATGGGCAACAACCTTAAAAATTAGTCCCGATTCGCTATCTTGCCATTCAAGATCTAGCCTATGGGACTTCTGATTTTTTACGCTTTTATTTCCATCTTCTTTTCCTTTTTGTGCTCCATTTTGGAGGCCGTTTTGTTAAGCATCACCCCAACCTTTCTCAATTTGAAAAAGCAGGAAGGCAAGGAATACGCCGCTACTTTGGAATCCCTTAAAAAGGATGTGGACAAGCCTCTAATTGCTATCCTTACCCTGAACACAGTTGCCCATACCGTAGGGGCCATTTTGGTGGGGGTGCAGGCCAAAGTTGCCTATGCGGAAATGTACGGGACCACGGAACGTTCCATTTTGGGCTTCAGACTCACCGAAGATCTTATGGTGGGTATTGTATCCACCCTCATGACGATTTTGATCCTAGTGGCCTCTGAAATCATTCCCAAGACCATTGGGGCCACCTATTGGAGACAATTGGCCAACTTCACCTCAAAGACACTTACCATAATGGTCTTTCTCCTTAAATGGACCGGGCTTTTGTGGTTGTTGCAACTGTTCACCAAATTGATCGGCAAAAAAGGACACCATGGCAGTGTATTGAGCAGGGAGGATTTTACGGCCATGACGGACATTGCCCACAAAGAAGGTGTCTTCTTGGAATCCGAATCCAAGGTGATCAAAAACCTGTTGAAGTTTGATGAGATTTTGGCAAAGGATGTGATGACTCCCAGAACCGTTATGAAAATCGCTTCCGAAGACATGACCATCAAGGAATTTTTTGATGCCAACCGACCGCTACGCTTTTCGCGAATTCCGCTTTACAAAGATCGCATGGACAACATTACCGGCTTTTTTCTAAAAGATGAATTGTTGGAAGCCATCATCAATAAAAAAGGCTCCAAAACCCTTTCCGAATTAAAAAGGGAAATGTTGGTGACCAGCCGAACCAAACCGATTCCCGAACTTTTTGACAAGTTTGTAAAGCAGCGCGAACATGTTTCCTTGGTGGTTGATGAATACGGTTCCGTTAGTGGATTGGTAACCATGGAAGATGTCATTGAAACCTTGCTCGGATTGGAGATTATGGATGAAAGTGACAACGTGGAAGACCTTCAATCCTTGGCCAGGAAGAACTGGCACCAACGGGCACAGCGTTTAGGAATTATTGAAGATGAAAGTGAAGTAGAGTAATGGAAACTGCTTATTTACAAACTCCTATAGGAGTTGCAGAATTTAAAGGAGATGAGAATGGAGTGACTTCCATCACGGTTTTGAATGATAAAAAACAAATTGGTATAATTCCTATTGTTTTAGCAAGTGCCGTTTCACAACTCAAGGAATATTTTGAAGGAACCCGAACTGATTTTACCTTCAAACTCAATCCTTCTGGCACCGAGTTTCAAAAAAAAGTTTGGGATGCATTACTTGAAATTCCTTTTGGAAAAACCATTTCTTATTTAGACCTTTCCAAAAGATTAGGCGATGTTAAGGCCATTCGTGCAGTAGCCTCAGCCAATGGCAAAAATCCACTTTGGATCGTAGTACCCTGCCATCGCGTAATCGGAACCAACGGAGACCTCACAGGCTATGCAGGTGGACTGCATAGAAAAAAATGGTTATTGGAACACGAGAGCCCTGCAAAGCAGACTGCTCTTTTTTAATTTTTTACCATGCTTTATAAACTTAACCTGGAGCATATCCTCTTTTTGGATATTGAGACCGTACCCCAAAAACAACATTTTTCCGATTTGGATGAAACTTCCCAATTATTATGGGAACAAAAATCGCAGTACCAACGCAAGGATGAAATCACTGCCCAGGATTTTTACGAACGGGCAGGTATTTGGGCCGAGTTCGGCAAGATCATATGTATTTCCGTGGGGTATTTTAATTTGAAGGGAGAACAGCGAAATTTCAGGGTGACTTCCTTTCATGGGGAGGAAATCCATATTTTGAAACAGTTTACGCAGTTGCTAAAAGACCATTTCAGCCAGTCCAAGCATTTGCTCTGTGCCCATAACGGCAAGGAATTCGATTTCCCCTACATTGCTCGAAGGATGGTCATCAACGGGCTTAACTTACCCTATAAACTGGATCTATTTGGCAAAAAACCTTGGGAAGTGCCCCATTTGGACACCATGGAGCTTTGGAAGTTCGGGGATTACAAACATTTTACATCGCTTAAGCTACTGGCCCATGTACTGGGGATCCCCTCTCCCAAGGAAGACATGGATGGCAGCATGGTGAAAGATGTGTTCTACGAAGAGAATGACTTGGATCGAATCATTACCTATTGCGAACTGGATGTGGTGACCAATGCACAGGTGTTCTTGCGCATGCGTAACGAGGAATTGCTATCCGACAAAGAAATCAAGAAAGTATGATGTGTTAACGCCACCCTGTCCCGATAATTATCGGGACAGGGTGGCGGTTACGCTAAGCGGCAGCTAATTTCAATTGGACACGAATGGCAGCAATTTAAACGAATTCATTTTTGTCTTGTCTCTTGGCTCTTAATCCTTTGAAGTTTGTAAACAAAAAAGCCCCACATTGCTGCAGGACTATTTTTAGGCAGGTTTAATCTTCTATTATTTTACGAATATTCCCTGGGCCACCGCAATGGTGGTACCATCGGACAGTTCTTGGGGCGAGTTGTTTTTCCAAATCGTAGCGACGTTGATGTCATTGGTGTTTTTAACATCACCAGCAACATAGATATCTACCCCATCCAAATAGATACTGTAGGCCCTTGAAGAAGTGGTTCCATCACCAAGGGAGTGTGCTGTGGTATTCTTCCAAAGAGTGGCTACGGACAAATCGTTGGTGTTGGTCATGTTTCCTGCTGCATATACATCCCCATTATGGACAACCAAGGATAAGACCTGAGCATTGTTCAGTCCATCAGAAAGTTCTTGAAGCTCTCCATTTTTCCATAGGGCCGCTACGGAAATGTTGTTCGCATTCTTATAACTACCACCCAAATACACATCATTACCTTCCACATATACGGATTGAGCAATAGATACAGGGAGTTGACCAACTAGATTTTGTATGATTCCATTCTTCCAAAGGGTCGCCACTGGTAGGTCGTTGGCATTATTGACGTACCCCGCCACGTACACATCACTTCCGGAGACAAATACGGAAAGGGCAGCCGAATCGGTGCTTCCGTTGGTCAAAGCCTCAAAGCCTCCGTTGGTCCATACGGTCGCTATGGTGCTCGTTCCAGAATCGATATACCCGGCCACATACACATCTTGTCCATTGATATACATTGATGATGGAAAGGAATTGAAAAGTCCACTGGCCAGTTCCTCAGTATTGCCATTCTTCCAAATGATGGGCAAGTATAGAAAATCATCATTCGCCATGCTTCCAGTTAGGTATACGTCTGAACCATCCACAAAAATAGCCCTTGCAGCGGATGAATTGGCGTTCAGTGCCAGTGCCTGCTCCTCACCATTTTTCCAGTAGACCGCTGAAGAAACCTTGTCAGAGTTGGTCATGTATCCGGCTACATACACATTAGGGTTTACGGTTACGGTACAGGTGGCCTCATCCCCGTCGACAGAGGCAGTAATGGTGGCAGTACCCGACCCAGTGGCGGTAACGTTTCCATTTTCATCCACCACGGCCACATTTTCATTGTCGGAATTCCAAGTAATGACCAGGTTGTCTTGACTTACTGTTGCATCCAGGGTGGCCTCGTCCATTGTGAACAGGTTCAATGAGCTTTTGTTGAGTGTTATGGAGGTGGTAACGGTGAAATTACCGGAACTTGTGGCAGTTTCCCCATCTACGGTCACACTGATTTTGCCTGTCGCGGCCCCTTCGGGAACGATCGCGATAATTTTGGTGCTGGTGGCGATGGCCACATTGGCGGCCACATCCCCAAATTTCACTTCGTTTTCCGCCGGTGTGGCACTAAAATGGGTTCCATTGATGGTAACCTGCGTAGCCACAGGTCCAGAGGCAGGATTAAAATCGATTATGGTGGGCATAGTGTCCATAGGTTTTGGATCATCGTCCTTGCCACAGGACCATATGAGCACAAAGGCTATTGTGAAGAGCAATACAGGCAATAAGGTTCCTTTTCTTTTCATGATAATTGTTTTTGAAGATGCAAGAAAGGACATTATACACCCATAAGTAGAGGTCAATTGGTGTATGTCCTAAACAGTTTGACGGATGGTACTTTTTGATTCAATAAGGAAGTAAAAGGCCCAGCACATAACTGGGCCTATCATATGAATTCCAGGAAATTTTTATTTCAGAAATACGGAGTTTCCGGATGCAAATGTTGTTCCATCCGTAAAGTTCTGTACAGTTCCATTAACCCATAAAACTTGTTTTGTGCCCAAATCGGCACCAGCAACATAAACATTATCTCTGTCAACGGCTATTGAAATCCCTTCTGCCAAATGGGTGCCATCGGTAAGATATTGTGGCGTCCCATCAATCCAAACGGTCATTAGAAAATTAGCAGTATTTCCCGTGGCATATACAACATTGTTCTTTACATATATGGAGAAGATAACAGTATTGATGTTCCCGTCATCAAACGATTGGGCAATTCCGTTTTTCCAATACGATGCAACCCGATCGTTGTTGGCATTTGTGGAATATCCTGCGCCATATACATCACTCCCATCGATAAATACTGAAACTATGGCAGATGACCCATTTAAGTCGGAAAGCTCTTGTTTTGCACCATTTTTCCAAAGGGTTGCTACAGACAAATTGTTGTCGTCATAAATATACCCTCCAATATATACGTCGCCCTCTACAACAGATACAGAACGGGCCCTAGATTCATTGTTCCCTTCATAAAGCTCAGTCATGACCCCATTTTTCCAAAGAACGGCCAAGTGTGGGGAATAATCCATAGAACCGACCACATACACATCTTGACCATCAACAAATACGGATTGCGGATAGGCATCAACAATTCCATTGGAAAGTTCTTGGGCGATTCCATTTTTCCATAGGGTTGCTATGGCAACGTTATTGGCATCCTTGACATAGCCAGCTACGTAAACATCTGAACCACTAATAAATACCGAATTCGCAGTGGCATTTGTGATTCCATCGGATAGTTCATGCATAACACCATTCTTCCAGAGGGCCGCCACCGCAATATTATTAGCATTTCTTGTTGAACCCGCCACATACACATTTGGGTTTACCGTAACAGTACAAGTAGTCGTGGTCTTGCCCAACTTGGCCGTGATGGTGACGGTGCCAGGATTTACCGCAGTAACATTCCCAGTTTGATCTACGGAGGCCACCTCCTCGTTGTCCGAGGTCCAAATGATATTAAGACCATCCGCATTGGTCACAGTGGCTGTCAGGGTTTCCGTTTCCATGGTGTAGAGTTCCAAAGATTCCTTGCTCAAAGAGATGGTAGGAGAGTCTGGTTCTGGCTCTACATCTTCTACGGCGATGGTGATGTCTGCATAACGGCCTACAATTCCGTCAAACGCCCTTATATTGATGGTATGTGATTCAGCGGTTTCAAAATCAAGGTGTTTCCCTTGGGCCAAACTTAAATTGCCCGAGGGTGATATCTCGAAAAGATCATTGTCGTTGGCGTAGATGCTAAAAGTAATTTTGTCATTATCCACCTCATCTTTAGCGGTTACTTTGCCAATAATTTGGGTATCGGAAATATCTTCCTTTACACTGAAACTTTGTCCTTTTATCTCTGGGGCAGTATTCCTATAAATGGAGTCGGGTTCGTTGGGTTCACATGCACCGGCAATCAAGATGGCCAAGGTGTAAACCATAAAATTTCTGAATTTCATTTTTCAAGATTTTTTAAGTTATACACAACAAGATGGGGGAATGACCTGATTTTTAAGGCAGTGATCTTATGGGTGATGCCTTTGACTTGACAAAACAGGAAGAACAATAGATTTAGGAAAGTTAAAATGGAGCGTGTTAGAATAAGGGAGGCCAATTGAAATCGTTTTTAAAAAGTGACATTTTGTACTTTTGAGGTCTAAACAGAAAACTCCATACTATGAAAAAATTACTATTGACCGCTATGGCTTTTTTGGTGCTGGTTGTTGCTTCAGCCCAAACCGAAGAAGAACTGAAGGCCCAGATTGCCCCAAAAAAAGATTCTATTGCCGCCATTCAAGGTCGGGTGAATGCCCTACAGGCGCAATTGGATGCGCTTCCAGGTTGGAAAATTGGTGCATTCGGGACCATTGGTGGTAGCCTTTCCCAATTCAATAACTGGTTTGCCCAAGGAATCCCGAACAACTCCTCTGGTAACATCGGTTTTACCGTGAATGCCTTTGCCAACCTTCAAGAAGAAAAATTCTTTTGGAGAAATGCCGCCAACCTAAACTTGGCTTGGGTTAAGTTGGATGACAAGGACGATCCAACGGATGACGATAGCTTCCGTCAGGCAACGGATGTGTTCAATATTTCATCCTTGTACGGTAGAAAATTGAGCGAGCATTTTGCCATATCCGCCTTGACGGAATATAGGACTACCCTATTGAGCAATTTTAACGACCCCGGGTATCTTGACCTTGGTGTGGGTGGCACATGGACCCCAATTCCTGATTTGATCGTGGTGATGCATCCGCTCAACTACAACTTTGTGTTCAGTAAGGAGGATACCATTTTTGAATCTTCAATGGGTGCCAAGATTGTGGCGGACTATACCAAACAAATTGGTGCCGTTAGCTTTAAAAGTAACCTCTCCATGTTCCAAAGCTACAAGAGCAGTGATTTGAGCAACTGGACCTGGACCAACTCGTTCTCCTATACCTTGTGGAAGATGATCGGTGTAGGTTTTGATTTTGGTTTGAGAAACAACAAGCAAGAGACTCTTAACTACATTGTGAACCGAGCCCCAACGCCTGATCCAGCAGCAACATTCGATACTATCGACAACGAACTGCAAACCTATTGGACTTTAGGATTGAGCTATAAGTTCTAACAATATCAGCAAAAAAAAAGCCCTCTAAATCGAGGGCTTTTTTGTGGGGTATCAGATAATTTTTCAAGTTTTTAAACCATGTCTAAGTAGGTTAAGATCACTAAAGATAGTGGGGTCGACACTAAATGACTTAAAAACAATATGAAAGTAGTTCTCTTGTGGTTATCCCCTAAACTTTTGTTGTGAACACCCTAATAATTGTGGTGGATTTATCCAAAAAAGCAGGTCACCGTAAAAGTCGAGCAGTTCAACTTCAGGATTTAATACTCATCCAACTGTTCTGGATATAGAAAGTTGTTGTACGGAAATCGGGTCACGTGGATATCCCTCACCTCATCATAAACTCTTTTTCTGAATTCTTCCAGATTTTCTTTGTTCAAAGCAGAGATGAAAAGGGCTCTATCCCCAATCTTGTTGAACCAGGTATTTTTCCATTCTTCCAAGGTGAAATGTGCGGAAGTGCGTTCGGTTACCAGATCATCCTCCTCAATAGTTTCAGGATGATATTGGTCTATTTTATTGAAGACCATAATGGTCTTTTTTTCGGCACAGCCAATTTCACCCAAAATTTGGTTTACCGAGGCGATGTGTTCCTCAAAATTGGGATGGGAAATATCCACCACATGCAAAAGTAGGTCGGCTTCCCGAACCTCATCCAAGGTACTTTTAAAACTCTCCACCAGTTGGGTCGGCAACTTTCTGATGAATCCTACCGTATCGCTCAACAAAAAGGGCAAATTGCCGATGACCACTTTCCGTACTGTAGTATCCAAAGTGGCAAACAACTTGTTTTCGGCGAACACCTCACTTTTGCTGATCACATTCATCAAAGTGGATTTGCCCACGTTGGTATATCCCACCAAAGCCACACGTACCAGAGCACCACGGTTCCCGCGTTGGGTTTCCATTTGACGGTCGATCTTGACCAACTTCTTCTTTAAAAGGGCAATACGATCCCGAACGATCCGTCTATCGGTCTCGATCTCGGTTTCCCCGGGGCCACGCATACCAATACCACCACGTTGGCGCTCCAAGTGCGTCCAGAGTCCTGTCAACCGAGGTAAAAGGTATTCGTATTGGGCCAATTCCACTTGGGTGCGGGCATAACTTGTCTCCGCCCTTTGAGCAAAAATATCGAGGATAAGACCGGTTCTGTCCAAGATTTTGCAGCGCAGGATCTTTTCAATGTTTTTCTGTTGGGCAGGGGTCAATTCGTCGTCAAAAATGACGGAACCAATTTCGTTTTCATTCACGAAATGTTCCACCTCTTCCATCTTACCACTCCCGATATAGGTCTTGGGGTTGGGCACATCAATACGCTGCACAAAGCGCTTTTTTACCTCGCCCCCCGCTGTATAGGTCAAAAACTCCAGTTCATCCAGATACTCGTTCACTTTGGTCTCATCCTGTGCTTGGGTAATGACCCCTACGAGTATCGCCTTTTCATAATCAATCGACTTCTTTTCTAGCATCAAAAGGAATTAAAGTGCAAATCTACATAATGTTTTGGAAGCTGATTTTGGTTCTTGGGCTTTTAAAGGGTGATGAACACAGAAAAACACTATAATTTGACCACATTGTTTCCTATCTTGAGGACTTAATTCAAGCTAACTCAAAATGATGCCCCATATGGATTCTGCCCAAGGCGGAAGAAACTATCGTTTTTCTTCCCCTGTCCTCACGATTTTTTTATTCTTGACCCTAATTTATAATGGTCTACAAGCCCAAAAAACAGTCGTTCCAAAACCCGAAGATGAGATTGGGTTCAAGGTCGGTTCCGATTTTCACTTGGCCACTTATGAACAGTCCATAGCCTATTTCAAAAAATTGGATGCAGCCAGTGATTTGGTGGAAATGCGTGAAACCGGAAAAACTTCCGAAGGCCGCACTTGGTATTATGTGTTAATTTCCTCCAAAGAAAACCTGGCCAAAGTTGACCACTACAAAGAAATCTCCAAAGCGTTGGCCCATCCCAAAGGGATAACCAAGGAATTGGCAAAGCAGTTGGCTGCAGAAGGAAAGGCCATTGTGGATATCAGTGGAGGGTTGCATGCTTCGGAAGTGGCCGGGACACAGCACATCATCACGTTGGCGCATCAAATCATTAGCGAGGCGGATACCCCCAAGTTCAAAGCTATTTTGGATAATGTAATCTTGGTACTTTGGCCTTCCCTCAACCCCGATGGGCAGGATATTATCGCCAACTGGTATATGGGCAATGTGGGAACGCCTTACGAAACGGCCAGGACCCCTTGGCTCTATCAAAAATATGTGGGTCATGACAACAATCGCGATGCCTATATGCTGAACATGTTGGAGTCGCGAGTGGTAGGCAGGACGTGGCGTGAATGGGAACCTAATATCATCCATGTGCACCATCAATCCTCACCGTTCCCAACGCGGATTTGGCTACCACCATTTGCCGAACCGGTAGCTCCGCAAACACCCCCTTTGATGGCCAGGGAAGTGAATATGATCGGGATGGCCATGGCAAGAGATCTGGAATCGGAAGGTTTGCCAGGAGCCGTTCATATGGGGAAAGGGTTTGATGCCTGGTACCCTGGGTATATCGATTACCTGCCCATGATGCAGAACATCCCTTCTTTTTGGACCGAAACAGCTTTATACCGATATGCCACACCCTACTTTTATACATTGAGCGATTTTCCAAAAGACCGTCGTGATCTTCGGGTAGAATCGCTCTACAGCAGTCCATGGAAAGGCGGTTGGTGGCGTTTGGCCGATGCCATGCAGTATATGCAAACCGCATCCATTGCGGTGTTGGATTATGCTGCGAAATACAAGGAAACCTTACTTTTCAACAAGTATCAGTCGGGGATCAATACCATAGAAAAATATAGGAACGAACCGCCTTTTGCCTACATCGTTCCACAAAAGCAACGGGATCCTGTTCGGCCTGTGGAACTGTTGAAGCGTTTGGCTTTCAATGGGGTCCAAATTTCACAATTGGAAAAATCGATGGAATATTCAGGTGTGTCCTATCCGAAAGGGACTTGGGTAATTCCGATGGACCAGGAATTTGCCGAAATGGCCCGTCAGGTTTTGGATGTTCAGGTGTATCCCGATCTAAGGGAATCACCAGATGGACCTTTGGAACAACCTTATGATGCCGCCGGTTGGACCCTTCCTTTTCAGATGGAAGTGGATGTGGTGACCGGAATGGAACCGCTATCCGATGAATTCCGAAACGCGTTAAAACCAGTGGAAGGTACGCCATTGGAAACCACCGATGACGAAAACAAAGATTTGGACAAAGTGGATTTTGCCCCCGGAGTAGGTTTTGACACGGATAAAGTGGCCGTTGGGATCAAACCTTTGCCCGGATCTCTTCGAGGCAGTGGTAGTACCCTTTGGCTCGACCCTGCGGAAAACAATAGCTTTCGTGTCATTGCCGAAGCCATGAATGCTGGTTCATCCGTGGTGTACGATGCGAACACCAAAAAATATGGTGTTCAAGGCGTGAGTAGGGGCAAAATGCAACAATGGGTGAACGATTATGCCATCAACGGAGTTTTGGGTTCGGGGTCTGGCTCTACCAAAGTGAAATCAAAAATTGGTGTATACCGACCATGGACCGCCAGTATGGATATGGGTTGGACGCGTTGGTTGCTGGACAATTTTGGGTTTGGATATGCTTCTATCCGCAATTCCGATTTTATGTTAGACAATCTAAAGGACCGTTTTGATGTAATCGTGATGGCATCCGAATGGCCTGGTTCCATAGAAAAAGGATTGGAGCCCGGTTCCGCACCTCCCCAATATGCGGGTGGATTGGGAGAATTGGGGGCACGGAACCTCAATGCTTTTGTAAAACAGGGAGGAACACTGATCACTTTGAACCGAAGCTCCGATTTTGCCATTCAAGCACTTCACCTGCCCGTTACAAATGTGGTGGGCCATGTGGATAGGGCCAAGTTCTTTACCGGTGGTTCCATTATGCGGGTGGAAACCAATCCAAGCCATCCGGTTATGGCCGGAATGTTGGACAAGGCCAATGTATTTGTCTACGGCAGCCCCGTATTCAGTACTGAAGATGGATTTGAAGGGGAGGTTTTGGCCAGATACCAAACACAAGGGTCCCCTTTGATGTCGGGATACTTGGTCGGCGAAAGTTATATGAACGGAAATGCGGCCGCCTTGGACGTAAAACATGGCAAGGGTCATGTGTTGTTGTTCGGGTTTCAACCGCAATGGCGTGGACAGCCCATGGGAACGTACCGAACCTTGTTCAATGCATTGTTGTATACCAACCAATTGCCCCAAGCCAGACGGGAAACCCCTGATGGATGGGAAAGCGTAAAAGGAAAGGTGATGGAGCCTAAACCAGAAAAGGAGTAAGAAATCTATTCAATTTTGTACTTTGCAATGGATGAACTTCTAAAGGCAAAAGCAAATTGTACAGTTCCAAAGACAAGTACACGGTAGCGTTTTACAACCTCGAAAATTTTTTCGATACCACAGACGACCCCTATTCCTTGGATGATGACTTTACGCCTAAGGGATTTAGACAATGGACTGAGTCCCGCTTCTGGAATAAGGTAGGCAAGGTTTCAAGGGCCATTGCCAATATCGGTTTGGATGATAGCCCAATACCGCCTGTATTGATTGGGATTGCCGAGGTAGAGAATAAATCCGTCATCAAAGCATTGCTGCAATCCAAAAAGTTAAAGGATACCCCGTATGATTTTGTCCATTTCGATTCGCCGGACGAAAGGGGCATTGACACAGCGCTTATTTACAACAAGGAACATTTTCAAGTGCTTCATGCAGAAACTTTACCCTTGATTGTGGCAAACACCAACGGGGATAGGGATTTAACCCGGGATATTCTGTACGTCCATGGTAAATTGCATCAAGAAGAAGTTCACGTTTTTGTGAACCATTGGCCATCAAGACGGGAAGGGGCAGAGATAACGAATTATAAACGGGTCAAGGCCGCGGAAACCATTCTTCAAAGGCTAGAAAAGATTGATGAGGAATTCCCCAATTGTATCGTTATGGGCGATTTTAACGATGACCCCGATTCGGAAAGTATCCAAACCTTGATGGCCAGCAAAAAGTTCATCAATCCTATGAAATCCTTATTATCTCCCGTATCAGGAAGTGCCAATTATAAAGGGTCATGGAGCCTTTTTGACCAAATCTTGGTTTCCCACAGTTTTTTGAACTATGAACCCGGCACCCATAGCTTTGTTAAAGCGGCTGTGTTCTCTCCCAGATTTTTAAAGGAGTGGAAAGGAAGATACAAGGGCAACCCTTTTCGCACTTTTGGAGGTGCCGACTATTTAGGGGGATATAGTGATCACTTTCCTGTTTATGTGGTTTTGGAAAAACACAAATAAGTAGGAAAAAGAATACACAACATAAAAGTTAATTTTCACAACAACTTACAGCAAAACACTATGTAGTTCGTCGAAAAAAGTAGGAGTTTTATCGATGAATACTACATATCCTGATATATTCGTAGTCCAAATCTTACCTTAACTTAACTATGGATTACAAGTTACCTATCGGGGCAAAGGGAGCGATCTTCTCCATTTTATTTTCAGTTTTGGGAATATATGCTGTTGTGGGCCAATCCCAAAAGGCCAAAGAACAGATCAAGGCAACGTACAATCAAAGTAAAATGGCTTCATTCATTTCTGAATTGGAGGCCGAACATCAAAATACAGCTCAAAAAATTGGCCAATTGAAGGCCTCAAAAGGAATCAAGATTTCCGAAAAGACTGCTGATGGTTCCCCCATTGAGCTGAAAGCTATTGGTTCCGATGGAACCCCATTGTACTACACTACACTGAACGATCCCTCTAGTCAAACGTCAAGGGCCAATGCCCTTTATGAGAATGGTCTTTTGAATTTGGGACTTACCGGAAACGGGATGGAAGTGGGTGTTTGGGATGCAGGAATTGCCCTGAC
>JASBTS010000154.1 GCA_030148305.1 Allomuricauda sp. | reverse complement strand
AAAGGTATAGTTGCTGCCAAAGCCGGGCAAAGCGCCCCCATGCGAGACCCTTTTAAGGCCATTGCAGTATTCCGTAATGCCCAATCCAAAGCCGTAACCAGCCAAAACAGCACAGTCGTCACCCTTATAATCTTTTGCATTGGCGTACAGTCTTGGGAACTGTGGTGTCTGCATTTCGCGTAACGAACTCCGTTTTATGGGGCCGTTGTCATCGTCGTTTCGTGGAGGCCAGGCCGAAAGATGAAAACTTACATATTTACTAAAATCCTCGATGGAGGTAATGAGCCCTCCCATGGCACCAAAAGAGCCGTCGTGGAGCATGGGTTCCAGTTTCCACTGCTCATCTTCCCAGCGATACCCGATGGCCAGTTGTTCTTCGGGAATGCCTTCGTATTCCCAATAGGTGTGGTCCATGCCCAAGGGCTTAAAAATGTTTTGGGTGATATACTCCTGAAAGGGCATCCCCGAAACCACGGAAACAATATGCCCTAAAAGGGCATAGCCGGTATTGCTGTATTCGAACCCGTACGAAGGAACGTTGGAAAAGGAAATGCCTTCATCCACAAGATCGATCAGCATTTCATCAGGTTCGTCCAACTGGCGGTCGCCCCAAGGATTGTCCTCGGGAAACCCGGCCGTCATGGTCAAAAGGTTTTCAATGTCTATGGTCGGTGCATCCTTGGTCAGGTAGGTGAGTTTCGACATTTCCGGAATGTACTTGCTAACGGGATCGTTCAGCGACAGTTTTCCTTCATCCCTGAGTTTTAGAATGGCCATCGCGGTAAAACTTTTGGTCATGGAGGCTATTCGGAAAGCGGATGAGGGCGAAGCGGGAATCTCCTTCTCAAGGTTCAGGTATCCGGTGGCAGCCGTAAAGACCAATTCATTGTCCACTACTATTCCGAAGACAACCCCCGGTAAATGCTCGGTCTTGGCATGCTCCTCAATGGATCGCTGTAGCTCTGGTGCGATTTGTTTGATTTTTTCTATCCGATCATCGGGCTCAAATATGGGCGCTTTGTACGACTCGGAATAGGAGTGTGCCGGGCTTTCGGCTGTTGTTTCGGTGGTTTGTTTTGTGTTGCACGAAAAAAGGCTCGTCACCAAACAAATGACGGTAAGTTGATAAAGTAAGTGTTTCATTCCTTTTGTGTTAGAAGGTACCTGTTAAAGATAAGATTCATTTTAAAATGAATGGGAGATCTTAATATCGCCCCAGGTCACCAGTTGGATGTTGTGCTCATCGAGGGTAGCTTTGGTTTTTTCGCTGGTAAAGAAGTCAAAGTCCTGTTGCCGCCACTTCGAACCAAAATTGGGATGGTTGATGGTTACCCCTTGCATTTCGTGCTCGTCAAAAGCGGGGTGGATCAAGATGAGATTTAGGCCCGGGTTTAAACTTTCCAAAATGGATTGATAATAGGCCGCCAATCCTTCCTTTTCAAAATAGGAGTATTCCCCCACATAGGCATGGTCGATCACAAAATCATCTTCTTCCAAGTTCGATTTTGGGTCTAGGCCTACCATGCGCATCAGTTGCTCGTTCACCAAAACAGGAAGGTTGTATTGTTCCCCCAAGCGTTTATAGATCTTAAAAAACTCAGGGTGCGCCCCCACGCTGTACATGTGGGAATCGAGATGGGTGGGGGTCAATCCCAATTGGAGCGCTTTTTCGATTTGTGCTTGTAATTCTTTTTCAACCTCTTCGGGAATCGCTTTTTCCCGCAGTTGTTCCCGTTTTTTAAAGAAATGTCCGTTCCCGTCCACCAAACTGGGCACTTCCGAAACGGGCAAAACGGGACCAAAACGGTAGGTTTCCCATTCGCAGGTAAGGGTAAGGTGAAGACCCATATCATATTGCGGGTGGTCTTTGGCAAAGAGGGCCATTTCATGAAACCAAGGGCAGGGCACCATCATGCTGTAGGAGTTCACAATGCCTTGTTCCAACGCTTGAATGGTAGCTTGATTTTCGGAGTGCGAAAGACCAGCGTCATCTGCATGGATGATCAAAAGTTTGGCCTGGGGATCAAAGCCCAATTGTTGTGCTGTGTTCATAGTTCCATAATGACGACTTGTGAATGTGATCATTGGGATACGGGAATAAATTCATAATTCTTTTCAGAGAGATTAATGATCAACCGAAACGTTCCCGGTTCCGTGATGATATCCGGGCCAAACCATTCCAGTTGTCCTTTTGGGAAAGAGGCTCCACCCCAGTTCACGTTCCAGCTCTTGTTTTCCCTAAACTTAATGCCGCCTCCCTTTAAGGATACAATAGCTTCCCAAATGGCCTTCTTTTCGTCCACCAAGGTTAGAAAAGTATCATCCACCCAGTTTTGGTTGGAGGTTCCCTGGCCGATGATGCCAATATTTTCATACAGGAGTCTCACCTCGGGATACAGATGTTGAATTTGGACCATGGAGTTGGTGGAGAGTTCAAGCAATTGACCCAATTCATTTTTTAAAAATTCCTTTTGTTGGGCCAGTTGCACCAATCCAGACCGGATTTCAGGTGTTTGGAGCAGGGTTTTGGCCTTTTCCCAATCCTTTTGTTTGAAATAGGCCGTGTCGTTCAGCATCCCCATAAAGAGGGAATAGCCAAAGTTGACCGATGGAACGGGAAACCCCTCCTTGATCAAAATGGCCGAAATGGGTTTGTCATTGGTTGATACATCTGAAGAAGCCAGGGAGAGGTAATTGGTCAGGTTTCTGGCCAACAGGTTTTCATTCTTGTCCTTTGGGTTCACCACCATGTTTTGAATATGAAATCCTATGGACGTAGTAAAAGCTTGAGGTTCGGATTCTAGATAAAAAAGAAGTCCGGGGATTTGTTCAATGTCCAGGGAATCGGAATAGTTGTAGAGGCTGTCCGCATACCGTTGTTGCAGGTATAATCCGGCCACATTAAAGTTTAATTGTTGTGTTTCCAATTCCAGACCATTGTAAATCTGCTCTATAGTCGCTTGGTAGTTTTCCTTTCGTTTTCGCTCCTCGTTCCAATTATTGATCTGAAGTGCGATCAAAATCCCGATGACCACCAGTACAATTTCCCCCAAAGCGTATTTCAGGTATTTTGTGGTTTTGCTTTCCATCAGCAAATTTTGCCGGATTTTTCTAAAGAATTTGATCATTCCAAATTTTCATTTATAAGTATTGCAATTATGGAGTCAATGCCAATTTCCATATAGTAATACACTTCATTGTGGCCCACATTTCTGTTTAGTTGTATGTCGCTGATCAAACCTTGTATGCCCTGAATTTTATTTAATTCATCTAGGTATGTTTTAATCTGGGGAAATTGTAACGTTGTGTCAGCTATGGTATCCTTACCTTGTAGCGAATTATCCATAATTCTAAATCTCAATGCTGGTTCTAGAACATCATTCGTCTTTTTACGAAAATCCAAATTGAAAGAACCCCATTCATTTTCCAAAATGGAAACGTTTTCTACAATAGAATAGAATTCCGCTATTTTTTGAACAAGTAACTTATTCCTTATCAATCCAATATTACCAGTACTCTGTAGCTCTTTCCATGTGTCGTCTATGTAAGCGTTGTGAGGGAGAAACCCAAGTTGGTTCATGGCATAATACCATTGGTTTGATTCTGTTGGAGAAAGGGAATCGGTGTAACTTTTTAATAGAAGTGAAGAATTTTCGAATTGTAGTTTGTTGAAATCGATGAGCAGCCTAGCCACGGATTTATTAATAGTAAAATCTTCTTTAAGTTGAATTAAATAATAGGCTTCTTGTACTCTTTTTTTACGGTTTTCATTCCAATTATTAATCTGAAGGGCAATTAAGATGCCAATGACCACCAGTACAATTTCCCCCAAGGCATATTTCAGGTACTTCGTGGTTTTGCTTTCCATCAGCAAATTTTGCCGGATTTTTCTAAAGAATTTGATCACGTGAGGTTGGTTTCCCTAAATATATGATTTTTATGAAATTAGGGAATAAAAAAAGCCAGTAGCTCTTGCTACTGGCTTTTAAATTATATTTAAAAAGGGTTTATTCCTTAACCTCTGGCTTTTCGGTGAAAGGGGTAATGCCAAACTCGGGATAGACCTCGGTGGGGTAGTAGAAGGTACCACCCTTGCTCACCATTTCAATGGTCTTGATCGCCTTGATGTCTTCCACGGGATTACCGGGCACCAAGAAAAAGTCGGCCAGCTTGCCGGGCTCTATAGTCCCCAAGTCATCTTGACCAAGGTATTGTGCCATATCGTAGGTGGCCCTTTTCAATATCTCCCCATTGGTAAAGCCCAATTGGTCCACATACAGTTCCAGTTCGCGGTGCAGGTTAAAGGCTCCACCCAAATCGGTTCCCGCCACAATAAAGATACCCTTGTCCTTCATCATTTTGAGGGTTTCCACAATTTTGTCGTAGGCTTCGCGATAGGCTTTGTCCTCTTCGGCATCGGCAATCTGCGCCATGGCCACCTTTAATCCCCGTTGGGCGTTGGGGGGCATATGGTCGATATAATCCTCGGAACCTGGTGCCACTTCCCCGTTGCGGGAAAGCATCAATTTTTCATGGATGGCCAAAGTGGGATCGATGGCCGTTTTGTTGTTCACAAAAAGGTCTAGGGTCTCCTGCACTTTGGGACTGTTGAGGTCCAATCCGGGGAAACGTTTCATGGCCGTCAAACGGAGCAGGGTACGGGTATCTTCCTCAGGCTCCAATACCCAACCCAACATGGTCTGGTTAATGTGGGTCATTTCATCGTATCCGGCCCGCAACATGGCGTTCGCATTGGAAAACGCAGGGACGTGCCCCGTGACGAACAGGCCTTTTTCATGGGCTTTTTTCACGATGTCCGGGGCCCAATCGCCGTTCATGCTGTTGTATAGTTTAATGCCGTAAAAGCCTAGGCTGTCATAGGTGTCCACCGCGGCCAAGGCCTGCTCCTTGGTTTCCACCAGAATGCCGTTGTTGCTGTTGAAGGGACTTTTCCCCTCGATAAAGCCCAAACGGGTAATATGGGGTCCGGCCAACACCCCATTTTCGATTTTATCCATAAGGTTGGCCAGTACCTCGGTGTCGTTCCCCATATCGCGGAAGGAGGTCACCCCCGCCAACACATTCAACAGGGCACCGTTATCGCCGGAGTGGGCATGCATTTCGTACAGACCGGGAACCAAGGTTCCCCCGTTGCCGGCAATCACCACTTCGTTGTCGCCAGAGGCATCGGCCGCTTCAATGGCAGCGATCTTATCGCCTTCCACCACCACGGAAACCGGGTCGGAAAGGGTCATGCTCTTACTGTTGAACACATGCACGTTTTGGATGCGCACCTTTTTGTCATAATTGTGGGCGTATTCCGTTTGCAAGGTCTCATACCGGTGGGTAGAGTAGTTTTCGGCGAGTTCCCTCATATCCTTTTCCACATTCTCATACCCTTCACGGATCATGATAAACCTTGGGGTGATGGCCGCAAAAAAGCGTTGGTCACCATCCAGGATAAAATAGGAAGGGTTCAGGTCGGCACCGGAAAGGGCGTAGGTGGTCAAGGCCAATTCCCCATCCCCTGAAAATTTGGGGATCAGGAGGTCTTCTATTTTGGTCAGTTTCAGGTTTCCTGCGGGTAATACGGGCAAGGTGTTCTCCGGGGCGTCCAAAAGCAAGCGTGCCGCCAAAACTGTGGAGTAGGGGCTCCCAAATTGGTTCACGTAGAGTTGTGGAGAGGCAACGGTGGTAGAACCGGTTCCAGTGGCATCGGTCCAGGAAGCATTTTCGCCTTCCAACGAAAAATGTTCGTCCACGGCGTTGCCAAAGGTGGTGTTCCCGGTGATTTTCCAATCGATGGGATACCCTTCGGGATTCAACACGATGGTTTCCTTCATCGTCGGGCCACGGCCGTTGTTCTTAAAATCGTAATCGATGTTGATGGTATCCCCGGCAGTACTTGTCTTCAGGTACCCCACCTTGTTTTCACCGATAATCACGGTATAGCTTTCATCCCCTTGGTAGTTGGCCAGGGATGAAACAGATTCTTTTTTACAGGAAAAGCCCGTCAATAAGACCAGGCTAAAGAGCAGTAATCGAAGTTTCATAAAGTTGGTTTTGAATGAAGGGTCAAATTAACCATTTTCAATCAAAACGAATAGAATCCCCATCACTTTTAGGCAATGCGGAGCGACATCATGCTGATAGATCCCCCGACGGTTTTGTCATTAAAAAGTTCCACTTCCTCTGTCTTGTCCTTTAAGGCCAAGGTGTAGAGTAGGGGCAAATAATGTTCGGGTGTGGGAATGGACATGGTAAAGCCGCTTCCTTGTTTGTGATAGTGGATAAGGGCATCGTGGTTGCCGTCCAAAATGAAATTTCTCATTTTTTCTTGGGCTTCTTGGGCCCAATCCCAAGCATAGGCATCGTTCAATTTTTGCCACGCTACGCGACGCAGGTTGTGCACCACGTTACCGCTGCCCACGATCAAGACGCCTTTGTGTCGAAGGCGTTCCAATTGTTGGGCCAGTTCGTAGTGGTATTGCGGGGGTTTGGTGTAGTCCAAGCTCAATTGGATCACCGGAACATCGGCATTGGGATATAGGTGCTTGATCACGCTCCAGGCCCCATGGTCCAACCCCCAGTGATGGTCCAGTTCCACCTCGGTCTTGGTGATGGTCTCTTGGGTAATCTGTGCGAACTCCGGGCTTCCGGGTGCGGGATATTGCACATCGAACAACGCTTGTGGAAAACCACCAAAATCATGGATGGTAGGCGGGTTCTGCATGGCCGTTACCTTGGTGCCACGGGTTTCCCAATGGGCCGAAACACAAAGGATCACCTTGGGCTTGGCCACTTCCTT
Organism: Allomuricauda sp.; assembly: GCA_030148305.1. Classification (GTDB taxonomy): domain Bacteria; phylum Bacteroidota; class Bacteroidia; order Flavobacteriales; family Flavobacteriaceae; genus Flagellimonas. The sequence continues at coordinate 13,072 of JASBTS010000154.1, read as the reverse complement.
GCCCAATTTGCGGAAAGAGGAAACAAATTCATTTTCCTCAATAGCATTCATGGGACTACCGTGTCCCAAAAAGAGCACGGGCATTTTTTCGGAAAGGGGCAGGCTCTGATCGAGCGACCGTAATGTGCTTAAATTGTTCATAGTAGTGGTTAAAGGTACAATTCCCAAGATTTTGATAAAATCCTTTCTGTTCGTGGAGGGAACTTTAAAAAGCCCGGACCCTTTCGGAATCCGGGCCACTGGTATGTCATAATTGCACCTAGGCCTTTACAAACTGTACCTCGGCGGCAATTTTCACTTCATCGCTTACCAAAACGCCACCGGTTTCCAGGGCGGCATTCCAGTTGAGACCGAAATCCTTGCGATTGATTTTTCCTTCAAAGGAGAATCCGGCCTTTTCATTGCCGTAGGGGTCTTTCATGTATCCCCCGAACTCCACTTCGAGTTCCACGGATTTGGTGATGCCTTTGATCGTAAGGTCGCCGGTCAGGGTATATTCGCCATCATCGGTTTTAGTGATGTGGGTGCTTTCAAATTTCAATTCGGGGTAGGTTTCCACTTCAAAGAAATCGCCACTTTTCAAATGTCCGTCCCTATCGGCGTTGTTGGTGAAAACGGAAGCGGCGTCCACCGTTGCGGTGATTTTGGAGGTTTCAAAATCGTCCCCCTCGATTTTCGCATTGAACTTGGTGAACGATCCCTTTACATTGGAGATCATCAGGTGTTTTACCTTAAAGGTCAATTCGCTATGGGTTGGGTCTAAATTCCAAATGGTTGTTGACATGTTTTTACTTTTTTAGGTTTTAAATGATGGTACAAAGATCCCGCAAGTAAGGGTGCAGGTGGTAATACCATTTGGAAGAAGGGTTGTACTATTTGGAAATGAGTTGTTTCATCTCGTTCCGGAAGGCCGAAGGGGTCTGTCCGGTCTTGCGTTTGAAGACCTTGGAGAAGTAGGCTTTTTCGTTGTAGCCTAGTTCAAAACCGATTTCGGCAATGGTCTTGTTGGTGTTGATGAGCAGGTTTTTGGCCTCTGTCAATTTTCGGGTCTCGATGATTTCCCCAACGCTCTGTTGCATCACTTCCTGGCAGATGAGGTTGAGGTTGCGTTCGCTCATGAACAGTTTTTCGGCGTAGAAAGAGATTTTTTCCGGCCTTCGGAAGTTTTCCTCCAAAATGCGCAAAAAATTGGCGTAGGTCTGGGAATGGGCGTTGCTGGATTCCTGCTCCGGATCCTCCGGCTTTTCATTATAGACCATGGTGAGCAAAGTGGTGAGCAATTGTTTAATGATGGACAGGTTGGGATGGGGTCGCTGTACCTCGTCGTGCATCATTTCACAAAGGGAGGTGAGCCTGCCAAAACAACGGTTGGTGGGCAAGGTGATGTTGGCCCTGTTGTGGAAATACCCGTACAGGTTAAAAATGGTCTCCGACATGAACTCACTTCGGAACCGGATGACCCAAAGGTCACATTTGCCCTCATGGATTTGTGGACGGAGCAGGTGGGGTTTGCCCTGGGTCACAAAACTCACGAACGGGGCATAGACCGTTTCATCATCAAAATCGATAAAATGGGAAATTTTGCCTTCGACCCCAATGATCAATTCTTCAAAATCGTGGATGTGCGGTTCTATGCTTTGGCTTTCGAGGGCGTTGGCATCTTTGGCGGTAAATCGGAAAATCTTGAAGAGTTCCTGCACGGTCTTGGGCTTTCATGGGACGAGATGACTACAAAACTAAGCAAAAATGGGGTCAACATCATGTACCTTGACTGTCAGCGACCAGTTTCTGCCAATGCTGTAGGGGTGTACCCAAAATGCCTTTTAAAGGCAAATGAAAAATGCGACAGGTTTTCAAACCCTGTTTCAAGGTAAACTTCAACAGGTTTCCTGTTTTTTTTGGACAATTGGTAATGGGCCAGTTCCAAACGTTTTTGGGTAAGCCACCGTTGCGGGGTGGTATGGAACGCCTTATGAAAATCCCGCTTAAACGTGGTCAAGCTCCTGCCTGTCAAATAACTGAACTTTTCCAACGGCATGTTGAACATGAAATTCCGCTCCATAAAAGTTGCCAGATCTATTTTATGGGGTTCCTCAAAATTGGCCAAAACGTCGTCGATGCCTATATCTAGGGTCCTGAGGATTGAAATGGCCTCGGTAATCTTCAAGGAAGCGATGCTTTCGGGAAACTCTTCCTCCTGTATATCAAAATAGGGAATCAAGGAGGCCAAGCAACTTTTTAGTAAAGGGTGGTTCCCGAAACGGACGATTTTAGGTGTGGAGACCACCTTGGGTTTCACATCCAGTTTGGCATAAAAATCCCTGAGCCTGTCCGTGGAAAGGTGCATCACCACCGATTTATGGGGCAGGCCATCCTTGGGATAGTTGATGATGGTGGCCAGTTGGTTTCTGGGAATCAGAAAAATGTCCCCTGGCTTGAACACGTGGCTTTCATCCGCCTGTATGATTTTTGTTTCCCCCGAAATGAACCACACAAGCATATGATGGTCAAACACCACTTCTGTTTTGAACAGCTTGTCCTCGTAGGAAGAGAGCTTGATGTCGGGTGTTATGTATTTTAATTGATAGTCCATATGCCTGTGTAGTGTAAAGGTAGCAATATCAATGGATGGAAAATCGTAACCCGATGAGTTCCTCACTCAAGTCCCAAAGTTGCTTTGCAAATGCCTTGTCCAAAGAATATGGTTGGACACCGTTGGATGTTGAGGAATCGGTTGTCAGGGTTGCTATTTCCACATCCTCGCAATACACCCCTCCCAAATTGTGGAGCATTGGGCTCGTGGCACACCATACCGTTGTAGCTGCTCCTTGGGGGATTGTTTTTAAGGATGCGGCCACTTCGGGCAAAATAGCACCTTCGGCATCACAAAAGCCCATTTGTTGGAACAGTTCCAGCGATGCTTCCCTAGCCAATTCCGTTCCACCTATGGAGCCGGGATGTAACGAATAGGCCCTGACGTTGAATGCCTTGGCCCTGTTGTCCAATTCAAGGGAAAATAGATTTACCGCAGTCTTTGACTGTCCGTACGCCTGCAAGGTTTCATAATCCCTGTTTAAAAAATTGGGGTCGTCAAAGTTGAAAGGGGCAAATTGGTGGCCGTACGAAGAGACGTTGACCACTCGTGCACCATTCGCCATTTTAAGAGCAGGCCAAAGTCTGGCGGTGAGTTGAAACTGTGCCAAATAGTTGGTTGCCAATTGGGATTCCATTCCGCGTTCGTCCCTTCGCAAGGGTACCCACATAATGCCCGCATTGTTGATGAGCAAGTGCAACGATCTACCCGAGGCCAGAAATTTATCGGCAAAGGCGTCGATGGATTTGGGATCCATCAAATCCATGGTTGCCAATTCAACATGGGCCACCCCTTGTAGATTGGACTTGGCTTTTTCGATATCCCTTGCCGGAACGATTACTGTTGCTCCTGCGTTCGCCAACGTTTTGGTGGTTTCCAGACCGATGCCCGTATTGCCACCGGTCACGATGGCAATTTTGCCGGAAAGGTCAATTCCCTGGATCACATCTTTTGTGGTTGATGATGCGTTGAATCCCGAACCAATGGGGTTTTGTAAGGCACCTTGATAATTGTTCTGTTCCATTTTGATTTGTTTTATGGGACAAAACTAGAGGGGAAAACGGCATGCAGGTTTGCTCAAACGTCCGAACATACTTTGTTCAAACGGTCACTTATTGGAGTAGTGGGGAAATCTGTCCTGTTGTTTTTCAAATACAGTTTGATTTTTCAATGGTAAACCTATTCTTATAACTTCCAACAAATCACTATCTTTGCGGCCCTGAAATGCAAAAGGCATATGAACAAAAAGGTCGCTTTTTACACCCTCGGTTGTAAGCTCAACTTTTCCGAAACTTCCACTATTGCAAGGAGTTTTGAAAAGGAGGATTTTGAGCGGGTGGACTTTTCCGAAAAGGCGGATGTGTATGTGATCAATACCTGTTCTGTAACCGAGAATGCCGACAAGCGTTTCAAAACCATTGTAAAACAGGCCCAAAAGAGCAACCCCGAAGCCTTTGTGGCCGCAGTGGGGTGCTATGCCCAATTGAAACCAGAGGAACTGGCCGCCGTGGATGGGGTAGATTTGGTGTTGGGGGCTACCGAAAAGTTCAAGATTACGGATTACCTGAACGATCTCACCAAAAACGATAAAGGTGAAGTACATTCCTGTGAGATCGAGGAAGCCGATTTTTATGTGGGCAGTTATGCCATCGGCGACCGTACCCGTGCTTTTTTGAAGGTTCAGGATGGCTGCGATTACAAATGTACCTATTGTACCATTCCCTTGGCCCGAGGTATTTCGCGTAGCGACACCTTGGAAAATGTGTTGCACAATGCGAAAGAAATTGCCTCGAAGGATATCAAGGAAATCGTGTTGACGGGTGTCAATATTGGGGATTATGGCAAGGGTGAATTTGGCAACAAACGTCATGCGCATACCTTCTTGGATTTGGTGAAAGCGTTGGATACCGTGGAAGGCATTCACCGTTTACGGATATCGTCCATTGAGCCCAACCTGTTGAAAAATGAGACCATTGATTTTGTGGCGCAGAGCAATTCTTTTGTGCCCCACTTCCACGTACCGTTGCAAAGTGGCAATGATGAGATCTTGAAGAAAATGCGGCGCAGGTACTTGACCAACCTATATGTGGATCGGGTAAAGCGCATTAAAAAGGCCATGCCGCATGCCTGTATCGGGGTGGATGTGATCGTAGGTTTTCCTGGGGAGACCGATGAACATTTCCTCGAGACCTATCATTTTCTCAATGAATTGGATATTTCCTATCTGCATGTGTTCACGTATTCGGAACGGGACAATACGGTAGCGGCGGAAATGGGTGACGTGGTTCCCAAGAATGTGCGTAACAAAAGAAGCAAGATGCTCCGTGGACTATCCGCCAAAAAAAGAAGGGCTTTTTATGAAAGTCAATTGGGCAGCGTGAGAACTGTTCTTTTTGAAGGAGAAAACAAAATGGGCTACATCCACGGGTTTACCGAAAACTATGTAAAGGTGAAGGCTCCTTGGAACCCCGAGTTGGTGAATACCTTGCGCCAAGTGGAATTGACCTCCATTGACGAGGATGGCCTGGTGCGCTTTGAATTTGTTCCTGAAAACGTTATGGCATAAAAAAACCTCCCAGTTTTGAGAGGTTTTGATTTTTAGGATGTTGCGTTGGCTCAGATACGGATGCCTACGGGCAACATTTCCTTATACTGTCTGTTCTTTCTCAAGAAACCTGCTATTTGAGGGCTGGTTGGTACCACTCTTAGGTTTTTCTCTTGGATCTCGTGAAGCACGGCTTTGATGAATTCTTCCCTAAAGCCTTCTTGCTCAATTTCTTCTGGAATTACCAGCTTGGTCAGGAATACTTTGCGCTCTTGTGAAGAGTACTCAATTTTGGCTAAATGCCCATTGACCCTAGTTTCAAACTGGCGAAGGAAACTATTGTCATTGATTTCCATTTGTGTCATATAGTACTGTTTTGTTAATGACTTAGTAAAATCATCCAAGCGATGATCTTGGTGGTCCCCATTATAAAAAATAATCCGTTAGGTGGGGTTAACTGCAAAAGGGGTACAAATTTAGTCAAAAAATTGCTAATTTCCTAGGGCTTGCCGATATTTGGTGTAATATGCCCGATAATAAAATCCATGTGTACCTGATGCCGGGTATGGCGGCCAACCCTTCCATATTTGATGGCATCCACCTTTCTTCCGAGACCTTTGAGACGCATACCCTGGAATGGTTTGTTCCCGAAAAGGGCATGAGTCTCCATGCCTATGCCGAAAAGATGTGTAGCAAGATCGTACACCCCAATCCAGTTCTATTGGGAGTTTCCTTCGGAGGGATGTTGGTACAGGAAATGGCCAAATGTATTCCCGTACAAAAGGTCATTGTGGTATCGGCCGTAACAAACAAACACGAACTGCCCAAAAGAATGCTCTTTGCCAAGTACACCAAGGTGCATAAGCTATTGCCCACGGGCCTGGTGAACAATGTGGAATTGTTGGCCAAGTACGCTTTTGGGGAAACTGTGACCAAGCGATTGCATTTATATGAGCAATATTTATCGGTTCGTGACAAATACTATATCGATTGGGCCATTGATCAGATCGTCAACTGGAATCAGGAGGAGACACCTCCCAATGTAGTGCACATCCATGGGGAGAAGGATACGGTTTTTCCGATGACCCACATCAAGGATTGTATTCCGGTAAAAAACGGCACGCATACCATGATCATTCATCGGGCAAAATGGTTCAATGAACACCTCCCCACAATTATTTTGCAATAATTTCGTCTTTATAATAGTATCTTTAGGGTACTTTTCAAAAAAGCTAGGCTATGAAGCACATCAAGAACATATTGGCATTTATAGGATTATTGGCAGTGGCAGGCACCTTTATTTTTGCAGTGCAGTCCACAGATATTGAGGAAAAACCACAACAACCGGAAGTGGCCCAAGAAGAGGTTATTGACAAAAGTGTGCCGGATACCTATCAGATCAGCGCCATTGAAATTCCCGAAGACCTGAATTTTGCAGGGGAACCTGTTCCTTTGGAAGATCCCGAAATCATGGAGCGTGTGGACCGCGAGTTTTTAGTGAATACCTATTGGCAATCCAATGCTGTTTTGATCATCAAACGTGCCAATAAATATTTCCCCATCATTGAACCTATTTTGAAAAAGAACGGCATTCCTGATGATTTCAAATACTTGGCCGTGGCCGAAAGCGGATTGCTTAATGTGGTTTCGCCTGCCGGTGCCACCGGATTTTGGCAGATCATGAAGGATACGGGCAAAGAATACGGTTTGGAAGTGAATGCCAACGTAGATGAACGTTACCATGTGGAAAAATCTACCCAAGTGGCCTGTGAGTACATCAAAAAATGGAAAGAAAGATTCGGTACCTGGACCTTGACCGCTGCCGCCTACAATGCAGGTCCGGCAGGCGTCCAAAAATATATGAACATTCAAAAAGTGGATGATTACTACAATCTTTTATTGGGTGACGAAACCGGTCGTTATGTGTTCCGTATCATGGCGATAAAGGAAATCATTTCCAACCCTGAAAAATATGGTTTTAAGGTAGAGGAGGAAGATATGTACAGCAAGGTTCCCACGTTTACTGTTGAGGTGGACAGTGCCGTGACCAGTTGGGCCGATTTTGCCAATCTTTACGAAATCAATTATAAAGTTTTGAAGCGCCATAATCCTTGGTTGCGCGAACCCCATTTGAACAATACCACCCATAAAAAATACGTGATCGAGATTCCGAATAAGGGGTATTACCGAGTTGGGAATGTGGGGAAATAGGGTTTTAATATTTGAACAGAAAGTACGGCGAAGGAAAATACGTTTCCACTTTCGGTAATAGTTCAGGTGAAATATATCCCCAATCCGTATATCCGGCATCGATAGCCTCTTGGGTCAGGATCTGTACATGTACATGGCAAAACCAACCACCGCTATCACTTTCTTTTCCTATAAAAGCAAATTCTTGTCCCGCTTTGATTTGGTCACCCACACTGCACAAATGTGGCGTTTTCAGGTGTCCGTAGAACGAATAAAATACCACATTGTTGATGTCATGTTTTAGGATGATGTAGCCCCCATAATTGCCCACCGTGGTTTCTTTCCCGGTTTTATAGACCTCGGCATCTAAAGGGGAAAACATAGGAGTGTTGTATGGCACAACAATATCCAAGCCGAGATGATAATACCTTTTTTCTTCAATAATGTTGGGGTAGGCCCTTAGAAGGGTTTTGCGTTCTTCCAGGTATTTACCAATGCCCCATTGGTGGGAAGAAACTTCCAGTTCCTCAAAAATCATGTTGTTGAACTCCTCGAAATCGAATAGGTTGTATGCTAAAACTTTTGGGTTGTTGGAAGAAAAATCAAAGATGTACGGTTTTCCTTTTAGGAAATCGCCAAATAGGGGATGGACGGGGACGCCATTGAGGTTGAGGGGGTAGTACATATAGGGTAGTGTGAAAAACAATTAGTTTAATCTAAACGATCAATATCGTAAATCTCACCTGAGTCATACATCTCTTTAACCTTAATTTTGGACATGCCATATAATGTCTCAGAATAATTTTCGGGTTTATCAATAGTATAAACTTGGCCAATTTTGTTTATTTCATATTCATTTGGTGAAATGAAAATACTGTCCTGCGAAACATCTACGATTTTAAACGTAGAGTAATTGCCATTTTCCACTTTGTATTTGTATACATCTCCCATTTGTGGCGATTGCAAATACACACTTTCCTTTTTCTTGTCTTCAATATTGGTATAGATGCCCCAAGAAATCAGGCCGGCAATGATCCCTAACCCAGCAAATTGCCAAATGGGTCCTTTTGTATCATTTTTTAAATTGATGTACTCCCTTTTGATGGGTTCGGGCATTTCTTTGGGCTCAAGTACCTTTTTACAATGTTGACATTGCGAGATTCCATTTTTTGCAATCGGGAATAAGGGTATCCAAAAAATGTGGGCGTGTTTTCTATAAATACTGATTACAGATGAACCTTGAGTGCTACAGCTTGGACAAATTATACTTTTTGGTTGGGCTGATTTCAAATGAACTGCCCGGGCTCCATATATAATCATTGGTTTTTAACGGAAATATACAATAATTGTCCGATGTATATTCGGATTAATTTATTGTATAAATAAGTTCAAATAAATTTTGAATGGTGATTGATTCAAGTCGCCTTAAATCTTCTTCATCTGTTGCTGCATCATCTTGATCTGCTCGGTCAGCATGTTGTTCTTGTCCAGTTTTTTGGCCTCTTGCAACAATTGTGTGGCTTCACGCTTCCTGCGCTTTTGCATGGCAATACCTGCCAAACTCAACTTGGCCATGGCCACATCATAATCCATGGTGAGACCAAACTGCAACGCCTTTTTAAAGTATTTTTCCGCCTGGGTCAGGTTTTTTTGGGAGTAGATGATGCCGTGCAGGTAGTTAAAGTACCCTTGCTGTTTCTTGATCAGGGCAACTCCGGGGTTCTTGATCTTATCAAGCCACTTTTGGGTGCCTTCCAAGTCCTGTTTCCTCATCCTCAAGAATGCCAATAAAATGAACTCGTTCCTAAAATAAAGAAAGATAAAAACAAGGGAGAACAGGATCAGGGCAATGCCATTGCCAATGTTGCCTTCCACAAATTGGTAAACGGCATAGGCAATGATAAGACCTGCAATAACGAGCTTGATATTTTTATTGAACATATCTCTGGAGATTTTTCCTTGGGTTAAGAGGAGGCAAAAGTACTAAAAACTAATTTAAATATTTTCCTTTTGGGCTTGTCAAAGTAAAAAGTCTTTGTATATTTGCGCCCAGAATTTTTTCGGGAAGTACAGTTTTCCCACTCAACAAAATCCATAAAAGAGTTCCGTAATGAAAAGAACGTATCAGCCGTCAAAAAGGAAGAGAAGAAACAAGCATGGTTTTAGGGAGCGCATGGCGACTGCCAATGGTAGAAAAGTTCTTGCGAGAAGAAGAGCCAAAGGAAGAAAGAGATTAACCGTTTCCTCTGAGCCAAGACATAAAAAATAATGATAGTATTTAATTTTTAAATTAAAGGTGTTACTTTTCTAGGTAACACCTTTTTTTTGACTTAAAAGCAAATAAACGAGAAACACCAACAAGAATGCCCAAAAGAGAAGATTTAAAATCCATTTTGATTATTGGTTCTGGCCCTATCATCATTGGCCAGGCATGTGAGTTCGATTATTCTGGTTCCCAGGCGCTTAGGTCGTTGCGTGAAGACGGTATCGAGACCGTTTTGATTAATAGCAACCCGGCTACGATCATGACCGACCCTTCCATGGCGGACCACGTGTACCTGAAACCGCTGACCACTAAATCCATTGTGGAAATTTTAAAGAAACACCCAAATATTGATGCCGTATTGCCCACCATGGGCGGACAAACGGCCTTGAACCTTTGTATCGAAGCCGATGAAAAAGGGATTTGGAAAGATTTTGGAGTAGAGATTATTGGAGTTGATATTGATGCCATCAACATTACCGAGGACCGTGAGAAATTCAGGGAGCTCATGTTGAAGATAGGGATAGGCATGCCCCCTCAGGCTTCGGCCACTTCTTTCCTAAAAGGAAAGGAAATTGCCCAAGAATTCGGTTTTCCTTTGGTAATCCGTGCTTCCTTTACATTGGGAGGTGCCGGTGCGGGTATTGTTTATGATCCAGAGGACTTTGATCATATGTTGAGTCACGGTCTGGAAGTATCACCAATTCACGAGGTAATGATCGATAAGGCCTTGATGGGCTGGAAGGAGTATGAGTTGGAGCTGCTACGCGACAAGAACGATAACGTGGTCATCATATGTACCATTGAAAATATGGACCCAATGGGTATCCACACTGGGGATTCCATTACCGTGGCCCCAGCCATGACGCTTTCGGATAGGACTTTCCAAAGAATGCGGGACATGGCCATCCATATGATGCGCAGTATCGGTGATTTTGCTGGAGGTTGTAATGTGCAGTTTGCTGTGAGTCCAGATGAAAAAGAGGACATCATCGCCATAGAGATCAACCCAAGGGTTTCCCGTTCGTCTGCCTTGGCATCCAAAGCCACGGGTTATCCTATTGCCAAGATTGCCGCTAAATTGGCCATTGGTTATACGTTGGATGAATTGGACAACCAGATTACCAAGTCCACTTCCGCTTTATTCGAGCCTACTTTGGATTACGTGATCGTAAAAATACCACGTTGGAACTTTGATAAGTTCGAAGGTTCCGACAGGACTTTGGGACTTCAGATGAAGTCCGTAGGGGAGGTGATGGGTATTGGCCGTTCCTTCCAAGAAGCGTTGCATAAAGCCACGCAATCCCTTGAGATCAAGCGAAATGGATTGGGTGCCGATGGAAAAGGCTATAAGGATTATGATACCATTATAGAAAAACTTCGTGTTCCAAGCTGGGATCGGGTTTTTGTGATCTATGATGCCATTCAGTTAGGTATTCCGTTGAAGCGAATCCATGACATCACCAAAATTGATATGTGGTTCTTAAAGCAATATGAAGAATTGCACTATCTGGAATTGGAAGTTTCCAAATACACCATAGAGAGCCTGCCGAAAGATTTGTTGCTCGAGGCCAAGCAAAAAGGGTTTGCCGACCGCCAAATTGCCCACATGTTGGATTGCTACGAAAGTGAAGTGCATTCCAAACGTATGGATTTGGGAATCAATAGGGTATACAAACTGGTGGATACCTGTGCGGCGGAGTTCAAGGCCGTAACGCCTTACTATTATTCCACTTTTGAGGAAGAAATTGAAACTCCTGATGGGAAACGCTACGTGGCCAACGATAGTGAGGTCACCGATAAGAAAAAAGTGGTGGTCTTGGGCTCAGGACCAAACCGAATTGGGCAGGGAATCGAGTTCGATTACTGCTGTGTACACGGGGTTTTGGCCGCTGCAGAATGTGGGTATGAGACCATCATGATCAACTGTAACCCTGAAACCGTTTCCACGGATTTTGATACCGCTGATAAACTATATTTTGAACCCGTATTCTGGGAACATATTTACGATATTATCCTTCATGAAAAACCAGAAGGTGTAATCGTGCAATTAGGGGGGCAAACAGCATTGAAATTGGCCGAAAAATTGGATAAATACGGGATCAATATCATCGGAACCAGTTTCAAATCCTTGGATTTGGCCGAAGATAGGGGTAGTTTCTCCACTTTGCTGAAAGACAATAATATACCTTACCCAATGTTCGGAGTTGCAGAAACTGCAGATGAGGCCTTGGATTTGGCGGATCAATTAAACTTCCCTCTATTGGTAAGACCATCCTATGTGTTGGGTGGACAGGGAATGAAGATTGTGATCAATAAGGAAGAGCTGGAATCACATGTAGTTTCCCTATTAAAAAGCATCCCTAACAACAAACTGCTTCTAGATCATTATTTGGATGGTGCCATTGAGGCGGAGGCCGATGCCATTTGTGATGGGGAGGATGTGTATATTATTGGTATCATGGAGCATATTGAGCCTTGTGGTATACACTCCGGGGATTCCAATGCTACCTTGCCACCCTTCAATTTAGGAGAGTTTGTGTTGCAGCAGATCAAAGATCACACCAAGAAAATTGCCTTGGCCTTGAACACGGTCGGATTGATCAACATCCAGTTCGCCATCAAAGATGACATTGTGTACATCATCGAGGCAAACCCAAGAGCATCCCGTACCGTTCCCTTTATCGCGAAAGCATATGGGGAACCGTATGTGAATTATGCCACCAAAGTCATGCTAGGGGAGAAGAAGGTGAAGGATTTTGTGTTCAACCCACAATTGGAAGGATATGCCATTAAACAACCTGTGTTCTCCTTTAACAAGTTCCCGAATGTGAACAAGAATTTGGGACCAGAGATGAAGAGCACCGGGGAGAGTATTTTGTTCATCGATAGTTTGAAGGACGATGAGTTCTACAACCTGTACTCTCGAAGAAAAATGTACTTGAGCAAATAAGCTAAACTTGAATTAAACCTTTGAAACGGTTTCTTGATCAATCAGTTCGAAAGATTGGGCAATCGTTTCAAAGGTTTTTTTATGCTCTTCCTTTTTACTTTGTAGCGTCCAGGACATCATCATATAAATATTGTCTGTTCCCTCCACGAAGGTTAAAAAATAGGCGATTCCCTCATCTATGCCTTCCACATGTCCATCAATTTGGACCGATTCTGCATCCAATCCATTTATATTTAAGGATTTTATTTCGGACTCGTGACTAACCGAAATGGTACTGGTGAAGGATTGTAGTTGTATCTCCCGGTAATTCTGCAAAAGACTGATGTTGTCGTTGTATTGGCCCAGTTCCTTAAAGACATCCACAAACTCCTGTTTGGGCTCATCAATGATAATGGTATAGGTTTCTTTAAATGCATTTTGATATTGAAGGGCAGCCTGATCGTTCAATCCTGTGGTACTCCTCATGAATTTTGGAATGTTCACTTGGTATTCGTCGTGTATTGTGACTGTGTTGAAGGTTTTCGTTCC
>JASBTS010000152.1 GCA_030148305.1 Allomuricauda sp. | reverse complement strand
CTGCTTGCGTATTGTTGTAATTTTTTTGATAAAGGATGCGATAAATGTTCTGTATCTCACGAATTTTTTCAGCATCGAATCCTCTTCTTCTCAATCCAATGGAGTTGATACCCACATAGGAAAGTGGCTCTCTTGCAGCCTTTACAAAGGGAGGGACATCTTTTCTAACCAAAGAACCACCGGTTACGAAGGCATGGTTGCCAATAGACACAAATTGATGTACAGCCACCATTCCTGCCAATACCACATTGGAACCGATAGTAACATGGCCCGCCAAAGTAGAATTGTTGCTGAAAATGCAGCCATCACCCACCACACAATCGTGGGCTACGTGACAATAGGCCATAATCAAACAATTGTTGCCGATCACAGTTTTCATTCGGTCAGAAGTACCTTTGTTGATGGTGGCACACTCGCGTATGGTGGTATTATCACCAATTTGAACGGTAGTTTCCTCTCCCTGATATTTTAAATCCTGGGGCATTGCCGAAATAACTGCTCCTGGGAAAATATTGCAGTTTTTACCAATCCTAGCGCCTTCCATGATGGTGACGTTGGAGCCGATCCAGGTTCCTTCACCAATGGTAACGTTGTTATGTATGGTAGCAAAGGGCTCGATAACCACATTTTTGGCAATCTTGGCCCCTGGGTGAACGTATGCTAAAGGTTGGTTCATTTACGATTCTGTGTTTTTTGTTTTTACGATCTGTGCCATCAATTCCGCTTCGGATACCAATCTTCCGTTAGCGTAGGCATAGGCTTGCATGTGGCAGATTCCCCTTCTTATCGGAGAAATCAAATCACATTTGAAAATCAAGGTATCCCCGGGAACCACTTGCTGCTTGAACTTTACATTGTCGATTTTCATGAAGAACGTTAGGTAATTTTCAGGATCAGGCACCGTACTCAAGACCAGAATACCCCCTGTCTGAGCCATAGCTTCCACTTGAAGCACACCAGGCATTACCGGGGCTCCAGGAAAGTGCCCCACAAAAAAGGGTTCGTTCATGGTCACATTCTTCACTCCAACCACATGGGAATCTGAAAGTTCCAGAATCTTGTCCACCAATAAAAATGGAGATCGGTGCGGCAACATTTTCATGATTTGGGTCACATCCATCAAGGGTGTCTGGTTCAAATCATAAGTAGGAACCTTATTTCTTTTATCGATCTTGATGATCTTGGACAGTTTTTTGGCAAACTGGGTGTTTACGAAGTGTCCCGGTTTATTGGCGATAACTTTACCCCTGATTCGGGTTCCAGCCAATGCCAAATCTCCTACCACATCCAATAACTTGTGCCTAGCCGCTTCATTTGGATAATGAAGGGTAAGGTTATCCAAGATGCCGTTTGGTTTTACGGAAAGTTTCTTTTTATTGAAAGCCTTTTCCAATTTCTTCATCGTGGAATCGGAAATTTCCTTGTCCACATAAACAATGGCATTGTTCAGGTCGCCTCCTTTGATCAAACCATGTTCCAATAGCATTTCCAGTTCATGAAGAAAACTAAAGGTGCGGGCATCCGCAATTTCTTCCTTAAAGTCGGACATTTTCTCCAAAGTGGCATTTTGGGTCCCCAATACTTTGGTGCCAAAATCGACCATGGTGGTCACTTGGTAATGATCCGCCGGAATCACGGTAATCTCGCTGCCGGTGGTTTCATCTTTATAGGAGATAACATCTTTTACAATGTATTCTTCACGCTCTTGGTCTTGCTCCACGATCCCTGCTTCTTCCAAAGCTTTAACAAAAAACTTGGAGGAACCATCCATGATCGGCGGTTCGGGTGCATCCAATTCGATCAAGACATTGTCAATCTCAAGACCTACCAATGCAGCTAAAACATGCTCGGAAGTATGGATTTTAACACCGTTCTTTTCCAAATTGGTACCTCTCTGGGTGTTCACCACATAATTGGCATCGGCCTCAATAATCGGTTCACCTTCAAGGTCTATTCTTTTAAACGCGAACCCGTGATTTTCCTTTGCAGGCAAAAAACTCATGGTTACGTTCTCGCCTGTATGCAACCCCACTCCCTGTAGTGTTACTTTCTTTTCAATGGTGCGTTGTTTATTGCTCATTTTGTTCACCTTCAACCTTTTTTTGTATGGTGGAGATTTGATTTACTAGTTTGGGCAAATTTTTAAAATGTACGTATGATTTGTTGAAGTCCCCATAATTTAAGGCTGGAGAACCCTGGAGTACTTCATCACTTTTTATATTTCTACCGATACCGGATTGCGCTTGGATCCTAACCCTGTCCCCAATGGTAATATGGCCTACAATCCCAACTTGACCTCCGATAAGGCAATTTTTTCCAATTTTGGTGGAGCCTGCAATTCCTGTTTGGGCGGCAATGGCGGTATGTTCGCCAATTTCCACGTTGTGTGCAATCTGGATTTGATTATCCAACTTAACACCTCGTCTTAAAATGGTAGAGCCCAAGGTGGCGCGATCAATAGTTGTGCCAGCGCCAACATCCACATTATCTTCCAGGATTACGTTGCCAGTTTGGGGTACTTTGCTGTATTCCCCATTGGAATTGGGAGTAAACCCAAAACCATCGGCACCAATTATGGCCCCGCCATGGATTACACAATTGTTCCCAATAACCGTTTCCGAATAGATTTTGGCCCCGGCAAATACGATCACATCATTTCCAATGTTTACGTTGTCACCAATAAATACATTGGGATATATCTTTACATTGTCCCCAATCTTCACATTTTCTCCCAAATAGGAAAAGGCACCCAAATAAAATCCTTCGCCATACTTGGCACTTCCAGATATATAGGAGGGGTTCTCTACGCCTATTTTATTGTTTTTGACCTGGTTGTAATAGGCCAATAACTTGGAAAATGATTTGTAGGCATCTTCTACTTTTATCAAAGTGGTACTCAAGGTTTGTTCAGGAACAAAGTCCTTGTTCACGATGGTTATGGAAGCTTTGGTGGAATAAATGTAGGCGGTGTATTTCGGATTGGCCAAAAAGGTCAAAGAGCCTTTTTCACCTTCCTCGATTTTAGACAATTTATGGACAGCGATTTGAGGATTTCCCTCAATTTCCCCCTCTAGTATTCCGGCAATTTGGGTAGCTGTAAATTTCATTTGTGCAAAAGTAACAAAATTTGTTAAACAGCTTCCTTTGGATAGCAGCTGTAATATTTAGTAACCGTTTTGGAAAGTGCCTTCAGGCTAAGTTGGTCCGACTCCTTGAGCACATCCGTGATTCTTCCATTCTTTTTAAGAATGTAAATGGCCTGCTGTTTTTGGTTGTAGGCCTTGTTAGAGATCTCACCCTCAAACACAAAGTTAGCGGCTTCTTCTTGTTAAAGATCGTATTTTTGGACGATCTACAATATTTTTTGATTTAATTTTTGAGGTGCAGTCTGTTGGTCTTTTATTTTGACATGTAATAGTCTACGGTCCAAAAGCATCCCGCACATTTTGGACAACACAAAATCTTCATGGTTGCTCCAGTTTTTCAATGCGCTCATGATATCCACATCATCCAATTCAGAAAAAGTTTTGAGAATTTGCCGATCAAAGGTCAAGATGCCATTTTGATTCAAAAAAAACAGCAACGGTTTGTTTGCAGATAGTTCACTACCTTGTTTCAATAATAAACGGGCACGTTGCATGATCCTGACCAATAATTGTTCTGCCACCAATCCGGTTTTGTGCAGATAAACTTGCCAGTACATGAACCTTCGGGCCATCAGGAATTTCTCCACAGCATAGATCCCCTTCTCCTCTACCACCAAATTGCCATCCACTACGTTCAGCATGGAAATCAGCCGTTCGGAGTTAATGTTACCTTCTGTAACGCCAGAATAAAAACTGTCGCGTTTCAAGTAATCCAAGCGGTCCATGTCCAATTGGCTCGACACCAACTGGTTCAAAAAAGGTTTGGGATAATCTCCTTTAAATATGGAAATAGCTATATCCAACTGTCCATCAAATTCATCATTCAACTCCTTCATAAAAAGGAGGGAGATTTTTTCATGGCTCAAATCCTTCACTACAAAACCTTCCAGAGCATGTGAAAAAGGTCCGTGACCAATATCATGGAGCAAGATGGCACAAAGCAGCCCGTTTTCTTCTTCGGAGGTAATTTCTACTTCTTTTACCTTTAAAACCTGAATGGCCTTGGTCATCAAATGCATGCTTCCCAAAGCGTGGTGGAACCGAGTATGGTGAGCGCCTGGGTACACCATGTAGGACATACCCATTTGGGATATCCGCCGTAATCTTTGGAAATAGGGATGGGATATCAGCCTAAAAATTAGTTCGTTTGGAGTTCCAATAAAACCGTAAATTGGATCGTTAAAAACGTTAAGCTTATTGGTTTTTACCAAGGATTTTTGTTTTAATGCCACAAAGATAACTACTATATGAACAAGATTACAATTCTTTGGGTCGATGATGAAATAGACCTGCTAAAACCTCACATCATTTTCCTTGAAAACAAAAATTACAAAGTAGTTACCAGTCAAAGTGGACAAGATGCCTTGGAGGAAATTAAGGAAAATTTTTTCGACATTGTTTTTTTGGATGAAAACATGCCGGGACTTTCTGGTCTTGAGACCCTGAACGAGATCAAAAAATACGAACCATCCATTCCTGTGGTGATGATCACCAAAAGTGAAGAGGAATATATTATGGATGAGGCCATCGGCTCCAAAATTGCCGATTACTTAATTAAACCGGTGAACCCGAACCAGATTTTGTTATCGCTCAAAAAGAGTTTGGACAATTCTAGGTTGATATCCGAAAAAACCACAGCCAATTATCAGCAGGAGTTTCGGAAAATCGCCATGGACCTTTCCATGGTCAACAGTCATGAAGAATGGGCCGAACTCTATAAAAAACTGATTTATTGGGAACTTCAATTGGAACAGATTGAGGATTCCGGAATGTTCGAGATCTTGGAATCCCAAAAAGTGGAGGCCAATAACCAGTTCAGCAAGTTTGTGGACAAGAACTACAAAAGTTGGTTCAAGGATGGGGATGCCCCCATCATGTCGCACACCCTGTTCCGCAACAAAGTACAACCTGAGTTGGAGGACAACAAGACCTTAATGGTCGTTATTGACAATTTGCGATATGATCAATGGTTGGCGTTTGAAGAAACCCTTTCCGTTCATTATAAGAAGAAACAAGAATCTTCCTATTACAGTATTTTGCCTACGGCCACTCAATACGCAAGGAATGCCCTTTTTGCCGGACTGATGCCTTTGGAAATGGAAAAGCGCTATCCCAATTGGTGGAAAAACGATACAGACGAGGGTGGCAAGAACCTTTTTGAAGCCGAATTTTTAGGCGAACAATTAAAACGATTGGGACTCAACTTAAAATGGGAGTACCATAAAATCAACAACCTTAAGCAGGGCAAACAACTGGCCCAGAACTTCAGGTCGCAAAAGGAAAACGATTTGACCGTGGTGGTCTACAATTTTGTGGATATGTTGTCGCATTCCAAAACCGAAATGGACGTGGTGAAGGAACTCGCTTCCAATGACAAGGCCTATAGGTCATTGACCTTGAGCTGGTTCAAGAATTCCCCTTTATTGGAAATCATTCAACAGGCCCAAAGTTTAGGGATGAAACTGATCTTGACCACGGATCACGGCACCATTAACGTGAAGCAGCCATCCAAAGTGATCGGGGATCGGGAGACGAGCTTAAATCTTCGGTATAAAACGGGAAGGAGCCTTACGTACGAGGACAAGGAAGTATTGGCTACCAAGAATCCACAGGAAATACATTTGCCCAACATTAATTTGAGCAGCAGTTTCATCTTTGCCAAGAACGACCTGTTCTTTGCCTATCCCAACAATTACAACCATTACGTGAGCTATTACAGGAATACCTACCAACATGGTGGGGTTTCTTTGGAAGAAATGATCGTTCCTTTTGTAGTTTTGGAACCAAAATAAATCCTTTTGAAAACAACCTTTCAATTATCGGGCATTGGTGAAGTGGCCAAAACGCTCTTGGCTGCGGTTCCCAACAAAACCATTTGTTTGTATGGTGAAATGGGAGCAGGTAAAACTACCCTCGTAAAACAGCTGATTAGGGAACTGGGTGCCGTGGATGTTGCCAATAGCCCCACTTTTGGCTTGGTGAACGAATATGATGATGCCTCTGGCCGTCCCCTGGCCTATCATTTCGATTTTTATAGGTTGAACGATGAAATGGAAGCATTGGACATCGGTTTTGAAGATTACCTGAACTCTGGTAAGTGGTTGTTCATTGAATGGCCCGAAAAAATCCAGTCTTTGCTACCAGAAGATTCTGTAAGTGTTTTTCTGCATTTTATCGATGAAAATACGCGTTCAATCGAGTTAAATGTTTGTTAATGCGAGATCCCATTATCTTCAACGTATTCTTTTACGGAACAAGCCCAATTCGATAAACCGTTCGGTTTTTACGTTAAAAAACCAAATTTATCGATGAAGTGTAGGTGAAGTTGAAATATTTTCCTACATTTGTCCTGTGAATGAATTCATTTATTAACCAAAAACTCTTTTACGATGAACACTAAAAAAGTTTTTTTTGGATTGCTAGCTGTTGCTTTTTTGGCAATGACCGCTGTTTCGACTGCAAGTATTGACAAGAACCAAAAGGCTAGTATTGATAAGGATAAGATTATCAAAATCTAAACTTATCATCCAGTACGTTTAAAAATCCCTTTTTTCGAAAAGGGATTTTTTTTTACAATAATCTTGGACTTTTTCAGTTAACAATGTAATGAGCAAAAAGTCTACGATAAAGAAACGTTTTATTATAGAAGGGGCCATAGCATTATTTATTGCTATATCCCCATTGGTGTTCTATAGCTATAAGTACCTCCCCCCTGATGCTACTTCATGGACCTTTTTGGGTATTGAATTTAAGGAGAACGACTTTGGACTGATTAGTACTGCGTTTTATTACTATTTCAGTAAGTTGGTTCCATTTCTATTGTTGGTGATTTGGTTTGTAACCTCCAAGAACTGGTGGTACCATGCCATCCTTATTCCAATAGCCATGTACAGCTTCCAGCTTTACAGTGTTTTGAATTACTCTTCCAAAAAAGTTGATGAAAACGAAATCCTATATGTGATTGCAGTTACCATGGTTGTAGTACCTGTTGTATATTTCATCAGGTTGAAATTGGTGGACAAACATGTACACGGTATTGATTTGGAAGCCATGGATACGGAGCTTCAGATTTTAAAGGAAAAAGAGGAGCTGAGAAAGGAAAGGGAGAAATTGGAAGAACGCCAAAAAACCCTTTCGAAAAAAATGTAAATTTGTTCCTTACCAGTTTGGTAAGTTGAACACTTTTGCGGCCTATGAACCAACCGTCCTCCCCATTTAGCAAACAACAATTGTTGCCCCAGGAAGAAACCTTGGAGGTCATCAAACAAAAAGGGGAACTTTTCATCGGTATTCCCAAGGAAAACCAATACCAGGAAAAACGAATCTGTCTAACCCCGGACGCTGTCAATGCCATTACGGCTCATGGCCATCGGGTGTTGATCGAATCCGGTGCAGGGGATGCCGCTAATTTTTCGGACATTGACTATACCAATGCAGGTGCCGAGATTACCAGGGATACCAAAAAAGTGTTTTCCTGCCCCATCATTTTAAAGGTGGAGCCCCCTACCCTCAACGAAATTGATTTTATCAATCCCCAGACCATTGTGATTTCTGCCCTGCAGATCAAAACACAGCGGAAGGAATATATTGAAGCGTTGGCCAAAAAACGATTGACAGCCATTGCTTTTGAATTTATAAAGGACGAAGACGGAAATTATCCAGCCGTTCGTTCCTTGAGTGAGATCGCTGGGATTTCATCCATTTTGATCGCTTCGGAATTGATGGCGAACACCAACAAGGGAAACGGCCTCATGTTCGGAAATATCAGTGGAGTGCCGCCTGTGGAGGTGGTCATCATTGGAGCAGGAACCGTGGGCGAGTTTGCCGCACGTTCCGCTTTGGGACTGGGCGCCAACGTAAAGGTATTTGACAATTCCATCAGTAAACTGCGAAGTTTGCAGACCAATCTAAACCGAACGCTGTACACCTCTACCATACAGCCCAAAAACTTGATCAAATCCCTAAAACGCTGTGATGTGGCCATCGGTGCCACACGGGGTAAGGACCGTTCACCAGTGGTGGTTTCCAGTACTATGGTGGAACATATGAAAAAAGGCGCCGTGATCATTGATGTGAGCATTGATATGGGAGGTTGTTTTGAAACTTCCGAAGTGACAACACACACCAAACCAACTTATGAAAAATACGGTGTCACCCATTACTGTGTTCCCAATATTCCGTCCCGATACCCTAGAACATCCTCTGTATCCATCAGTAACATTTTTACCCCATATTTGCTTAAAATCGGGGAAGAAGGTGGTTTGGAACATTCCCTTCGATTTGATAAAGGCCTTCGCAACGGTCTCTATATGTACCATGGTATTTTGACCAATAAATCGGTGGGCGATTGGTTCGGTATGAGTTACAACGATATTAATTTTCTTATTTTTTAAGCTAGATGGGTTTTTTGAAGCGGTTGGGATGGTATTTGGTAGGACTATCCATAGGATTGGTATTCTTGGGTTTCTTTTTAAAGAAAAAATCCGGGGAAAACGGTCTGGAATTTTGCTATCTACCCAATTGCCGTGTGCTCAAAGACATGAGGTCCAAAACATTGACCTTTGGGGAATCCTTGCCCGAACAGTATAGGGACACTACCCTTATCCTACAATTCTTGACCGATGGCGATGTAGATTTCGGCAAAAGCGATACCAAAGCGGAGCCTTGCAAAGTGTATATTATTTCGAATGAAATTGAAAACGAAAAATTTATTTTAAAAGCTACGAATTGTACCGACCAAGTCAAGATAGAATCAATCCAAAAAGAATAATCATCAACTGGATTGCAGCTTTCATTAATCCAAAAGCACCATCTATCAATTTATAGATTGAAGTTTTATAATCTGTAATATATTTCCTGTAGAAGTTGACGGAATTAAGTCAAAAAGTTTAACCTACAAAATTATGGATTATGGCTGCATTAGCTAAAAAATTGGCAGAAATCATTGTAACCATCATTGATGCTCTGATTTAGGTAATTAAAATCTAGGAATTAAGCCGGCTTTAAATGTCGGCTTTTTTATTGCATGATCTCATCTTCTAACTTCTGTAAATTCTTAGCAAGTTTATTGAAATCGATGATAAACCTTCCATAGATGGAGAAGTAAACTTTATAAATTAAGTAGGTGAATGCAGAAGTAAGAGCAGTTCCAAAAACGATTATCACCACATAGATAAATGCCGCCTTATTTTCTAGTACGGTCTTGATTTCTTCATTATAAGACAGTTCCCAAATAAAACTGGTCAAAAAGGTGACGACAAAAACAACCAGATTATAATAAATATAAATATTTACAATTCTTTTTGTTTTTAAAATATTTATTATGAGGTGTTTAATACCGTCAAGTGTTCGGATGGTATTGAAAGAAACAAGGAAAGCCGTCACAAATACACTTAAAATAACATAGTTTACTTTTTCTAAATAAATTAGAGGTTTAAATTCCAAAAATGAAGGTGGGGTGTAATCCTTAAAGTATAGTTGAAACCCAATACCCATTACACCCCAAACGAAGAATTCAACTAATGAAAAAATAAAAAGTCTTTTCGTAATTGTTCCAAAAGCTAATTTCGTGTGGCTTTTGGAGGGGGTGGTATCAATTGAGATTTTGTCTTTGGGAACAAAATCCAGTTTTTGCCATTTTTCTTTAAGTAGGTCTAATTCCATCACTGTAAGATTTGACTTATTTGTGTTGAAATATGTCAAATTGTTACAATTCATGGACAATAAATTTTACTTTTTATCCAGTTACTTATTTGAATTAGAGCTGTTTTAAGGGTCAATCCTCCAACTTTCTACGTTTCCGTTCTTTTTGCAACAAGGCCAGTTCCCTTGATGTTTGCCCCGCTACGGAAGTATTCTCCTCTGCCCTTCTGATCAAATAGGGCATTACATCTTTCACTGGGCCGTAGGGCACATATTTTACCGCATTGTAGTTGGCGGCCGTTAAATTATAGGTAATATGGTCGCTCATTCCGAACAATTGCCCGAACCAAACCCTAGGGTCATTCGGTTTCAGCCCTTTATTCTCCATTAAATCAATCAATTTATGGCAGCTTTGCTCGTTATGCGTACCTGCGAATACATTGAAACAATCCAAATGATCCATTAAATAGTTGATGGCCGCATCAAAATTTTGATCGGTTTCCTTTTTGTTGCTGCAGATCGGGGTTTTATAACCTTTTTCCTGGGCACGTTCATTTTCCTTTTCCATATAGGCACCGCGAACCACCTTCGCCCCAACCTTAAAGCCTTCTTCGTTGGCAAGGGTATGTAGTTTTTTAATATAATCCAATCGGTCCCAACGGTACATCTGGAAGGTATTGAAAACAATGGCTTTTTCTTTGTTGTACTTGCGCATCATTTCCAAGGCAAGGTCATCGGCCGCTTGCTGCATCCAGCTTTCCTCGGCGTCAATCAACAAAGCTACATCCAAGTCATGTGCCTTTTTACAGACTTTATCATATCGATTCACGATCCTGTTCCAAACTTCCGTTTCGTCGCTTGTCAAATCCAGACCGATGCTCATTTTTTCAAACAATTTCATGCGACCGAACCCGGTTGGTTTGAAAACAGCAAAGGGAATGGCATCTTTTTCCTTAACGAAATCAAGGATTTCAAGGGTTTTTTGTAATGCAAAATCAAATTGATTGTCCACTTCCTTGCCTTCGGCGGAGTAATCCAAAATGGAGCAGACGCCCTTTTCGTACATTTTATCGATGATAGGGAGACAATCCTCTTCATTCACACCCCCGCAAAAATGATCAAATACCGTAGCCCTGATCAGACCATCCACCGGCAAGTGTGCCTTGATGGCAAAATTGGTCACTGCAGTACCGATCCTGACCAGAGGCTCGTTGGCAATCATCTTGAACAAAAAGTAAGCGCGCTCCAACTGGGAGTCGGATTTGAGCTCAAAAGCTATTGCGGTATTCTCAAAATTAGGTTGCATTATTTGTATTCCGATTAAAGATTCAAAGATAAGTACGGAATGCATAACCTTATCCATAAAATAATCTTTATTTAGCGGTGAAATTTGAATTATGGAATCGGTAAAAGCACAATCTTACGAGGTTCATATTGATGAGCTTGCACAAGCGGCACTGAACCAGCATGTTGCCAAATATGATTATTCAAAAATCTTTTTGTTGGCAGATAAGAACACAAAAAAATATTGCTTACCGACCTTTGAAAAAATGTTCACCGGCACTATTGATTCCATTTTTGAAATTGAACCTGGGGAGGAAAACAAACACATTCAAACCTGCATGCAAGTTTGGGAACATCTTTCCCAATATGATGGCGACCGTAAAAGTCTATTGATCAATCTGGGAGGCGGTGTACTCACGGATCTGGGTGGATTTGTAGCCTCTACCTTTAAACGAGGGATAGACTTTATCAACATCCCCACTACCCTTCTGTCCATGGTGGATGCGTCCATCGGCGGAAAAACAGGAGTAGATCTTGGGGCATTGAAAAACCAGATTGGGGTGATCAACCAACCTCAAATGGTGTTGATTTTTCCGGAATTTCTAAAAACCCTAGACGAAAGACAGACCCGTAGTGGTTATGCCGAAATGTTGAAGCACGGATTGATCAATGACAAAGACTATTGGGATTTATTGAAAACCCAAAATGCCTTTGAGGCAGCAGTCAACATTCAAAAATCCATCGCCATTAAAAATGAGGTGGTCACGCAGGACCCAACCGAAAAAGGCATTCGCAAAATCTTGAATTTTGGACACACCTTAGGCCATGCCATAGAATCCTATTGTTTGGAAAACTATAACAAAAAAACCTTGCTACATGGCGAGGCCATTGCGGCAGGTATGATTTTGGAAGGCTATTTGTCGCACAAGTTGACCGGTTTGCCAAAACTTTCGCTGAACGAAATCAAGGAAACCTTTTTGCAATATTTTGATAAAGAGGAGTTTGATGATCATGATATCGATTCCATTTTAAAACTGCTCAAATACGATAAGAAAAATTCCCACGGCAACATCAACTTTGTGCTGTTGCAATCCATTGGTGTAGCGGTAACGGATATCAAAGTTCCCGAAAATCTTTTTGAAGAAGCATTTGCTTACTACAGGGAATAGGCGATACATATACTAATTTTTTGCGTTGGCAACTCTTTGAGTGTGTCAAATCCGAATTTTCCTAGTTTAGGAATATGTAATAACTAACCATTATGAAACGGATTTTGATTGACTACAAAAAGTTGGACCACAAGGTGGCCGCCATTTTAATCGACTCTTACCCAGATGGATATGGGGACGATGATATCATTACCATTAGAAAACCTGACGGTGAGATCCTTGAAGCTGTGGAAGTACGCACCGAGGATACCATTTACTTGGTAAAAATCAGCAAAAGCCTTAGCCAATTCATCTCCAATTTTGAAGAAACCATTGAAAGGGAACTGGACAAAGACATGGAACCTGAAGAAATGGCCGAAGTGGACCATGATGCTTTTCCTTCTCCGGAATTTGATGCCGAAGAAGCCGATAACGAAGGGCTTTTTTAGTTAGGGCAAGTACCGGTCCTTGATAATTTTCATGTGGTGTGCCTGATGGCCATTGATGATGAATCCCATCGCACGCACACTCATTGGAAACCCGTTTGCCTTCCCCATTCGCTTGAGCATGTCTTCATCAAAAGACTTGAAAAGGGTTATAGTGGAATCCCTAACGGCGGAATATTCTTCCATTAAATCTTTTATGGTCCTTTTCTTGGCATTTGAATTGGGCACATATTCATCTTGCTCAAACCCGGCCAAGTCCGTTTTGTCGTTTCTGGCGAAACGTAGCGAACGATATTGGAAAATACGTTCAGTATCGATCATATGAATCAATGCTTCTGCCAAGGTCCATTTGCCTTGGGCATAGGAAAAAGACAATTTGGAACCTGGAATCTGTTCCAACAACAACAAAAAATCCTTTTTACCCTTAACCATTTCATCCATCAGGTCAATATTGCCCAATGCGTTGATATAGGTTTGGTAAAAAGGATTGTATTCCGAAATCGATAAATCAGAAACGAGCATCTATCGAAAATAAATTACATCTCGTTGAAAATGGTATGCATCAAACGTTTTTTGTCGTTAATGCTCTCTTCCAAAGAAATCATGGTTTCCGTTCTGCTGATACCATCAATGTCATCAATTTTGAAGATGATGTTTTTGGCATGGGTGGTATCCTTTGCCCTAATCTTACAGAAAATATTGAATTTACCTGTGGTGATGTGAGCAACGGTCACATATGGTATCTGGTTCAAACGCTCCAAAACAAACTTGGTCTGATGGGTTTTCTCAAGAAAAATACCCACGTAAGCTATAAAGGAATAGCCTAGTTTCACATAATCCAAGGTAAGGGATGAACCTTTGATGATCCCAGATTCCTCCATTTTCTTAACACGTACATGTACGGTGCCAGCTGAAATCAACAGCTTTTTGGCGATGTCTGTAAAGGGAGTACGGGTGTTGTCAATCAACATATCCAGTATCTGGTGATCTATCTCGTCAAGCTTAACTTTATTCATTACATTGAAATTTTCAGCTAAATTAGTTAAAAAAGGAAATTTACGTAATAAAAATGGTTCTTTTTTAAATAAAACGCAAGCTCACGATATAATTACTTCATTATTCGCTGATTGACAATAAGATCGTCCTGATATCCTGTTTGGCTGAGTCATTGTCAAAATCCAGTAAATCAGCACCTTCAATATAGTGGTGTGCGTAAAACCCTTCAAGTGTTCCCATTTCCGCCAACTCAGGCTCAAAATGTATAATATCCTCGCGCAACACCTCCTTGTAGCGGATTCCAACCCTATAGGTGTCCTTAATAATAGGATTGGTCACCTGTGGATTCTTGACAATGATGTCAAAAAACAATTTATCGTTCTCAGGAATAGCAAAATAATCTTCAATGGAATAATTGGATATTTTATCCTTGGCAATGGTTTGCAATGCTTCCACCAAAGCATGAAATATGAATTCCCTGGTTTTTTCCCTTTCATAATCCTTTTGAAAATGACCTGCTTCAAATAATAAGGTTGGAACTTTTTCCATTTGAAACGAATCGCCTACACAATTGTCATTAAAACCATCATCGAACCTCCCCACCTGCCCTGGAATTATTTTTTGCAAGACTTGGTTCATAGCGGCAATCAGTCTCATGGCTACTTCCCTTGAAGGTGTAATGTCCCTATTCGCATTGCTGGCGGGAGATAAAAAGGAAACCGTTGCGGGTTTGTCCACCTTTCCGGCACTGAAGAGGGTGCGCTGGTCATGTAGGTTAAAACAAAAATGGGGTTCAAATTTTTGAAACAAAGTTCTTAAGGCCACACTTTCGGGCTGAGATAAATTTTTGGCGTCCCGGTTCAAATCCACTTCATTATGATTGACCCGTGTATAGGCTTTGGCACCGTCGGGGTTTAGCATGGGAACGATCATCAGGGTACAGGATTCCATGATGGATTTAGCTATCTCGTGTGTGGAATCAAGAAAATTGACCATGTCCCAAACCGCTTTCGTGGTGGTGGACTCGTTACCATGCATTTGGGACCACATAAACACCTTTTGTTTTCCATACCCAATGGTAAATGCCGGTATTGGAATTCCTTGAACGGAGTGGCCTATAATAATGGAATCGTTTTTCAATTTTGGAAAGCAATGCTTTTGCAA
This sequence comes from Allomuricauda sp., assembly GCA_030148305.1. Lineage (GTDB taxonomy): Bacteria > Bacteroidota > Bacteroidia > Flavobacteriales > Flavobacteriaceae > Flagellimonas. The sequence goes on along the minus strand of JASBTS010000152.1, from coordinate 10,389 downwards.
CATGTCCATGGTTATGTAACGTCCATGGATGGCTTCCTCTTTATAATCGATATACTGGATCATATGTGAATTCAAGTGACGGTTACAAAAGTAAACAACATCGAATTTACAATTGTCACGTCAATTAAATTACATATGTAACCATATTTGTCTTTCGATTGCATAGGTTTTTACATTCTTGGTTACAAATATGCACTCCTGTTTAATCAATAAATCTAAATATTTATGAATCAGTATTAAAAGTATTAAATACTGAATGTTTAGTTGAAATATAAACATGCTATGAACTCCTTTTTTTATTCGTTGAATTGAAATTGCGCTATCTTTGAACCAAATAAATTTACATTTGTGAACGAAGAGATTGTTTCAAGGATTCAGACGATTATTGACTTTTATGGCTTGACGGTTTCTGCATTTGCTGATCAGATTGGTGTGCAACGTTCCAGTATCTCTCACCTATTAAGCGGAAGGAACAAACCGAGTCTGGACTTCGTATTAAAATTGGTACAAACGTTTCCCGATGTAAATATGTATTGGCTTTTAAAAGGAGAGGGTAATTTTCCAAACACTGCTGATGTTGTTGAGCCTAGTGGGACCAAGCAGGTTGGTACCGCTGCTCAGTCCACACAGCCTATTGAAAGGGAATTGCCGCTTCCAGTGGAAAAGATGGCTGGGGGCAAACCTGAACCGGTCAAAATTGTAATATTCTACCCTGACGGAACTTTTGAGTCATTCCATCCAAAAAATGATTGACCCTTTCAAGTACTTTCCGTTATTTTGTGGTCATGGGAAAACATCTTCTAATTGTGTGCCTTCTTGCTCTATTTTGGGCCTGCAAACAACCGCCCCAACGCAATTGCAGCGATTTTAGAACGGGAAAATTCTCTTTTACCACCACTATTAATGGTGAGGAAAAGGAAACGGTTTTTTATCGTACTGAAAATATGGAAGTAGATGAATTTGAAGGGAAAAAGGATTCTTCAAGTGTTCGATGGATCAATGACTGCGAGTATGTGCTCAAGAATTTGAATCCCAAAAACATGTCTGAGGAGAAATCTATCCACATTAAAATTTTGACCACTACAGATTCTTCTTATACATTTGAATACAACGCCATAGGCGATACACGAAAATTTAAAGGAACCGCGTACAAAATACACTGACCATGTTCGATATCTTCTCAAGCCCTGATGCCTGGATGGCACTTTTGACCCTTACTTTTCTTGAAATTGTATTGGGCATAGACAACATTATTTTCATTTCCATCGCCGCGGGCAAGTTGGAAAAGAAAAATAGAAGAAAAGCTACCAATATTGGTCTGGTTTTGGCCATGGTAATGAGGATTGTTTTATTGTTCGGGATTACATGGCTTACCAAAATGAAGAAACCATTTTTGGTATTGAACGAATCGTGGGTAAGCGGTGGAATAAGCTGGCAGGCCGTAATTTTGTTCGGTGGTGGATTGTTCTTGCTTTATAAAAGCACCAAGGAAATCCATGAAAAAATTGAAGATCGTGGTCACGACGAACGTGAAGTGGAAAAATCCAGGTCTTCCTCGTTGATGAATGCCATAGTTCAGATCACCGTGATCAACATTGTATTCTCCTTTGATTCCATTTTAACGGCAATAGGTATGACCAACGGGATTTCTCCAAACCCAACAGATGCCCTAATTTTGATGATCACAGCGGTGGTGATATCCGTAGTGATCATGATGTTGTTTGCCAATCCAGTTGGGGAATTTGTAAACCGTCACCCTTCTATTCAAGTATTGGGATTATCGTTCTTGATCTTGATCGGGTTTATGCTGATTGCTGAATCGGCACACCTCTCCCATTTAATTGTTTTTGGAAACGAAGTTGGGGCCATACCCAAAGGGTATCTCTATTTCGCCATAGCTTTCTCGCTCATGGTCGAGTTCTTAAACTTAAGGATTAGGAAAAACCCCCAACCTGAAGAAGGACAGGAAGTTGCTGAAAATCATTAAAAGATTAATTCGGGCGTTGGTAGGCTAACCCAGGATTGCTTTGTTTGTGTTTTTTGCACAGACGCTGTTGCTCCTTTACGGTTAATGTACTGCCATCAGGACTCCATCCCGGAGGGCCGAAGATGTACATCAATTTGTGTGAAAATTTGTCCGCTTTCCTCACGTCGTTCCAGATGTCCTTGAATTCATGGGTTAGAATCACCACTGGATTAAAAGAGTCCGGTGAATGGATAACGCCATATTTCACATCGATATCATCGTCCAGTTCTTTCCAAGTACCGAACATCTTGTCGAAAATGTTTAGGAAGCCGCCGTGGTTTTTATCCAAGTATTCCACATTTTGCGCGTGGTGTACTTGATGCATGGTGTGGGTATTCATGAACTTTTCCAAAAAGCCCAATTTGGGAATGTAAACGGAATGCAACTGAAATTGCCAAAGCGCTTCAATTCCTAGGCATACCACAACCATTTCCGGCGGAAAGCCGATTGCTGGCATCCAGGCATAAAAGAAGGGTTTGTATAAAATAGTGAACCACCCGTTACGCACCGCAGTGCCCAAATTAAAATTGTCAGAAGAATGGTGCACAATATGCGCCGCCCAAAGAATACGGATTTCATGATTGGCCCTGTGGAACCAGTAATAGGTAAAATCGTCTGCCAGCTGGCAGAAGATCCAAATGTACCAGGCATAACTGAAAGATTCATAACCCAATACATTTTTGCGGACTCCATCAACCAAAGGGTTGCATAGCTCATAAACTCCTTCAAACAATACAATGGCGAACGCAACCTTAAACAAAGGGCCTAATATGGCAGAACCAATTCCCATGAATCCGCTTGCGGCCAAATCCTTCCAATTGTACAGATGGTCGTCTCCATGAGTTTTGCTGTAAGTCAATTCAACTAAAATAAAGGCAATAAATACTGGTACGCCGTAGACCAGCGGGTTGGTGAAATCCATATAGATGTATTAAGCGTCGGTTTAGGTGTGTGTCTCTGTGTGAAAATATAGGTAGAAAAAGATTTAAAACAAAGAAGTTTGATCGGAACCTTCATTTTTTGAATCTATATCCATATCATCATCTTCTATACTTTCTTCATCAACCACCTCAATATCCTCAGCCTTAACCTCTTCTGGTTCTTCGTAAGGTAATGGGTCTAATACATTTATTACCTTAATTTTTTCTGCTGTCAATTGGTTGCCTAAAGCTTTTATTCCTTTAACGGCTATAAAATCTTCAACATTGACCTGCAGATTAGGCTTGGCATCCTTGCCACGTGGTTTTACAAATTCCAACTCGATCATGGGTCTCCAATCCGTTGTCACCAATTCCATGTGGGATTTAGGACTTTCGGAAATGACCAATTCTTCTTTATTGGGGTTTTCGACCAAGAATCGCTTCAAAAAATACCGATCCTTCTCCCCGTCGTAATGCACAACAGAAATTGGTTTGTTGGGGTTCCATTTTTCAAGCACGATCATATCGTCATTGAATCGGGTGAGCAAATCCGGTGCAATGGTCTTTACCACGCCTTTCTGGTCGATGACCAATAAAAGATCGTCCCCTTTAAATTCTCCCAACAGTTCTCCCCTGCCATCCACGTTCAAGCGGCTGACCACATCATCGAACCAAATTTTACGAGGTTTTAAGGTGGAAACCCCTTTTTCTTTTAGTTCGATGCGTTTTACGGGATATTTGGTGACCAAATTCCCTTTGGAGGCCCGGCCTTTAATGAGGACATCGGCAAAATCCAAATCCCATTTCAGTTTCTTTACACTACCGGATTGTCTCAATAGAACTGTGACCACCTCTGCTTCTCCATTGGGATTGGCGGAAAAATAAAGCACCTCGGCAGAAGCCTTGTCGCCTGCCATCGGGTACATCTTATCCCTAGTAATACCGGTAACATTGAACCGTTTCACGTAGCTAGGGCCTCCCTTTCCATCCTTATAGATCATATTGTAGATGGTGCGTTTGTCCTTTTTCTTGAACACGGCCACGTGAATGATGTTCTTGCCAATAAAAACCTTGGAATCTACTTTGGTAATCATCATCTCTCCCTTTTCGGTAAAGACAATGATGTCATCAATATCACTGCAATCCGTTACATACTCATCCCGTTTGAGGGAAGTTCCGATGAAACCTTCTTCCCTATTCACATATAATTTGGTGTTGCGGATGACCACCTTGGTAGCTTCGATATCGTCAAAAATCTTGATTTCGGACTTACGTTCCCTGCCCGCTGCATATTTCTTTTTGAGTTCCTTGAAATAATCAATCGCAAACTCGATCAAATGCTCCAAGTGATGCATGGTCTGGGCAATCTTTTCTTCCAGTCCCTCAATGAGTTGCTGTGCCTTTTCTAAATCGAATTTGGAAATTCGCTTGATCCGGATTTCCGTCAAACGAACAATATCCTCTTCGGTAACGGCACGTTTCAGGTGTTGAATATGCGGTTGCAATCCCTTATCGATGGCGGCAATCACTCCTTCCCATGTTTCTTCCTCCTCGATATCACGATAAATCCTGTTTTCAATAAAAATGCGCTCCAAGGAGGCAAAATGCCACTGTTCCTCCAATTCGCTCAATTGTATCTCCAACTCAGCCTTCAGAAGATCAACGGTATTGTCCGTGGAACGTTCAAGCATTTCTTTAACCCCAATAAAATTGGGCTTGTTGTCCTCAATGATACATCCCAAGGGTGAAATGGAAGATTCGCAAGCTGTGAAGGCATACAGTGCATCAATGGTTTTATCCGGTGAAATCCCTGGGGGCAAATGCACTAAAATTTCAACTTCGGCAGCAGTATTGTCCTCTATCTTTTTGATTTTGATTTTTCCTTTCTCATTGGCCTTGAGAATGGAATCAATCAACGTGGATGTATTGGTGCCATAAGGAATCTCAGTGATGACCAAAGTATACTTGTCCAATGTGGATATTTTGGCCCGAACCCTAACCTTACCTCCACGCAGACCATCATTGTAATTGGTCACATCTATGATCCCTGCCGTTGGAAAATCAGGATACAGGGTAAAACGCTGACCTTTCAAATGTTTGATGGAAGCATCGATCAGCTCCACAAAATTGTGTGGTAAAATCTTTGTGGAAAGTCCCACGGCAATGCCCTCCGCACCTTGTGCCAATAACAAAGGAAATTTCACAGGAAGGTTGATGGGTTCCTTTTTCCTGCCATCATAGGAAAGCTGCCACTCTGTTATTTTGGGACTGTACACAACTTCCAAGGCAAACTTGGACAATCTGGCCTCAATATATCTGGGTGCTGCAGCTCCGTCCCCGGTCAAGATATTACCCCAGTTTCCCTGGGTATCGATAAGTAGATCTTTCTGGCCAATCTGTACCATGGCATCCGCTATACTGGCATCTCCATGGGGATGGTATTGCATGGTGTGCCCTACCACATTGGCAACTTTGTTGTAGCGTCCGTCATCCAATTCCTTTAAAGCGTGCATGATCCTACGCTGAACCGGTTTGAACCCGTCTTCAATTGCTGGAACGGCACGCTCCAGAATTACGTAGGAGGCATAATCCAAAAACCAGTCCTTGTACATCCCCGTAACCTTTACAAGGCTATCTTGGGGTTCTTCATGGTTTTCTAAACCTTCATCATTCAGTTCTTCGTTCTCTTCCATTTAGAAGGGCGGCATTTAGTTGGTTTACAGTTGATTTTGTTCAACTAGATCTAGTTCGACTTTAAGGTTATTTATGATAAATTCCTGCCTGTCCGGCGTATTTTTACCCATGTAAAACTGCAACAGGTTGTCTATGCTCATGGCCTTGTCCAGCATTACGGGTTCCAATCGGATATCATCGCCAATAAAATGTTGAAACTCGTCCGGCGAAATTTCACCCAATCCTTTAAAACGGGTGATTTCGGGCTTCCCGGTCAATTTTTCAATGGCATTGCGTTTTTCTTCTTCACTATAGCAATAAATGGTTTCTTTTTTATTGCGTACCCTAAACAAGGGGGTTTGAAGAATATAAAGATGGTTTTCCTTGATTAATTCAGGGAAGAATTGCAAAAAGAACGTGATCAGCAATAAACGAATATGCATACCATCCACATCTGCATCGGTAGCGATCACGATATTATTGTATCGCAGATCTTCCATGGATTCCTCAATGTTCAACGCCGCTTGCAGTAGGTTGAATTCTTCGTTTTCGTAAACGATCTTTTTGGACATTCCGTAGGAATTCAATGGTTTACCTCGAAGACTGAAAACCGCTTGGGTATTCACATCCCTAGACTTGGTAATAGATCCAGAAGCGGAATCTCCCTCGGTGATGAACAGGGTGCTCTCCAACCTACGGTCGCTCTTCATATCCTGCAAATGGATACGGCAATCGCGTAGTTTTTTGTTGTGAAGACTGGCCTTCTTGGCGCGTTCCCTAGCCAGTTTTCGAATACCGGACAGTTCCTTGCGCTCTCTTTCCGCCTGAACAATTTTACGCTGAAGCGCCTCGGCGGTCTGGGGATTCTTATGCAGATAGTTATCTAGGTAGGTGCCTAAAAAATCGTTGATATAGGTACGCACCGTGGGTAGGTTGCCCCCCATATCGGTGGAACCCAATTTTGTTTTGGTCTGACTTTCAAATACGGGTTCCATCACTTTTATGGAAATGGCCGATATGATGGACTTCCGGACATCGGAGGCATCATAATTTTTGCCGTAAAAGTCACGGATGGTCTTGACCACGGCTTCCCTAAAAGCGGCCTGATGCGTACCTCCTTGGGTAGTATGCTGCCCGTTCACAAAGGAGTGGTATTCCTCACTGTACTGGGTTTTACTGTGGGTCATGGCCACTTCAATATCCTCCCCTTTCAAGTGAATGATCGGATAAAGGAAATCATCCTGGTTGTTGTTATCTTCCAAAAGGTCCTTCAATCCGTTTTCGGACTGGTACTTTTCCCCATTGAAAATAATGGTAAGTCCCGGATTGAGGTAAACGTAATTTTTGAGCATGCGTTCCACATACTCGTTTCTGTATTTGTAATTTTTGAAAATGGTGTCGTCCGGTGTAAAGCTGATCTTGGTCCCCCTTTTTCTGGAGGATTCTTCCAAAAGCTCTTCGGTGACAAGATTTCCAATATTGAATTCAGCAGATTTGGATTGGCCATCCCTGGTCGATTCCACCCTGAAAAAAGTGGATAGCGCATTCACTGCCTTGGTACCTACCCCGTTCAATCCCACCGATTTTTTGAAGGCACGGGTGTCGTACTTACCCCCGGTATTCATTTTGGATACTACATCCACCACTTTGCCCAATGGAATGCCACGGCCAAAGTCGCGCACATTGACAATATTATCCTTGATGGTGATTTCGATGGTTTTCCCTGCACCCATGACAAATTCATCGATACAGTTATCGATTACTTCCTTGAGTAGGATGTAGATACCATCGTCCGCAGACGAACCATCGCCCAATTTACCAATGTACATACCGGGTCGCATACGAATATGCTCCTTCCAATCCAGGGAACGGATATTATCCTCTGTATACTGGGTTTCTGCCATGAATCTATAAGGGTTAATCCTTGCTAATATAAAATTTAGGGGCAAAAATTAAGGCGTAGAACCAAGAAAGTAATCAACAATAAAACGGGTAGTTGTTAATATACATCAGGCCTGAGGCCTCTTTTTTCGCTGAAAGGAAAGATAGGTGACTCCAAAAATCACTACCATCATTCCAAGTAATTGCCAGTAGGTCAACTGTTCATTCAAAAATACAAAAGCTAACAGAATTGTAGAAACCGGTCCCAAACTTCCCAAGATAGAAAAATTGGATGCCCCAAGTCGTTCAATGGAAGCTGATACCAAAAATGAAGGGATCAAAGTGGCCAAAATTGCCATTGCAATTCCATAGAGGTATACTGGCATTGGGTAGTTGAACATTCCCCATTCCCCTGCAATGAGGTAGTGAACCACTATACAACATGTTGATACGATCATGGCATAACAGGTAAAACGCAACATCCCGAACTTGGGTATCAGCCAACCGCTTCCGACCAAATAAGAGGCGTAGGTAATGGCACTCAACAATACCAAAAATCCACCCCACAAGACTCCATTACCAGCTATATCCAATTCAGTCCAAAATGTGATGACCACACCAATGTAGGTAATGATGATAGCCACGGATTGTACCTTGGTAATCTTTTGTTTAAAGAAGAGCCAAGAAAAAAATACCACAATAGTGGGGTATACGAACAGAATAATCCGTTCCAAGCCGGCCTTGATGTAGTTCAATCCCAGAAAATCAAAATAGCTGGCCAGGTAATAGCCCACAAATCCGAACAGAAACAACCATGCATAATCCTTTGGATTAATTTGGACGGTTGGTTTTTTCTTTCGAATCAGAAAAAGAATAAAAAGATAAAAGGGTAAGGAAAATAGCATTCGGAACAAGAGCAGATCCAAGGTGTCCACATGGTATTCGTAGGCCAACTTGACCATGACCGCCTTGGAGGAAAACAAGATCACCCCCACGATACCATAAAAGATTCCCAAGCTTTTGACTGACATACATCAAAACTAAGCTTGAGTAAAAAAATCAGTAGGAAAAATTAAATGGAATTACAACGGTCAGTGTTTACACATTGAACCTAAAATGCATGATATCACCATCTTTCACAATATATTCCTTGCCTTCTACACGCATACGGCCCGCTTCCTTGACCTTGGATTCGCTGCCATATTTAATGTAATCGTCATAAGAAATAACTTCTGCCCGGATAAATCCTTTTTCAAAGTCGGTATGGATGACGCCTGCCGCCTGGGGAGCAGTTGCCCCAACTGGAATGGTCCAAGCACGAACCTCTTTTACGCCTGCAGTAAAATAGGTTTCAAGATCCAATAGTTTATAAGCTCCACGAATCAGTTTTGCAGAACCAGGCTCCGTTAATCCCAAATCCTCCAAGAACATTTGACGTTCTTCATACGTTTCCAATTCGGTGATATCGGCTTCGGTTCCCACGGCCAAAAAGATGACTTCCGCATTTTCATTGGCCACTGCTTCCTTTACCTTTTCAACATAAGCATTGCCTGTCGTGGCTGAACCTTCATCCACGTTGCATACATACATCACAGGTTTATCGGTAATCAACTGCATGGGTCGCACAAATTCTGCACGGTCTTCTTCACTGATCTGAATGGCACGAACCGAAATCCCGGACTCCAATCCTTGTTTGATGGCGTTGAGAACAGCTTCTTCCTTTTGGGCTTCCTTATTTCCGGTTTTGGCAGCTCTTTTTACTTTTTCCAGTTTTTTGTCCACGCCTTCCAAATCCTTCAACTGAAGTTCCATGTCAATAGTTTCTTTGTCTCGGATAGGATTTACGGAACCATCCACGTGAACAATATTATCATTGTCAAAACAACGCAACACGTGCAAAATGGCATCGGTTTCGCGGATATTCCCCAAAAACTGATTACCCAAACCTTCTCCCTTGCTGGCACCTTTTACCAATCCGGCAATATCTACAATCTCCACTGTTGCAGGAACCACACGTTCTGGATTCACCATCGATTCCAGCTTTTCCAAACGTTGGTCGGGTACATTGACCACCCCAATATTGGGTTCAATGGTACAAAATGGGAAGTTGGCACTTTGTGCTTTTGCATTGGAAAGGCAATTGAACAAAGTTGATTTTCCTACGTTGGGCAATCCTACAATACCGGCTTTCATTGACTAGATAATAGAAATTAGATTTTAGAACTCAGAACACATCTCAAAATGCAGAAAAACCTTTCTGTAGGTTGATAATTGAACATTGTTCATTGATTTAAGGCTGCAAATATAAGTTGAAGATTTGGTTGAGGGATCAATATTTCCCAATCAATAGGTAGATGCCCATCACGAACAAAGCAATAATGGCCAAAATGGCCACCAGGGATAGGATACAGCCTACCTGCATCCAAATACCGTTGTACTCTTTTTCCTTTTCTTCCATAAAAAAACCCGAACCAATTAAAGTCCGGGCTAATTTACAAGATATTTTATTGATTAATTGTTGGGGTGCATGAAACGCTGCTTGCCCAACAAAACATCTTCGCTTTCCACATGGTCCTCATCCGGGATACAACAATCCACCGGACAAACCGCTGCGCATTGGGGTTCTTCATGGAAACCCTTGCATTCGGTACATTTATCAGGAACAATGTAATAGATCTCATCACTAACTGGATCTTGTACATCATCGGCGTTTACGGCCTTACCGCTTGGCAAAACCACATCACCGGTCAACGATGTGCCATCGCTGTACCTCCACTCATCTGCACCTTCATAAATTGCGGTATTGGGACATTCTGGCTCGCAAGCACCACAGTTTATGCATTCATCTGTTATAATTATGGCCATAATTTTCTTTTCCTTTTGGGCTGA
>JASBTS010000149.1 GCA_030148305.1 Allomuricauda sp. | reverse complement strand
GCGCCAAAAGGTCCCGATGGGTGGCCGCCACAATACGAACATCTACCTTTTGCGTAGTGGAACTACCTACGGGATCAAATTCCCCTTCTTGGATGACCCGAAGCAATTTGGGTTGTAGTTCCAAAGGAAGTTCCCCGATCTCATCCAAAAATATGGTTCCTTTGTCCGCTAATAGGAACCTACCCTTCCTGCTATTGGTAGCTCCGGTAAACGCGCCTTTTTCGTGACCGAACAGTTCACTTTCAATCAAGTTGGCGGGTATGGCCCCGCAATTAACACGAATCATGGGTCCGTTGGCGCGATTACTGTTGTTATGGATGGCCCTAGCCACCAACTCTTTACCCGTACCGGTTTCCCCATGGATCAATACCGTGGCTTGGGTTGGCGCCACTTGATCGATTAGCCCCAACAGGTTCAACATGGATGCGTGTTGGGCAATGACCCCATGATCCTGTTTCAATTCCTTGAGTTCTTCCTGTAGGTATTCAGTTTGCTTGGTCAGGGTCGATATTTTGCGTTCCGCCTGGATGCGATCATCGATGCTCCGTAAAATTAGGGTATAGTACGTTTCCTCTTCATTGCCATAACTGCTGATGGTCCCTTCGTTGGTTGAAATGCCTTCATTGGACCCGATTACTTTAATGGTATTGGGTAAATGGGCGTTCATTCCTTTGGAACTGTTCGAATGATCCCCAATTAATTTTTCCAGCAAATGAGCACTTTCTTCATCCAAAAAATAAAGGATGTTCCGAAGTTCCACATCATCATTTTCCAAAATGGCCTTTGCGGAGTCGTTGGCCAACACAATCCTGAAATCACTATCGAACATGATAATGGCATCCATGGCATATTGTATTAGTCCGGATAACTGGGAATGGGCCAGTTCCATTTGTTTTTTGGAAGCCGCCAATCGTTCTTGGGTGATGTCCAACTCCCGGTGCCGTTTGATCAAGACGGACAGAATTCCCTGAACAAATCCTTTGTCGGAATCTATCAATTTTAAAAAGTTGGCCGCCTGTATTTTTAAAAGAGTGGTTTCCTCAAGCGCCGTCACCGAAACCGACCGAGGCTTATTATCGATCAAGGAGTACTCTCCAAAATATTCTCCTTTTGCCAACGTACCGTAATCGTGTTCCTTGTCATGGACCTTCACTTTACCTTTTAGGATAAGGTACATGCCATCCCCTATTTCCCCTTTTTGGATGATGCGATGGTTTTTCAAGAACAGTTCTTCCTTGGACTCCTTGCACAATTCCAACAGGGAAATCTTTTCCACTTCTGAAAAAAGTGGTACTTCTTTAAGGAAATCGACCATGTCCATAAGTTGGGCTGACGTCATTATTGTACTTTACAAAATCTGAATACCAAATAAATATAATTATTTGAGATGTAACCCAACCAAGTATTTCAGATAACCCTTGTATTTAGCATAGATTATCCTGATGGTTTTTTATACTTTTATATCTCAAATTTATCATAAGGATGACCATTACCCAATTGCAATACGTGCTGGCCGTTGCCGAACACAAAAACTTCACCCTTGCCGCCGAAAAGAGCTTTGTTACCCAACCTACTTTGAGCATGCAGGTACAGAAACTGGAAGACGAACTGGGCGTGCTCATTTTTGATCGGAGCAAAAAGCCCATTTCCATTACCGAAGTGGGGAAGAAAATAGTGGATCAGGCCAAAAATATTGTTGCGGAAGCGGAACGTATCAAGGATATCGTGGATCAAGACAAGGGATTCATCGGTGGCGATTATACTTTGGGGATCATTCCGACCGTAATGCCGACTTTGTTACCGATGTTCCTGAATACCTTCATCAAAAAATACCCGAAGGTGAACCTGATCATAAAGGAACAGTCTACAGAAAACTTGATCAAAAACATTTTGGACGGTCATTTGGATGCCGGTATCGCCGCTACCCCTTTGGAAATTGAATTCATCAAGGAAAGACCCTTGTATTATGAACCTTTTGTGGGCTATGTACCCAAAAGCCATCGGTTGTCTTCCGAGACACAATTGACCACGGACCACTTAGATGTGAGCGACATATTATTGTTACAGGACGGACATTGCTTTAGAGATGGGGTCATTAATCTTTGTAAGGCTTCCAAAAACATGAACGGGGAACAGTTTAAAATTGAGAGCGGAAGTTTTGAGACTTTGGTGAGCTTGGCCGATGAGGGTATGGGCATGACATTATTGCCTTACTTGAACACCCTCCACTTGGAATCCAAAAAAACAGAAAATCTGAAACCTTTCAAAAGTCCATCACCAGCCAGGGAAATTAGTTTGATCTACCATAAAAGCGAATTAAAAATACAGATTACAGAGGCGCTTCGGGATGTAATCTCTAGCATTGTTAGAGGAGCAATAACCTTTCAGGACGTGAAGATTATCAGTCCGTTGGCGAAAAATTAAAGGGCCGCGTTTGCGGCCCTTGTGGTTATTTTAAACTTTTAACAATACTAATGTCGGTTCTAACTCCGGTTTATCCACAATAAAAAAGTGTAACCAGATTTTAAGTTCTTCAATTTCACTGGGCAATAAGGTCGAAATTGCCTTTCTCAATTCCCGAGTGAAGAGTTTCACATCAAAACTAACCTTCTGAAGGATGATTTTGGTGTAATCTAACATAGCTCCGGCCATAGAAATTTGATTAGATTGAATAATTGGTTGTCCATCTAAATTAGGTAAAATCATAAATACATAACTTAAAACCCAGTTAAAAATTGAATAACTTCGTGTTAAATTCGATAAATGACCAAAATGCCCTTAATTTATTGCAGGATTAGCAAATATCTGATAATCAATTTATTCATTTTGTCAATTCTGCTCGGAGGGTGCTCCCCGGCCCGTAAAATTGCCCAATCCGGCCTTAAAAATGCAGCTCTTCAGAACTCTTTTCATGGATTGGTGGTCATGGATGTGAAGACCCAAAAAATACTCTTCAACACGAACGGTGACCGCTATTTTACTCCTGCAAGCAATACCAAGATCACAACCTTTTATACGGGCATCAAGCTACTTCCCAAGAACATTCCTACCTTAACCTATGCGATTGCCAACGATACGGTTTTTGTTAAAGGAACCGGAGATCCTTCCTGGTTGCACCCCCATCTGCATGACAGTACGGCCATTAATTGGCTCAAAAAGCAAGGCAATATTGCACTCTACACCCAAAACACCGATGAACTCCGGTATGGTCCCGGTTGGGCCTGGGAAGATTATGACACTTATTTTTCACCTGAAAGAACCCCGATTCCACTTTATGGCAACGTGGCCACCATATCCAATACCGATTCTTTGGGCCTAAATGTATCCCCTACCTATTTTTTAGATGCTACCGAAATCAAGGAGCAGCTTTTTAAAAGGGATAAGTATACCAACCATTTTTACATTGACCCTGCGGAGCAGGATACCTTGGAGGTTCCTTTTATGACCAGTGACAGCCTTACCCAACATATGTTGGAAACTGTTCTGGAAAAGAAAATTGCCCTGGTAGACCACTTTCCTGAAGGACAGGAACAAACGCTGTATGGCATGGAAACGGATTCCATCTACAAGCAGATGCTCTTCAAAAGCGATAATTTTTTGGCAGAGCAATTGCTCATGACAGCTTCTTCCATGATTTCGGATACTATCGGTACAAAAAGGGCCATCGCCTATATGTTGGAAAATGACTTGAAGGATTTGGAGCAACAACCCCGATGGGTAGATGGTTCAGGGCTTTCGCGATATAATTTGTTCACGCCAAAATCCTATGTTCAAATCCTATACAAACTCTACAATGAAGTTCCTGAAGATCGTTTATTCGCCCTTTTTCCCATGTGGGGACCGGATAGCACCGTAAAGGAGTGGGAAGATTCCGAAACAGAACCCTTTCTATTTGCAAAATCAGGGTCGTTTGGAAACAATTATAACCTGAGTGGATACATCAAGACCAAAAAAGGAAGGTTGCTCATTTTCAGTTTCATGAACAACCATTTTAAGGTGCCATCGCTGGAAATACGAAAAACCATGTACGCCACCCTGAAGGAATTACACGAACATTATTGATTTAGTAAACCTTGCAATTGTGCGTATTGCAGTAGCATAATAGTCTTGGCATCCCTGATTTCCCCATTTTTCATCATTTCGAGTGCTTTGGGAAAGGGAATTTCCAACACCTCAATGTTTTCCGTCTCATCATCGGCACCGCCCCCATCACTAACCTTCATGGATTCTTCATACTGGCCTATAAAAAAATATAGGATCTCCGTCACCGATCCAGGTGACATGTAGGCTTCAAATACTTTTTGGACCTTTTCAATTTTATACCCGGTCTCCTCTTCCACTTCCATTTTGATGGTTTCCTCAGCATTTCCCTTTTCCAATAATCCGGCACAGACTTCCACCATCATTCCATCTTCATTTCCGTTCACGTAGGTAGGCATCCGAAACTGACGGGTCAATACCACAGTGTTCTTCCTTGCATTGTACAACAAAATTGCCGCGCCATTACCGCGATCGTATGCTTCCCGCGTCTGCTGCTCCCAAACCCCATCGTCCCGCAAGTATTCAAATGAAACTTTTTCAAGGGTATACCAATTGTCCGAGAGCAATTCCCGTTTCATGTTTCTGATCCTATTGTTCTGCATCTGGAATTTCATTGATATCGTAATATATTTTTAGGCCTAGTTCTCTTGCCAATTCAACATCTTTGTCCGCACCAATAGATTCCCCTTCAATTCTTAAAATAGCATCGCATTTTCGTAATAACCGATGTGCCACTGGATATTGGATTTGATTGAATATCTCGTCACCAACCTCCTTGGAGCCTGCAAGACCTATCAGTGGATTGGCCACCCATTCCCCGATCATGGGAACATGACCTTTACGAAATATGGGCAACGCCTGGGCTTCCAATCTATCCATGTTCCTTTGAATTAGGATCGGATCATTTTGGGTTCCACTGCGATACGGACCTGCAATCAAAATCATCATCATTTTAAAGTTTTTTGTAAATAAAATGAAATACTTTAAAAGAAAACTTAAGATATATTAAGCATATCTACTTCTTCTTCAATGAGCTTAAAAATTCTGGGGTAACCCCAAGGTAAGAGGCAATTTGCTTTTGCGTTACTTTCTGAACGAGGTTAGGATACTTGTGTAAGAAGTTAAGATATCTTTCTTCGGTTGTCAGGGAAATAGTATCCATTACCCTCAATTGCTCCCTTATATATGCCCTTTGAAAAAGAATTCTAAAAAAGCGCTCCAACTTGGGGATTTTATCTACCACAAGATCAAAATTCTTCCTGCTTATCCCATAAATCTTACTTTCCTCCAGGGCTTCCAATGAAAGCAAGGAAGGTGTCCCATTCAAAAAGGCGTTCATGTCCGTAACCCACCAATCTTCCGGAGCAAACATGATGGTGGACTCCTTGCCGTCTTTATTCAGATGATACGCCCTAAAACTACCGGATTCCACAAAAAAAAGCATATCACAATTTCTCCCTTGGTTTATGATAAGCTCCTTTTTTAAAACCGTGATAATTTGAAAAAGAGATAGAAGAAGGTCTGCTTCTGATTTTTCAAGCGATATATACTTACCAATATTTTTAAAGATCAATTCCATGTTCAATCTACGTTACTCAACATTAATTCTATGTCTTTCCAAAATGGATGAGTTTGAAATAAATATATGAGTATTCCGAATAGCAACCCGAATTACCCCCATCCTTTTTGAGACAAGCGCATTTATGACGATATTTAGAGTCTAAATTCAACCAAACCGAACAAAATGCGTAGCCTTCTACTTTCACTATTTCTTTTTGCCCTTTTAATCAGTTGTGAGCAGAAACCCGAAAAAAAACTGCCCCGAATCGCCATAGCCGGTTTGGGTATCGAATCCAGTACTTTTTCCCCTGCTTTGACCCATGAAGAGGCATTCCATGCCAAAATTGGGGATTCCATTTTTGAACGCTATCCGTTTATGGCGATGGATTCTATTTTGAGAAAACGCGCAGACTGGGTTCCTACTTTAGTAGGAAAATCGCTGCCTGGCGGTACGGTAACCCGGGAAGCCTATGAATCGTTGGTGGCACAAACGCTTAAAATGTTGGAAGAAAACAAACCGTATGATGGACTTTTCTTTGATATTCACGGTGCCATGAGTGTAGTCGGTTTGGATGACCCCGAAGGCGACCTAATCAAAAGAATACGGGAAGTGGTGGGTACCGATGTCCTGGTGTCCACCTCCATGGACCTGCACGGCAATGTTTCCGAAAGACTTGCAGAACATAGCGACCTGATAACTTGCTACCGGATGGCGCCTCATGAAGATGCCACTGAATCCAAAAGAAGGGCCGTGCAAAATCTTGTTGAACGTTTGGAGAACGGCAAGGGAAAGCCCAAGTATAAGGCTTGGATTCCTGTACCGATACTATTACCCGGAGAAAAAACGAGTACCCGCGTAGAACCAGGGAAAAGCCTGTATGCGCAAGTGCCTGGAGTGGCGGATCAGGAAGGTGTGGTGGATGCTGCCATTTGGATCGGGTATGCATGGGCCGATGAACCCCGAAACCATGCCGTGGTGATGGTCACCGGCGATGATAAAGAAAAGGTAGTTGCCGGTGCTGAAAAATTGGCCGAAAGTTTCTGGGACGTGCGCAAGGAATTTGAATTTGTGGCTCCAACAAAATCATATGAAGAGGCTTTGTCACTTGCCTTGGCTAGTGATAAAAAGCCCTTTATGCTGAGTGATATGGGCGACAACCCAACAGCTGGAGGCGCTGGGGACGTAACCTGGACCTTGACCGAACTTTTAAAACAAGATGAATTCCACGAACCAGGGGGCAAATCATTGATTTATGCCTCCATTCCAGGGCCAAAATTGGTGGAACAGGCCCTTGAAGTCGGTTTGGGCGGTAAAGTAAGTGCCCTAGTAGGTGCCGAAATTGATGACCGATTTGCCCCACCTCTCCTATTGACCGGAGAGGTGACCGCCATAAAACAGGGGGACGTGCATGCAGAAACCGAAGTGGTCGTAAAAGTGGGCAATGCCAGCGTCATCGTTACCAAAAAAAGAAAGCCGTACCATAACGAATCCGATTTTACAGAGTTGGGCCTCGACCCACGCAACACGGATATTGTCGTCGTAAAAATTGGTTATCTGGTACCCGAATTGTACAACATGAGAGGCGATTGGATCATGGCCTTGACCCCGGGTGGGGTGGATCAGGATTTGGAGCGATTGGGACATAAACGCATCATCCGACCCATGTTTCCCTTGGATGCGGATATGGAACATCCCGATTTATCAGCAAGATTGCTTCGTGATTCGAACCAGTTGGACTGATGCCTAAACCGTGACCGTCCGATTCAGATATTGACGGAACGGAAGCATTTCTTGGTATACTTCCACGATTTTTTCCTTGAAATTGGGTTGAAGCACTTCCTTTTGAGTCATTTCATATACCACAGCGAAGGTCTTGTTCTTCAATAGGTCGATGTGTGGATGGTCATTGGAAAACCCTTTGGGGGCGTTGGTCAATTTTTCATCCTCGTACAAATTACCGAACGTTTTTTGGAACGAAGGCTTATCCAATATTTGCCGTAAAACTTCCCCGTCATAATCAATGCCTTCCCGAATGCTGCGAAGGATTTTCGGATCGGGACGCCAAAAGCCTCCTGCCAACAAACAGTTTTTCAGGCCGATTTCAATATAAAAATCAGCTGTTTGTGGAGCTTTATCCAACCCCGCACCAAAATGATCTTTGTACACCGGTTTATTGGGATGGAACATGAGATTATTGTTGATCCGATTGATGCCCTTTTTGCCAGGAGTCGGATAATAATCATCGTGCAATTGGGCCATGGTCAGGTCCAAATCATCCAACCAAGCCATAAAATCATGCCGAAGGGAGCGGTACCATTTACGGTTTGCATCCATCCATTCCTTATTGTTGTTTTGTTGTAGTTCTTCCAGAAAACGGAACAGGTCTTTGAAATCCATAGGCTCTTAGTGGTTTCAGAAGTCAGAAGTCAGAGGTCAGAAATCAGATAATAAGTGACAGATTACTGATTAAAACCTATTATCCCCATCCAGTAAATCGCCAAGGCCTCCCAAAATACTGCCCTCGCCTTTGTCTTTTCCACCTCCTTTGGGAGCTGCCGCCCAAACGCGACCGGCCAAACGGCTAAACGGTAGGGATTGGATGTATACCGTACCCGGACCACGAAGGGTGGCAAAAAACAAGCCTTCCCCTCCAAAAACAGTATTCCGGATACCTCCAATAAATTCAATATCATAATCCACGGTATGGGAGAAACCCACGATACAACCGGTATCCACCTTTAAGACTTCTCCGGGAGCCAGCACTTTTTTGGCCATGGTGCCACCCGCATGAACAAAGGCCATACCATCCCCTTCCAGTTTTTGCATGATGAAGCCCTCTCCACCGAAAAGTCCACGACCCAAACGTTTGGAAAACTCGATACCGATGGAAACACCCTTGGCGGCACACAAAAAGGCATCTTTTTGGCAGATGAACTTCCCTCCTTTTTCCGAAAGATCGATGGGAACGATCTTACCGGGATAGGGAGAAGCAAAGCTTACTTGTTTCTTGCCCTGTCCCACATTCAGAAAAGCGGTCATAAATAGACTCTCGCCCGTGAGCAACCGTTTGCCCGCAGAGAAGAGTTTTCCAAGAACCCCAGTATCTTGATTGGAGCCATCACCAAAGATGGTGTCCATTTTAATATCGGTGTCCATCATCATAAAACTGCCTGCCTCGGCCACAACGACCTCTTGTGGATCCAGTTCGATCTCCACATATTGCATTTCCTCTCCGTAAATGTGATAGTCTATTTCGTGTGCGTTCATTTTTTGATTGTTTTTTGATCACTGTTTATATGTTGATTGGTTTGAAGTTTTGTTACAACATTTATTTGACAAATATTGTAAAGCACCCTTGATCCTATACCCTTTTACCCCTTTACCTTCACCGTCCACTCAAAATGAAAGGTGGAGACTTCTACCCCATCAGCATTTACACCCACGGATTTCATCCAACAGGTTTTTCCTTCTCCGGTTTCAACCGTTTTTCGGATGGTATCGGCAATCAATGGCCCATCTTCACAAGTAAATGAAATACGCCCAGTAGCTTTTTTGGTAAAGGTAGCCTTGTTGTTGGCCACGAGCATGGAGACTTTTTTCCCACTCTTTTGGATTTCGTTCATCACCAAGGCACCCGTACTCAGCTCGGCAGCCATGCCCTGTACCGCCCAAAACATGGACTTGAACGGATTCTGGTTGACCCATTTGTGCTTTACCGTGGTGATGGCCTTTTGGTCATCGATATATTTAAGGCGAACCCCGCACCACCAGGCCGAAGGGAGCTTTAGAAACGTGAATGTGTTGATTTTACTGGGTGTGAGTGCCATAATGGATTATTCTTTGGCTTAAAAATAGACAAAATATCGTTACTTTAAATTGTTAAAAATATGTTAATTTATAGTACTTTGTTTTGCATAGTACTGTTCTTTGGATATATATTTGCATGGTAAGCTAATAGGTTTACCCGTTTACACATCAAAAATCATCAATCAAAAATGGCAACTACATTAACCAAACACGAACGAAACTTATCCGCGATCATACACGCGTCCACGTTTTCGAAGTACTTTATCCCCTTCGGAAACTTCATCATGCCCTTGATCTTGTGGATGTCTAACAAAAAGCAGTACGACTTTGTCGATTACAATGGCAAACAAGCATTGAACTTTCAGATCAGTATGTTGTTGTACGCCATTGTGGCCGGTTTGATCACCATTCCTTTCTTTATCGGTTTTATGCCGGACCTTTTCGATTGGGATGTTTTCGGTTTTCACCGATTGAGTAACCTGAACAACCTGAACATGCACATCAGTAGTGACGATTTTAAGTTTGGTCGCCTTTTTTGGCCGGCCAGCATTACAGGTCTGTTGCAGGTAGGTTTGGCCGTTGTGAACATCGTTTTCACCATTTTGGCCACTGTCCGTACCAATGAAGGGCAACAATTCAAATATCCGTTCACCATTAAATTCATCAAATAATGAAACAGATCAAAAACATATTTGCCCTTGCCCTCATCGGAATCTCAACTTTGGCCAGTGCCCAAGCTGAAAAAGATTCTGAATTATACCAGACCATTGCACGTATGGACAGCATTTATTTTAATGCCTACAATACCTGTGATATGGAAAAACAGGCAGAAATCTACGATGCCGATTTGGAGTTTTACCATGACATGGGAGGGCTATCAACAGACAAGCAAGGCATTTTGGAAAGTATTGAAAAGAACATCTGTGGCAAAGTGACCCGAGAATTGGTTCCCGGAAGTATAGAAGTATATCCTATAAATGGTTTCGGGGCCGTTGAAATGGCACTTCACAAATTTCACAATAAGGAAGAACCAAATGCGCAATCCCATCCAAGTAAGTTCATCGTTATTTGGAAACAGGTGGGAGACCACTGGAAAATAAGTAGGGTAGTTAGACTTCATTAAAATCAATCATAAATCAAAAAATAATGAGTTCATTCATCAATCAAAAAACGAAATCATCAATCAAAAAAGTGTTTCCACTCCCCTGCTCATCACAGGGGAATGGAGTGGAAACGGAACCAGATCAAGTTTGGTAAATCAAAAACGAACAGTTAATTTAATAGAACCATGAAGTTATGAACATAGAAAACACAAAAGCACAGATGCGCAAAGGGGTTCTAGAATATTGCATTCTGTCCATCTTAAAAGACGAGGACAAGTATGCCTCCGAGATTCTGGACGCCTTGAAGGACGCTAAGATGTTAGTAGTGGAAGGTACCATATACCCATTGCTCACAAGGCTTAAAAATGCTGGATTGCTCAACTACCGTTGGGAAGAATCCACATCGGGACCTCCCCGCAAATATTACGCCCTTACCGAAACAGGCCGGTTGTTCCTTAAAGAATTGAACGGCACGTGGGATGAACTTAGAAATGCAGTAAATCTGGTAACCAACACAAAATAAGAATCAAAAAATGAACAAGACAGTAAACATAAATTTGGCAAATACGCTCTTCCATATAGATGACGATGCGTATAACAAGCTGAGGCGGTACCTGGAGTCCATTAAACGGTCCTTTGCCGGTACCACTGGCAGCGATGAGATTATAGCCGACATTGAGGCAAGGATCGCCGAACTCTTTTTGGAGAAAATGGAGAACGAAAGACAGGTGATCACCCATAAAGAAGTGGATCAGGTTATCAATGTAATGGGTCAACCAGAGGACTACATGGTGGATGAGGACATTTTTGAGGACGAACCTAAAAAATCGTACACCCAACCGGAACAAAAGTCCAAAAAACTATACCGAGACATTGACCACAAGTATATTGGTGGTGTATGTGCCGGACTGGAACACTACTTAGGCATCGATGCCCTTTGGATTAGATTGATCTTTATCCTTTTGGCCGTTTTCACCAGTGGATTTGGATTGATTGCCTATATCCTGCTTTGGATCCTGGTTCCTGAAGCCGTAACCACTTCGCAAAAATTGGACATGCGGGGAGAGCCTATCAACATCAGCAATATAGAACGCAAAGTTAAAGAGGGGTTTGATGATGTTGCCGACAAGGTAAAAAGTGTTGACTATGAAAAAATGGGCAACAAGGTCAAAAGCAGCTCCAAGACCTTT
>JASBTS010000124.1 GCA_030148305.1 Allomuricauda sp. | reverse complement strand
AAAAGCGACTGGAACGGCAAGGAATTTTCCTTGATCGATACTGGTGGATATGTGCTGGGAAGTGATGATGTCTTTGAAAAGGAAATCGATAAACAAGTGGAATTGGCCATTGGGGAAGCGGATGCCATCATTTTTATGGTGGATGTGGAATCCGGCGTGACAGGGATGGACGAGGATGTGGCCAAGTTACTCCGCAAGGTTAATAAACCCGTCTTTTTGGCGGTGAACAAGGTAGATAATGCCCAACGTGTGGCCGATGCCGTGGAATTCTACGCTTTGGGACTTGGGGAATATTTTACACTTTCCAGTGTGAATGGTAGTGGTACTGGGGAGTTGCTGGATGCGCTTGTTGAAGTGTTGCCCGATATTCAAGAGGAAGAAAGTGAACTGCCCCGTTTTGCAGTGGTGGGTCGCCCCAATGCAGGAAAATCATCTTTCATCAATGCCCTGATAGGGGAAGACCGATACATTGTCACCGATATTGCGGGAACTACACGGGACAGTATTGATACCAAATACAACCAGTTCGGATTCGAATTCAATTTGGTGGATACGGCCGGTATCCGAAAGAAGTCCAAAGTGAAGGAAGATTTGGAGTTTTACTCTGTAATGCGTTCCGTTCGTGCCATTGAGCATTGCGATGTTTGTATCTTATTGTTGGATGCCACCCGTGGCTTTGATGGGCAAGTGGAGAACATTTTTTGGTTGGCCCAGCGCAACAACAAGGGTATCGTGATTCTGGTGAACAAATGGGATTTGGTGGAAAAGGATACCAACTCTGTAAAGGAATATACAGCCAAGATCAAAGAGGCCATTTCACCTTTTGAAGATGTGCCTATTCTTTTCATATCCGTCCTGAACAAACAACGTATCTACAAGGCCATTGAAACAGCCGTGGAGGTGTTCAAAAACCGTTCAAAGAAAATCGTTACCCGAAAACTGAACGATATCATGTTGCCCATTATTGAGCATACCCCACCTCCTGCGTATAAAGGCAAGTATGTGAAGATCAAGTTCTGTACCCAGTTGCCAACACCGTATCCGCAGTTTGCGTTTTTCTGCAATCTGCCGCAATACGTGCGAGATCCTTACAAACGGTTCTTGGAAAATAAGTTGCGGGAGAATTTCGACTTTACAGGGGTTCCAGTGACTATTTTTATGAGGAAGAAGTAGATTTTTAGTCCTCCGAGGCCAAAAGCACTTCTAGTTTTTGTTGGATTCGGTTACCCGAGTTGTCCACAGCCGTAAGGATATACTCCCCTGGTTCAATATCCAAAATAAGCTCGTGGAAGTTTTCCGTTTTGCCCACATAAGTGTCATCCAAATACCAATATACCGTGGCATTGTTTTGCTGATGGGCCAATTTTAACAGGATGTCCTTGGTCTTTTTGCCCAAGTCTTTCGGTAACAAAACCGCTTCATTCGCTTTCGGATAGATAAATTCCATCAATTGGTTCTCCATTTCTGAACAATTCGCCATAAAAGGGGGCAATTCCTTGTAATTGGGGTTGGATAGTGCATAATAGTACTCGATAGTGGGCGGGAGTACAAACCAGTTTTTGGCCACTATGTTCTCCAAAGGGTAACATTCTGAATTCACCCTATATGCTTCTGAAGCGTCCAAAAATAATTGTTGATGAAAAGGGCAGGGGCCACTTCGGGTGCCGTGGGTAGGCACGTATTCTTTTTTTACATCGTCACAAAAAACGGATGCTCGATAACCGCTTTGCGAACAAACTTCCACTTCCACAAGGTCATCAAAAGGTTCTTGGAACCATCCGCTAGGCGGGAGGGCATCCAAAACCTGGAACAACAGCGGGGCGGCCGCAGTGATTCCCGTTAATCCCGGCCTCCCTTCGCCATCGGCATTGCCGGCCCACACCCCAATGGCATATTTTGGCGTTACCCCAACGGCCCAGGCATCCTTAAAACCAAAACTGGTGCCCGTTTTCCAGGCAATGGGCTGGGACGAATCAAAAAAGTGCCAGTTTTCATCCCCTTCGGGGCGGTTCACTTCGTACATGGATTGAAATGTGGAGTAAATGGCCCCTGCCCCAAAAATGGGTGGATCAAATTGCGGG
Organism: Allomuricauda sp.; assembly: GCA_030148305.1. Lineage (GTDB taxonomy): Bacteria > Bacteroidota > Bacteroidia > Flavobacteriales > Flavobacteriaceae > Flagellimonas. The sequence goes on along the minus strand of JASBTS010000124.1, from coordinate 18,550 downwards.
GTTCCCAAATCAATTTCTAAATCAAATAAATACGAAGGTTGTACAAATTCGTTGGTGCGATAGGTACTGGAATGGGTCACGAAATAGTTTAAAGTGGATGCCATGGCAGCGTAGGATTCGGTCACCTCCCAAAGGGAGCTTTCCGCACCACCCAATATCAAGGAAAGGCCATAGTAGGATGATGGTTTGTCCAACGACTCCAAATTCATTTTTTTGAGTTTGTTATAGAATTTTTGAAGCCCATATTCCCGTAACAATCGCACGGCGGGGACATTTAAGGAGCGTGAAAGTGCCCTGTTGGCCGGAACGGCGCCCACATGTTTTTTGTCAAAATTTTGGGGATGGTATCCGTTGATCACCGTCGGTACATCTTCTACCAAACTATGGGGCAACAATTGCCCTTCATCCAACAGTGAAGCGAACAAAAATGGCTTCAAGGTGCTTCCCGTACTACGGTTTTTGGTAATGATGTCCACGTAATTGGCATGTTCTTTTCCCGAAGGGGAATTCCCCACATAACCCAAAACTTTTCGGGTTTCCACATCGAGTACTAAAATGGCCAGATTATGGATTTCATTGCCCTTCAATTGATGGTAGTGTCTTTCTGCCAAGAGGTTCAATCGTTGTTGCAGTGCCCTGTCAATAGAAGTTGTTACGCGTTCCCTGGAATGTTCGTTTCGGATACGTTCCGTAAGATGAGGGGCCACATCTGGCAAGGGAACCGGTTTTTGGGGAAGGGGCTCTGCAATGGCCAGTTCATAGGTAGTGGCATCAAGGGTGCCTTTGTCCCTTAGTTTTTTCAGCAACCGATTTCTCTTTTCAAGAAAAATTGGCTCATTTCTTCCAGGAAAAATAAGGGAAGGTGCATTGGGCAATACGGCCAGTGCAGCCGATTGACCCCAACTGAGTTCATGGGCGGGAATACCAAAATAGCGCCAAGCCGCAGTTTCCAATCCTACCACGTTACCACCATAAGGGGTGTGGGAGGCATACAACCGCAATATCTCCTTTTTGGAATACCTCCATTCCAGTCGCGTGGCTAGGAAAATTTCCACCACTTTTTCTGCATAGGTCCTAGACTTGTTCTTTCTGCTCAGCCGGATGACCTGTTGGGTAATGGTGCTGCCACCCCTTCGGGACTTTTTGGTCAGGTTATGACCGATGGCCTTTACAATGGAGATGGGATTGAATCCCGGGTGTTGGTAAAAATATTCATCCTCGAACATCAGGACGCATGCCTCAAAACGTTCGGGAACCGAATCCATTTCCGGAAATCGCCATTGGCCATCATCGGCAATCCGTGCCCCGATCAATACGCCATCAGAACTGTTCACCACGGTCGATTTGGGGTCATCAAACAGATTTTTGGGCAAACAGAACACCCACAAGACCAAGACGACCATAAAAACGGTCATCTTGATCTTATGTTTGTATGTCAACTTTTTTAATCGTTCCCAAAAACTGTTCATTCCAAACACATCACTGTACCACTTTGATCCAATTTCCTTTGTTTCGTGCTTGGTAGTTGTTGTCGTACATGGCTTCCACTTGGGCTCCCGGCAAGTAATAATCGCCAAGGAAAGAAGCATTCAGTTTTACTGTAAACGTGGCTGACTTACGTGCCCCAAGGTTAAAATACAAAAGGGTACGGTCGTCACGGGTGTCCACATAATCGGCTTTGGTCGCATTGGGATTGTCCCCATCGGCAAAGGAAGTGTCCACAATCTCCCAACCACTGGGCACAATATGGGTCAAAGCCAGATTTTCGATATAGTCGTTGGAACTGTTGAAGACGGTTATCTCTGCTTGGAATTCCGTTCCTTGTCGCAATTCTGAAACATCCATGGTATTGCCCAAGGCATCTTTGTACACTACATTCAGATTTAGATTTTGTTGTAGTGCCAATTCCTGACCCACAGGTAATTTCCCCGTCTGGGTTAAAGTGGCATAAATGGTATTCCCCTGTTTGTTCACTACCTGTATTTCATTTTTGAAGGAGGTGATGGTAAGACCGCGCTCTGCAATGGCCCTATCAGTTTTTACCACAATTTCCTTTCCGTTGTTGGTATAGGTAAGGTCAATGGATTTGCCTCCATTCTTCATCACCATTTTGGAAAGGGACAACAAGGCAAATGCGGTTTCCTGGGTGCTGTACCAACTTTGGGATGACAGGTCCTTGGCTAAGGAAATGGACAAATCCCTTTGTTTGGAGTCGCCCAAAATTACCATGGTCTCCAATGCCATGGCCCTATTCCTGAATACAGAACCATAGGTTCGGTAATCATAGTTGTTAGGAGTAAAATTGATATTGGCCTTTTGCGCAATCTCTTGGGCCACTTCTTTCTTTCCGGCCAGAGCATAGGCTGCGGCCAGTCTCCATTTGGCTTCATTGCTCAGGTTTTTGACTTCACGAAGACGATTCATGGCCGCCAATTCGGGCTGTTGTGCCAAAGCCAAGGTATACAGACGATAGGCTTGGGAAATATCATCGTTATAACCGGAGCTTTGGTTGCTCCATTGGCGGGCTGCGGTTTTTTGATATTTTAACCAGTTGCCCAAGAAGGTCAAGGGAAGTTGGTAGCCCTGTTGTTTGGCTTCCAACATAAAATGACCGGCGTACGAAGTGCCCCAATCATCGGCATTGCCATAACCTGGCCAATAACTGAGTCCACCATTTTGGGTTTGGAAATCACCCAATTTTTTAACGGCTGCTTTTACATTCTTCTCGATGTCTTTTTTCTTTTCAAAAGTGATATCGAGCACATCCGCCAAGAACAATTGTGGGAAAGCTGCTGAAGTGGTCTGCTCCACACAGCCATGGGGATATCTCAAAAGGTAATCCATCCGTTTGCTGAAATCCATGGGAGGTAAGGTCGAGAATTCGATAAAGGCCTCATTGGTGCCCGATGTGCCGAAGGTTTCAAAAGGAATGGTCAGACGACCATTGGCATCGATTGTATATAAATCGCTTTTGGTGGTAATGGGATTGGGGTTCTCCACATCGATTTCGGTTTTGCTGCTTGCACTTTCCCCGGCTCCACTGGCTGTTACGGTAATGGTCTGGAACGAAGAAGCGGGCTTCACTTTAAAGTCGAAGTTCACGATCTGTTCCCCTACGGAATTGAAGGTAATGTTCTTGGTTGTTTCCCCAACAGGTTCCAAAGCTTTGCCAGCATCGATGGAAACTTTTACATTTTTCACTTTGGCTTCCATAGCAAAAACGGTAACGGGAATGGTCACGGTTTCTCCAGGCGACAGTTTCCTTGGGATGGAGGTCAACACCATCAAGGGTTTACGAACCGGAGTGGTTTTTTCGGCGTTTCCGTAGGCACTGTTCAAGTTACCGGCAACGACCATGGTACGTACAGAACCTACATAATTGGGCATTTCAATGGTGTGGGATGCTTTTTCACCAGCCTTCAGGGTAAAGGGACCTAAATACGTGACCACAGGTTTGAAGCGTTGGGCCTTGCGGTTTTTGGCCCCAGCCCCAATACCACCCCCACCAATGGCGTAGATGTTGTCCACACTCACGGAGTAGGCACCCATCACATCATCAAAAATATCGAAGGTTTTTACCCCCAAGGCCTGCCTTGCATAAAAGGAGGCATGGATATCGGGAGTCCTGAAACGGGTCAGGTCCAAAAGGCCATCATCCACCACAGCCAAGGAATAGGTCATCGGTTTTTTATTAGCTTCGGAAATGGTTACTTTAAACGATGATTCGGGTTCCAGTACTTCGGGCATCGAAATTTGAGGTTCGAGCAATGTGGCAGGATTCTCAACCAATAAGGGCACAACCCCATACAATCGGATGGGCAAATCGTTGGCAACTTGTCCGTGCGGTTGCAACAAGGAAATGTTGATGTAGGCATTCGGAGCCATTTCCGCCGTAATGGGAATGGTTGCCTTCGTTTCCTTGGCAGCGGTTTCGATCCATTGTTGGGACAATACTTCGGTGCCGTTTTCGATACTGATCAAGGCCCTTCCACCTTTATCCGAAGGGAAAGTGATGGTGGCCTGTTCACCCAATTTGTAGTTTTCCTTATCCGCAGAGAACACCAAAATTTTGGAACTTTCTGAATCTCCCGACGGCCTTCTCCACCAATTGCGATAGAAATAAGCTGTGCGTCCCGAGGCATGTCCTGCTTCATCAATGACCCGGATAAGGAAGCGTCCACCGTCATCGTCGGGCACATTTAGGTTGAAGTTGGCCTTTCCATCGGAACCTGTGGTAACGGTCATTTCCTTGAACGGACTGTGCACAGATGCGTTCTCATATCTTGATAGATTATCGTATCCACGATTCCACCACCAACGCCATTCAATTTTGTATACCTGCACTTTCAATTTTCGGTTACCGGATGGCTTGCCTTGGTCGTCCACGGTAATGACGCCAAAGGTGTTGTTCTCATCGGTCATAAAAGAACCATATTGCTTGGCCTCTGGGGAGCGCAATCCCACAAAATAAGGATAGGGTGCCACGTTTTTGGTGAACACGTCTATGGAAAAATCCCCACCACCTTCAAACACCTTGGTGGTGAACGTAGCTTGGAGCATTCCAGGGGCGTTGCCGTTCACATTTATTTTTTCGTTGATGTCCAACTCTCCGTTCGCATCCAATTTGGAAGAGATCCATTGCAGTTCGGTGTCATAAAAGTCGCGTGCCGGATCTTGGAACACGTAGTCCTTGAGTTTTGGAAAGGGGTTGGACGCTTTGTTCAAAGTGGCGTTGATATCGATTTTGAGGTTACGGGCAGGAGCTCCGTGCAGCCATTGTACTATGGCCTTGCCACGGTTGTTGGTATTGGCCTTCAAAACTTCGTCATCAAAAGAAAAATCCACTTTTAGGCGGTTAGGTTTCACGGTGGCCACTTTCAATGATTTGTTGAACTGGGCACCACCCACAATAATTTTGGCGGACCAATTTCCAGTTGGGGCATCGGCTTGGGTTGGAATAGGGAAATAATAGAATTTACCCTCTTTTTTGGTGAATAAACCTTCAGAAATGGGCAAAGTGCCCTCGGTCAACACATTACGCTGTACCAATTTTCCACGGGCATCACTCACCTCTAGAGTTACTGGGTGCCCTTTGGGCAACGGATTGGCTTTATCATCCAAAACAAAGGTAAGATGGATGACATCCCCTGGGCGGTGAACCCCTCTTTCGGTATACAGGAATCCTTGTAGTCCACGTTGTAATTCTTCTCCTGAAACATCGAATGTGCTCAAGGACAACGCATTGCCATCCAAAAGTTTGGCGTAGGCGAAATTGTTGTTCTTTTCGGCAACTGCAAAAGCAACGCTCTTATCCCCGTCATAAATGGATAACCCAGTGGCATCCGTAGTTACCTCTCCCAACAATTGTTGTTGATAATTGTAGAGTTTAATTTTGGTATTCGCTTCTGGTTGTGTGGTCAACAAATTGGTGGCCGCAAAATGGTAGGAATTATTGTTTCCTTTTTTCACGATCAAGCCAAGGTCGCTACCCAAAAGATTGGTGGATGCGATTCTATCATAATTGTAATAAGCTTGATGACAAGGATTGTCGCGGTTCTCCCAATCGTACTCGTAGTCCCTCCAATAATAGATTTCATTGTCCCAATAACGTTCTTCCAAGGATTCCTCATCGGAACTGGATGCATAGGCTTCCGATTGATCTTCGGCAGTTTCGGAATCATCACAGGAATAGGTAGTGTGCTCTTTTTTAAAGCTGAATTCAACTCGGTACAAAGAACCGGGGTTCACTTTGATCAAGTTTGACAGGTCAAGGGCATGGGCTTTCCAATAACTGGAATTTTCTTCTCCATTTTCTGCAAGGGGAAGCACTTTGTAGGCCACCCTTCTTCCTACCGGTCTGAAATCAGGGCTGTAGCTTTCGGTAAGGTTATTGTTCTGCAGGTATTGCAACATGTTGTTCTCAAAAACCTGGATCACGCGTACTTCCACGGCAGACAGGTTCACCGTTTCAAAATAGATGGGTGTAGAAGCGGCATTGGGTAGAATGGTTCCTTTGGAAATCAATCGCACCGCCGGTTTAAGTTGTTCAAAAGAAACCAGTTCCGAAAAGGTGTTCTTGAGGGTAAAGCCATATTCGCTTTTGATTCCTTCGAAAGCATTGACCCGTACTTCACCCAAAATTCGGTTGGAAGGGTATACTTGCAACACATTCCCATTGATCTCATACCGAAGGCTTTCCGCATTTTCTATGGTCACTAATCCGTTCAGGTTTTGATTTTGTTTCAGCGGTTCCGAGAAATTCAACGTCAGGACAGCATTGGGTGAAGAGGTGGTTTTGGCATCCACGACCACAAATTTGTTCAATCCGGGAATGGTGTAATTTTCCGAACCTTCGTTTTCAATGCCGAGTGCCTTTCCGGTCCAACTGATGGTAAGTTCGCTATCGTCTGTTTTTCGGGAAATGCTATCGATCTTAAAACTGAAGTACTGGGCACTTTCGGAGGCGTTGTCCCAGCTTACTGGTACGTTTTTATCGCCCTGCTTCACAGAAAGAATGCTTTCTATTTTGGAGGCGTCCAAAATATCGGAAGCATCCAGGGTGCCTGTTAAATATTGCCATTCCTTGCTATAGGACTGCAGGCTTCCCAGATTGATCTTGAAGTTGGGCGCGATGGTCTTGAAACTGAAGATGTATTTTTTAAAATCACTTTCAATGTTCTCGAACAATTTGTTGAGGGCCAAGGTGACCACATATTCTGTGTTCGGTTTTAAATATTCCGAAGGTTGAAAGGTCAGTTCCCGACCATTTTCAATAATCAATTTGCCATCTACCTTAGGTGAAATCTGTAAATACTCCTTGGGCAGTTCCTGATTCAGTTCAAATTGCTCCAATTGTTGGGCGAGCGCTATGGTAATAGGGGTGGCAATGCTTTGGTTGCCATGGGTGTGGTAACTGATATAATCCTTGAACTTGAACAGGTTGTCCGTCTCAACAACGGCTTCCTTTTTTTTACAGGACGAAACAAGAATCAGGAAGGCAAACAGGGTGAATTTTAATAATCGGGACATGGGAAAAAGTGTAAAAAATTAATCTATGGAATTGGTACAACAATATAGCCAAAAATAGATATGGGATCCCGGTAAGTTGATGAATGGGGTGTTAGGATTTACGAACGATTTTTCAACAAGGGATATGCCGTGTGTGTTTTTTATGATTTTTTTATGCTTAAGGATGATTTTCATTGAAATTTTCTCAAAGTTTCGTTAAAAGGATCGCTAATAAAATTTCAATGCAATATTTTGGTTGACAGCTAAGTCAATCAAAAACAAACTGCCATTTGAAAAAAATCTACGTTTACCTCGTTTACGTTTCCCTATTCTTTTGTTTTTCCTCAATGTCCGGCCAAGAATTTTTGGTGAAGGGCAAAATTGTGGACGCTGCCACGGGAACACCTATTGAAGCTGCCACGGTTTATGCCGAAACCATAAAGGACAGCACTTTGGTCACCTATACTATCACCAATGCAGATGGCCTTTTCGCCTTGGAAGGAAAAACCGCATACAAGAAACTTCGGTTGGCCTTTTCGTCCAATGGCTACCAATCCGTGGCCCAAGAAGTGGAACTAAAACCCGAAGTTACCCTAGATGAAATTAGACTTGATGAGCGGGTGCAGCAACTTGCAGGCATTGATGTGATCGGGGAACGGGTTCCCATCACCATTAAAAGAGATACGTTGGAATTCAATGTAGATTCCTTCAAGGTCAGACCCGATGCCACCGTGGAAGATGTCTTGAAGAAACTCCCTGGTGTGGAAGTAGATAGTGATGGTAAAATCACCGTAAACGGAAAGGAGGTAAACCAAGTACTGGTGAACGGTCAGGTATTTTTTAGTACGGACCCGAAGGTGGCTACAAAGACCTTGTCCAAAGATGTGATCAGTAAAATCCAGATTACCAATACCAAAACCAAGGAGCAGGAATTTGTGGGTGAAGAAGGGGATGGTGAAAAAAAGACCATTAACCTAACACTCAAGGAAGACAAGAACAAAGGGTATATGGGGCGTTTGTCTGGCGGATATGGTACGGATGACCGATACCAAGCCAATGGATTGCTCAATTATTTCAACGACACCAAGCGGATCAGTGTCCTGGGAAGTTCCAATAACATCAATAATCCTGGGTTTTCCTTTGATGAAATATATGAAATGGTCGGGAATTCCCGTGGAGGAGGCTTTAGCTTCAACAGCAATGGCGGGTTTGCCATAGGAAACATGAGGTTCGGGTTTGGGCAGGGGATAACCACTTCTTCCACACTGGGAGCCAGTTATGCGGATCAGGATAAAGGCAAGTATAAAACCGACGGTAACTATTTTTATGCCTATAGCGATTCGTACAATGACGAAAAAACGTTCCGGGAGAACATTTTACCTGATGGTAGTTATTTTACCGATACCGAATCCAGTTTTGTGGGAGCTACCATTTCCAATCAAGGGGCTGCCAATTTGGAGTTTGATGTGGATAAAACCACAAGGATCACCATTCAGCCCAATTTGAATGTAAACAGTACGCGATCCACGGATGGTTCCAATACCGTTTCCACGGATGAGGATGGTAATTTGATCAACAGCAGTACCAGTTTACAGACCACCGATGGTTTCCAAAGAAACTTTAGCAACCGCTTGGAGATGATGAAAAAGCTGGATACCTTGGGTAGTTATGTCCGAGCTTATTTTGATAACAACAACAGGGTGAACGATTCGGAATCTTTCTTGAACACACAGCGTAGTATTTTTGGGGACAACCCCAGCGAACAGACCCAAGATCAGCGTACCACGATCGATAACTCCAACGATTCCTATGAGTTGGGAGCTTCGTACCGTCACGCCCTTAACAAAGATCTATATCTGGATTTTCGATACAGCTACAACAACAATGAGCAGAACAACGAACGGTCTGTTGCCGATTTTGATGAGGTAACTGGGAACTACGTCTTCAACTCCACCTTAAGTTCCGATTTTAATTTCAACGTGGACAAACATGTTCCCGAAATCGGATTTGGTTCCAACGGAAAAAAGTTACGGTTCAACCTTCGGGCAAGGATAGAACAGATAGGTTTGGACAATGAGGATTTTATACAATCCACTACTTTTTCCAAGGATTATAGTAATCTTTTGTTCAACTCATATCTTAATTATGACATTGGTAATGGCAAAAGATTCAGCACAAATTACAACACTAATTTGAATGTTCCTTCGGTAAACCAGTTGCAACCTGTACCAAATGTGAGCAATCCCCTGAACATTATTGTGGGTAACCCCAATTTGGGCCCCGAGATCAGTCATAACATCTATTTGAATTATAACGATTATAACTGGAAGGACAGGACCGGAATCTTCATTTATTCTGGAATGACCCTTGAAAAGGACAAGATTGTTTCCAGTACTACCACCGATGAAAATTTTATTAGGACAACCAATTATCAAAACGTAGCAGGAAACTACCGGGGTTGGATGGGGATCAGCTATTCCAAGCAAATTAAGAAAGATAGCTTGTACACCATGAAGTTTACCATCAATCCATACGCCAATATCAGCCGTCAAGTCGGTTTCACCAACGGGAGTAGGTTAGAGGCCAAAACCTTGAACTTGAACCCAAGGATCGGGTTGTTGTTCAACTTTAAGGAAAAAATAGAACTGGAACCGGAATACCGATTGGGCATTTATTCCACCCGCTATAATCTGGATAATGTGAACGACATCGATTATATCACCCACAACCTGGCCTTCAAGTTGACGACCTTTTGGCCAGAAAATTTGGTCTGGGGGAATGATATCACCTACAGCTATAATGGAAATTTAGGTTCCGGGTTCGATAAGGATGCCATTTTCTGGAACATGAGTTTGGGGCTTCAGATGTTTAAAAAGAAAGCCACTTTGAAAGTTTTGGCCTTTGACTTACTCAACCAGAACATCAACTCACAGCGAACTACCGGACAGGACTTCATACAGGATTATCAGGGAACCGTATTGAAGCGATATTTCATGGGAAGTTTGACCATCAAATTTGATTCTTTTGGAGGTAAAGGGGCACCTAATCAAGGAGGGGGAGGCCCAAGGTTCATCAGGTTTTAGTAAGATGTAATTTTAAGAGAAAGTTTGTCTTGGAAGGGGTTATGGAGTAAAGCTACCAGCCTCCAGAGGCTCCTCCACCTCCAAAGCCGCCTCCACCGAAGCCACCGCTAAAACCTCCTCCACTAAAACCGCCACCGCTTCCAAATCCACCGGAAGATCCAGAGCTACGACCCATGTTGCTCAAAATGATCATGTCCCAAATATCGAGTCCTCCACTCTTGCGGCCACCTCTACCACCTCCGCCTTTGTTTTTTCTACTCCAAAGGATGATCAAGATCACGATAAAAATGATAAAGGGGAACAGGGCTTCGAAAGGGAATCTGGTAGCATTGCCAAAGGTGCGATCCTCACTGAACTCACCCGTCAATACTTTAAAAATGGCATCAGAACCTTTGTCAAGACCAGCGTAATAGTCTCCTTTTTTAAACTCGGGAATGATAACGGATTCGATGATACGTTTGGACATCAAATCGGTAAGGGAGCCTTCCACTCCATAACCTGTGTTGATGGCGATTCTCCTGTCATCCCTGGCCAAAAGAACAAGAATGCCGTTGTCCTTGTCAGCTTGACCAATGCCCCACTTGTGGCCCCATTGTGCCCCAAGATAGCTAATGTCCTCACCTTCGGTGGTACTGATGATAGCTATTACAATTTGGGTCGAGGTGCTATCGGAGTAACGAATGAGTTTTTCTTCCAATGCCCTTTTTTGGGAATTGGACAAAAGGCTCACATAGTCGTACACGCTGGTCTGTACCTTGGGTTTTTCGGGTATGGTGAACTGCCCCCAAGCTAGGGAGATGCATAAAAATGCCAGTATGAAACTACCCTTTGGAAATGGCATCGCTCAGTTCATTGGTGTCGTTTTGGTTCCATGGAAAATGGGACTGCAGTTCCTTTCCGGCCATTAAAACCCCTTCAACGATTCCTTGTTTAAAATTTCCTTTTGAAAAATGCGAAGCCATCACATCCTTGGTGGTGTTCCAAAATCCATTGGGGACGGCACGGTCAATTCCGCTATCGCCGTAGATCACAAATTTTTTATCGTCCACGGCCACATAGATCAACACCCCATTACTTTCCTTGGTGTTGTCCATTTTCAAAAAGTGGAAAATTTGCTGTGCCCTGCTAAAATGGTCTATTTTGGCAGTAGCTTCAATATGGACCCTGATTTCACCAGAAGTGTTTTTCTCGGCTTCAACAATGGCATTGATGATGTCCTGCTCTTCCTCGGCACTCAAAAATTCCTCTACATGCGACGTGGTAGCCATGCTTAATTGAATTCGAAGTTCACATCGGGGGCATTCTCCGCACCTGGTTTGGAAGCGAAAAGTGCCATGGGGTCAAAATTACCTAAACTAGCCACAAAATTGGTGGGTATCTGTTGAATTTTGATGTTGTACTCCCCGGCCAAATCGTTGAATCGGTTCCGTTCCACATTGATGCGGTTCTCCGTACCTTCCAATTGGGATTGCAGTTCCAAAAAGTTTTGGTTGGCCTTTAGATCAGGATAACGCTCCACAGTGACCAATAATCTGGACAGTGCAGAGGAAAGTCCGGCCTGTGCCTCTTGAAACTGTGCCATTTGCTCTGGGGTGATGTTGTTCGCATCAATAGTGGTGGATGTGGCTTTTGCCCTAGCTTCGATAACTTCTGACAAGGTAGTGCGTTCAAAATCGGCAGCACCCTGTACGGTTTTTACCAGGTTCCCGATCAAATCGCTTCTACGTTGATAGGAACTTTCCACATTGGCCCATTGTTTGGTCGCTTGGCCCTTCATATCCACAAGTTTGTTGTTGGTGTTGATGTACCAACCGCCAATAAGTACCGCCAAAACAATCAGTACTATAATGGCAATGATGCCTTTTTTCATTTTCGTATGGTTTTAGTGTTTTATAATTGTTCCTTAATTTTTAGGAGTTCGGCCTTTACTTTTTCCAATTTTTGGATGACTTCAAAAGTAGAAAGTGCCTTTTGCTTTTCTTCCTTCAGATGGGTCTTGGCCCCTTCTAAGGTAAACCCGCGTTCTTTCACCAAATGGTAGATCATCTGAAGGTTCTTGATGTCCTCAGGTGTAAATTTTCGGTTGCCCTTCGCGTTTTTTTTGGGTTGAAGTACATCAAACTCCTTTTCCCAAAAACGGATAAGGGAGGTGTTCACCCCAAAAGCGTTGGCTACTTCACCAATGCCGTAATATCTTTTTTCAGGAAGCTCTATATGCATTAATCCAAGGATTGGTTCTCTTGATTGGCATGTTTGAGCATGTTCTCAAACTCTTCGGCAGTTAAACTTCCGTAGTAGAAGTTAATGGGGTTGATACGTTCCCCGTCCTTAAAGATTTCGTAGTGCAAGTGGGGGGCTTCGGAACGACCGGTACTGCCAACAAACCCGATAAGGTCACCACGTTTTACTTTTTGGCCTTCGGTAACGTTGTACTTGCTCAAGTGTCCGTATAGGGAAACATAACCATAACCATGATCGATTCGGATGTGTTTTCCGTAACCCGAAGATTTATTATCGGCACGGGTAATCTTTCCGTCACCGGAAGCATAAATAGGCGTACCCCTTGGGGCGGTAAAGTCCATGCCCCAATGCATTTTACGCGCTTTGGTGAAAGGATCTGAACGCCAACCGTAACCAGATGCCATTCTTGTAAGGTCTTCGTTATTAATGGGTTGAATGGCTGGGATGGCTGCCAATAATTTTTCCTTTTCTTCGGCAAGTTTGGCGATTTCGTCCAATGATTTGGATTGGATCACCATTTGTTTTTGAATGATATCCAGCCGTTTGGTGGCATCGATGATGATTTCGGAATTGTTGAAACCTTCAAGCGATTTATATCGATTGATCCCCCCGAATCCTGCCCTGCGTTGTTCCTCGGGTATGGGATTGGCTTCAAAATACAATCGGTAAATGTTATTGTCCCTGTCCTCGATATTGGCCAAAACCTGCTCCATCTGCTCCATCTTCTTGCTCAAAATATCAAACTGTAACTCGTAGTTCCTTACCTCGCGCTCCAAAGAAAGTTCCTTGGGGGTGTTCACCCAACGGGTGTTTAAAAGAATGACAAGACCGAGAAGTCCGAACAAGGCGGAACCCAATACAAATAGCAGGACATTCCTGTATCTCTTGGATTTCTTCGGTTCGATCTTTCGATAGGAAAGGGTGTCCGGGTCGTAATAGTACTTAACTTTAGACATGAATGGATTTTATCCTATTTTTGCTCACTCTTTTATCAAAACAGACAAATATAAAAATTGTTTTGCTTTAAGTGTTAAATTTAAGAAAACCCTAGGAATTCAATGACATCCCAAGAAGTTAGAGCCCAGTTTTTAAACTTTTTCAAAGAGAAGAGCCACAAGATCGTTCCTTCGGCGCCCATGGTCATGAAGGATGATCCCACCTTGATGTTCACCAATGCAGGCATGAACCAGTTCAAGGAATATTTCTTGGGGAATTCCGTGGCCAAGCACAAACGCTTGGCCGATACCCAAAAGTGTCTTCGTGTAAGTGGCAAGCACAACGATTTGGAAGAAGTGGGGAAGGATACCTACCACCACACCATGTTCGAGATGTTGGGCAACTGGAGTATTGGGGATTATTTTAAAAAGGAAGCCATTCAATGGGCATGGGAATTGCTCACCGAGGTGTACAAAATAGACAAGGACAGCCTATATGTGTCCGTTTTTGAAGGTAGCGAGGACGATGGTTTGCCATTGGACCAAGAGGCCTATGATCTTTGGAAGGCCATCGTGCCCGAAGACCGTATCATCAAAGGGAACAAAAAGGACAATTTCTGGGAGATGGGTGATCAAGGACCTTGCGGACCTTGCTCAGAAATCCATGTGGACATTCGTTCCAAGGCTGAAAAAGCAAAAATTCCAGGAGCCTCTTTGGTGAACCAAGACCATCCGCAGGTGGTGGAAATCTGGAACTTGGTCTTTATGCAGTTCAACCGTAAGGCCAATGGAAGTCTGGAACCCCTTCCAGAGAAGCATATTGATACCGGAATGGGCTTTGAGCGTTTGTGCATGGTGTTGCAGAACGTGCAATCCAACTACGACACCGATGTATTCACCCCATTGATTCGTGAAATTGAGGTGATCACAGGACACAAATACAGCAAGGACGAGAAAACGGATATTGCCATTAGGGTCATTGCCGATCACGTTCGGGCGGTTTCGTTTTCCATTGCTGATGGGCAATTGCCGAGCAACACCGGTGCCGGTTATGTAATCCGGAGGATCTTGCGACGGGCCATCCGATATGGGTTTACCTTTTTGGGAACCAATCAACCTTTTATCCACAGATTGGTGAAAGTGTTGGGCGAACAAATGGGTGCCGCCTTTCCAGAGTTGAAAGAACAAAAACAACTGATAGAAAATGTGATCAAGGAAGAAGAAAGTTCCTTCCTGAGCACTTTGGAGCAAGGCCTCGTGCTTTTGGATTCGGTCATTAAATCTTCCAAAGAGAAGACCATTGACGGCGAAAAAGCCTTTGAACTGTACGATACCTTCGGCTTCCCGATTGATTTGACTTCCTTGATTTTAGAGGAAAAAGGATATCAGTTGGATGTGGAAGGTTTCAACAAGGCATTGAAAGCCCAGAAGGACCGTTCCCGTGCCGCATCCGAGGTTTCCAAGGATGACTGGACCGTGTTGATGACGGATTCCGAGCAGGAATTTATTGGCTATGATAGCCTTGAAGCCCAAGTGAAGTTGGTGAAATACCGAAAAATCAGTAGCAAAAAGGAGGGGGACCAATACCAGTTGGTGTTCAACCTTACCCCATTTTACGCCGAAGGTGGAGGTCAAGTGGGCGACAAAGGCTATTTGGAGGCCCCGAACGGTGATGTTACCTATATTGTAGACACCAAAAGGGAAAACAACGAGATCGTACATTTTGCGGAATCGTTGCCCGATAATGTAAACGAGACCTTCAAGGCGGTGGTGGATAAAAAGCAACGATGGAGAACGGCCTGTAACCATACGGCCACCCATTTGTTGCACCAAGCACTACGCGAAATTCTGGGAACCCATGTGGAACAAAAAGGCTCCGCGGTGCATTCCAAATACCTGCGCTTCGACTTTTCTCACTTTGCCAAGCTATCCGTTGAGGAGTTGCGAAAAGTGGAAAACTTCGTCAATGCCCGTATCGATGGGCACTTGGCTTTGGAGGAACACCGTAACGTACCCATCAAACAAGCTATGGAAGATGGGGCCATGGCCCTTTTTGGCGAAAAATATGGCGATACCGTGCGCACCATCCGTTTTGGGCAATCCATAGAGCTTTGCGGGGGTACCCACGTGAAGAACACGGGTGATATCTGGCATTTCAAGATTGTATCCGAAGGAGCAGTGGCAGCAGGTATCCGAAGGATCGAGGCCATTACTTCCGATGCGGTGAAGGAATTTTATTTTACGAACAACCGCATGTTGTTCGAGATCAAAGATCTTTTGCACAATACCCCAGACCCCGTAAAGGCCGTGGCGAGTTTGCAAGAAGAGAACACTGCCTTAAAGAAACAGGTAGAGCAGTTGTTGAAGGACAAGGCCAAAGGTTTGAAAAATGACCTGATTGCCGAGTTGAAAGAGATCAACGGAATCCAATTCCTTTCCAAAAAAGTGGATTTGGATGCTTCGGGCATCAAGGATTTGGCTTTTGAGATAGGCGGACAAGTGGATAACCTGTTCTTGTTGCTTGCCTCCGAGAGTGAAGGAAAGGCCTTGTTGAGCTGTTATATTTCCAAAGAATTGGTTACTTCCAAAAACCTGAACGCCGGAACCATTGTCCGTGAACTGGGCAAGTACATTCAAGGAGGTGGCGGGGGCCAACCTTTCTTTGCAACCGCAGGGGGTAAAAACCCCGCTGGAATACCAGAAGCTTTAGATAAAGTGAAGGATTACATTCAATAATGGGCACTCTTAATGAGTGATTTAACATCGAGAGGTATCCTGAGCGGAGTCGAAGGATCTTTCGAGATGTGAAAATAATTGAGTTTTTGGTTCTTCCCGATAACAATCAAGATTCGAACAGATCTATTTTCAAGACATGGAACTACAGACCAAAGTACCCTTGCAACCCGCTGATCATCCCATCGATTATCAGGGAAAGGTGCTGTTGTTGGGTTCTTGTTTTGTGGAAAACATGGGAGACAAGCTGGAATATTTTCAGTTTCCCCAATACCAAAATCCTTTCGGAGTCTTGTTCCAGCCTTTGGCTTTGGAAAATTTGGTGAAGCGTGCTTTGGAAGGTACTTATTACCATCCAGATGAGGTGTTTTGCCAAGAAGGCATCTGGCGTTGTTTCGATGCACATTCTGAGGTGCGTTCCGATGACCAAAAAACCTTGGTAGAATTGCTCAACCAAAGGTTGCGACTTACCAGACAATGGGTGGAAAGTGCCTCGCACATTATCCTAACCTTAGGAACGGCTTGGGTGTACGAACATATAGCTTCCCAAAAAATAGTGGCCAATTGCCACAAGGTTCCCCAAAAGGAGTTCAACAAAAAACTGCTTTCGGTCGATGCCCTCCAATCCAGTTTGGAAAACCTTGCAAATTTGATCGGCAATGCAAATCCCAAGGCAAAACTCATATTTACGATTTCCCCGGTTCGGCACCTCAAGGATGGCTTTGTGGAAAACCAGCAGAGCAAGGCCCATCTCATCACAGCACTCCATCAAATGGTGTCATCTCGCGCACAGTCGAGAGATATTCATTACTTTTCGGCTTATGAGATCATGATGGACGAACTACGCGATTATCGTTTTTATGCCCAAGATATGGTTCATCCTAATGTATTGGCTGTGGATTACATCTGGGAAAAATTTAAATCGGTATGGATTTCTTCCGAAGCCTACCCCATTATGGAGGAAGTGGAAAGCGTTCGAAAAGGGTTGCAACACCGTCCTTTTAATCCGGGTTGCGAGGCGCACAAGAAGTTCAAGACATCGCTCCGGGCAAAAATTACGTATCTTCAAGAAAGGTATCCTTTCATGAAATTCGAATAAATGAAGAAAATACTCATTGGCGCCGTGATTGCCCTAGCTTCGGTTTTGATCTACAGGTCTTGTACCGATGATCGGGAGCAAAAGACCATTTTGCAGGAGAATTCCATGCTGATCCAGCAGGAACTCAAAAACGTTTCCAAGCTGATCGTGACGGAAGGACATTTTGCGGAAGTCTACAATTATAAAGATTCAAGGGAGCTTTTTGGTCCTTTGGTCACGGCCCAGAAAAAGGCTTTGGTAGTGGTCAATGCAGAGGTGATGGTGGTGTATGACCTTTCCCAGGTCACTTATGATCTTGATGAGGAGACCAAGACCGTTAAAATCATGAACATTCCTGAACCCGAGATCAAGATCAATCCCGATTTTGAATACTACGATGTTACCGCCGATTACCTCAATCCTTTTCAAGCGGAAGATTACAATTTGATCAAGCGCAATGTAAATGCTTCGTTGATGAAGAAAATCGATGCCTCTACCTTACGATCCAATGCGGAAAACCGCTTGGTCAGCGAGCTTTCCCGTATTTTGTTACTTACCCACTCCTTGGGTTGGACCTTGGTTTTTGAGGATGTCCCGGTACAGAATATGGAGGAATTGGATAAAATTTTGGATTGAGTTGTCACATTTCCTGTTTTTGTGCGTCTTTATAATCCATCAATCAATGTAATCCATGTTTAAAAGAGCTCTACTAACCGGCCTTTTAGCCACTTTTCTCTTTGCCTGCAATCAAAAACCCAAAGCTGACATCTGCTACACCATAACCCCGGTTAAGGTAGATAGCGTGTCCCAACTGAAAATTCATATGAGTATTCCGGCGGACACCAGTGGGGTGACCACCTTGTCCTTCCCCAATGAAGCTTGGGGGGAAGAAAACCTGTACAATACCTTGGGCGATATGCATTTGATGAATGTGGAAGGCGTGGTGGAAAAGGATGCGGATAGCAGTCGCATTGTTTTGATGCACCCCAAGGATACCGAAAAATTGGAATTCGAGTACTTTTTGAAACAGGATTTTGAAGGGGAACTCTCCACCCGTGCGGTGTACCGACCTGTCATCAACCAGGATTATTTTCATCTGTTCTCACACAATATGTTCATGGTGCCGGAAAACACCAAAGATCAATTGGATATTTCCTTGGATTGGACCGGTTTTCCAAAGGAATATACCATCCACAATAGTTTTGGAAGTCAGGAACGGGAACAGTTGTTGAAACATGTGGACAAGGAACTTTTTGGGAGCGCTATTTTTGTAGGAGGGGACTTTAGGGTGCTTTCTGGGGAGATCCAAGGCAACCAAATCAGTTTGGCAACCCGCGGGGAATGGATTCCGTTCCAAGAAGAGGATGTGTTCCAGGTGCTGGAACAGACCTTGACCTGTCAGCGCAATTTCTGGAACGACCATTCACAGGAATATTTCACGGTGACCATGCAACCTTTTTCGCAGGAGACCG
>JASBTS010000122.1 GCA_030148305.1 Allomuricauda sp. | reverse complement strand
AGCGTATTTCCATCCCCCAATTTGGTGAACCAACGGCCGAAAGCCTCAATGTGGCCACAGCTACTGCGATTCTTCTAAATGAAATCAGGAGGTAATCAGATTACTGGATTCTTGGATGTCTAAATGTCTAATCATCCAATAATCAGGCAATCCAATCTATTCAAAGGTAAAGTTGATGAAAATACCCCTCGTCCGCATGGCATTGATATTGCCCGTCCATGGACTATTGGGGTCGTTATCGGGAACAAGTTCATTGGTCAACGCGAATACTCCCCGAATGGATGGGGTGAATTTGAAGTACTCCGTGTAAAAATCAATTCCGAAACCCAATTCGTAGCCGTACACGTTTTTCTTCATCCTGAACTCGCCACTGCTGTTATCGTCCAAACTATCTTCCTTGCTGCCCAAGTTGATGGCGGCATATACACCACCTTCAATAAAAGGTTTCCAGTTGCCGATCCTGCGGGTACTGGCCTTTAACAATAACGGAAAACGAATATAAGTGGAGCGTACTTCGCGTATGGCATCGGCTTCAGTGGAAAATCCTGGGAAGCCCAAAGTTCTTGCTGTATATAACAACCCGGGTTCAAAACGGGTATCCAAAAATTCGTTGATGTTAAGCTCCCCGATCAACCCAACATTGAAACCAATGCTTTTATCGACCAGCACATCCCTGCCAATGTCATTTTTGTATTCAAACTGAAAATCATATTGGTTAAAACCGAGGTAATAGCCCCAATTCAAAAGTCGCTTGTCCTCATTTTGAAGATTGAGTATGGGTTCTTTGCCAAATTGCGCAATGGACTTAGGGCCTGTCAATACCAAGAGCCCAAATAGGATGAGGATGTTTTTCATTAATCTACTTTGTGGCGACATAGATGGTGGCTACACCCAATGTCTGGGGTTTGTTCTCTATTCCTATAAACCCAATTTTGTCCAAAATATTGTTGAAGGCCTTCCCATGTGGAAAAACTGATGCCGATTCACTCAAATATTGATAGGCTGATCGGTCTTTGGAAAAGATTTTACCTATGGTTGGCATGATGTATTTGGTATAGATGTGATACCCTTGCTTCACGGGTGTTTTGGTCGGAACGGAAGTTTCCAGGATGAGCAGGTACCCTTCAGGTCTCAATACCCTTCGGATTTCCTCTAGACCTTTTTCCAAATTTTCAAAATTACGGACGCCGAATGCCACGGTCACGGCATCAAAAGTGTTGTCATCGAACGGAAGGTTTTCACTATCACCAACGACCATTTCAATGGTATCCTGAAGATTTTTTTTGGAGACTTTTACCTTTCCAACTTCCAGCATTCCGGGAGACAGGTCAAGTCCTACGATTTTTTCTGCTCCCGTTTGCGCCAGGGCAATGGCAAGGTCGCCGGTTCCGGTTGCAATATCCAAGATATTTTGTGGATGTTTTTCTTTAAGAAAAGCCACGATGCGCTTTCTCCATTTCACATCGGTACCGAAAGATATTACCCTGTTTAGGCCATCATAACTGCCCGAAATGTTATCGAACATCTGTTTTACCTGTTCCTTCTTTCCAAGTTCCGATTCCTTGTAGGGCAATACTTTTTTAGACATCTTTACAATTTGATCGCAAATATACAACTTACCCATATGGGAGGCGGACAAAAATATTTGTGTAATTTTGCGCCTTAAGTGGCTGATTCATGCCGTATTTGGTTAAGAGTATGTCACTTAGACTACATTTACTATTCTATTATTCATTTGTGTGGTACCAATTGGGCTTATTTAGGAACACATCTTATTTTATTCAATGAAGATCATTATTGCTGGAGCTGGTGAGGTAGGGTTTCATTTGGCAAAACTATTGTCCTATGAATCTCAGGATATAACATTGATCGATACGGACAAGGAAAAATTGTCCTATGCCGATAACCATTTGGACATTCGGGTGCTCAAGGGAGATGCTACTTCCATACAAGTGCTCAATGATGCCCAGGTGGATGGGTCCGACCTAGTGATCGGGGTAACGGCTTCGGAGACTACTAACCTGACCCTCTGTTTATTGGCCAAGCAATTGGGCTGTAAAAGAACCATGGCGCGGATTTCGAACACCGAGTTTATGGACAACCGTGAGGTTATCAAATTTGAACAATTGGGTATCGATGAACTGATTTCTCCAGAACGGTTGGCCGCTATGGAAATCCAGCTCATGCTGAATCAGTCGGCCTTCAACGACACCTACGAGTTTGAAGGGGGTTTGTTGACCATGTTCGGAGTAATTCTCCCCAAAACGGCACCTTTTGTGGGCAAAATGGTAAAAGAGGCTGCTCGAATATTTCCTGAACTTCATTTTATGCCCATCGCGTTACAGCGCATGGGCACCCAATATACCCTGATTCCACGTGGGGATACCGTTTTTAAGGAAGGCGATCAGGTGTATTTCATTACTTCCGATAAAGGGGTGGAAGAGCTCTACAAGCTCACGGGAATGCAGAAAAAAGAAATCAAGAACGTGATGATCTTGGGAGGTAGTAAGGTCGGATTTAAAACGGCACGCGACCTCTGCAGCAAAAAATTCAATGTAAAATTGATCGAGAAGAGCAAGGAAAAGGCTTTTGATATTGCAGACGAACTTCCCCATGCATTGGTCATCAATGGAGACGGTAGAAATGTGGAGCTATTGGATGAGGAAAGTTTGGATTCCATGGATGCCTTTATTGCGGTGACAGGGAATTCCGAGACCAATATCATGTCCTGTTTGGTGGCAAAATCCAAGAAGGTGAAGAAAACCATCGCCTTGGTGGAGAACATGGATTATTTTCAATTGTCGCATTCCATTGGGGTGGATACCCTTATCAATAAAAAGCTGCTTGCTGCCAATAGTATTTTTAGGTACATCAGAAAAGGGGAGGTGTTGGCGCTGACCCGTTTGAACAACCTGAATGCCGAAATTCTGGAATTTGAGGTGAAAGCTACCTCCTTGGTAAACGGTGAGATTATCCGGGAACTAAATTTCCCTCGTGAAGCAAGTATCGGCGGGGTCATCAGAAACGGGGAAGGTATCATCGCATTGGGAGATTTCAGGATTATGCAAGGGGATAAGGTGGTGGTTTGCTGCCTACCCAAGGCCATTCCCAAGATTGAAAAGTTGTTCCTATAATGAGGCTCAATACACGAATCATTATCCACATCATGGGGTTGTTGCTCTTGTGCAACGGTTCCTTTATGCTTTTAGCGGCCTTTGCCAGTGCCATATACAAGGATGGTGCAACATTGGACATCTCCCTCGCTGCCATTGTAACCATGTTGTTTGGGATCATGGCCATGTTCTATACCAGAGGCCATAAAAAGGAAGTAAAACGCAAGGAAGGTTATATTGTAGTGACCTTTGGATGGATCATCATGTCCATTTCCGGTATGTTACCCTATTTGTTCTCGGGATCCATTCCGAATATAACCGATGCATTTTTTGAGACCATATCGGGCTATACCACAACAGGGGCTTCCATTTTGGATGATATTGAGGCCTTGCCCAAAGGTATTTTGCTCTGGCGTAGTTTGACGCATTGGATAGGAGGGATGGGTATCATCGTTCTGGCTATAGCTATATTACCGCTTTTGGGTATTGGAGGTATGCAGTTGTTCGCTGCAGAAGCTCCAGGTCCAGGTGGAGATAAACTTCACCCAAGAATCACGGATACGGCAAAGCGTCTTTGGTTCATCTATTTTGGATATACCGTTTTGGAGACCATTTTATTGAATGTTGCCGGGATGTCCTTTTTTGATGCCATCAACCATTCTTTGGCTACCATGTCCACAGGTGGATTTTCCACTAAAAATGCCAGTTTGGCCTATTGGAACAATGAACCTATCATTCAATACATTGTCATTGTATTCATGTTTTTGGCGGGGAGCAACTTTGTGCTGAGTTATTTTGCCCTAACCGGAAAGGTACAAAGGGCACTTCGGGACGAAGAGTTCAAATATTATTTTGGCTTTGTGGTCGTTTTTTCCATTTTGGCCGCTTTGGGTGTTTATTTTAAGGCCGATGTGCCTGTTTCCGATTTTCATCCCATGGTCTGGGGAAAGGCGGAAAGTGCCTTTAGGCATACCTTGTTCCAAGTGTTGACGGTAATCACTACCACGGGATTTGTTACGGCAGATTTTACGGGTTGGACCCATTTTTTAACGGTATTCTTTTTTGGGTTGATGTTCCTTGGAGGCTCGGCCGGTTCCACTGCGGGTGGAATCAAGGTGATGCGGCACTTGCTCATCATCAAGAACGGGATATTGGAATTCAAACGAACGCTTCACCCCAATGCGGTGATTCCGGTTCGTTACAACCAAAAAACGGTGACGGAACATATTGTTTATAATGTGGTCGCTTTCTTTGTGTTGTACATGCTTTTGTTCATCATTGGCGCTTTGGTGCTCGGTTTTTTGGGGTTGGACTTTGTTTCCGCTGTGGGAGGTTCGGCCTCTTCCTTGGGTAACGTGGGTCCAGCCTTCGGTAGCCTCAACCCCGTCAGCAATTATAACAGTTTGCCCGATGCGGGGAAATGGTGGTGCGGGTTCTTGATGCTCTTAGGCCGATTGGAACTGTTCACCGTTTTGATTGTCCTAACACCCTACTTCTGGAAAAAGACATAAAAAAAACCTCCTGAAGTTTTCACAACAAGAGGTTTTCCAAGATTATTTGGTTTGAGGTTATACCACGGCCTTAATGCGAGCAATGGCTTCCCTCAATTCTTTTTCAGATGCAGCGTAGGAAATACGGATGCAATTCGGGTTACCAAATGCTTCACCGGTCACGGTGGCCACATTGGCATGCTCCAACAAATACAATGCAAAATCCTCAGCACTGTTGATGGTGGTGCCTTTCAACGTTTTTCCAAAGAAGGATGAAATGTCCGGAAACACATAGAATGCCCCCTCGGGAATGTTAAGTTTGAACCCATCGATTTCTCCAAGCAAATCCAAAACCAGATCCCTTCTTTTGTGGAACTCATCTATCATGAACTGGATTTTGCTCAAAGGAGCATCCAACGCGGCGATAACGGCACGTTGGGCAATGGAGTTGGCTCCACTGGTCACCTGTCCCTGTAGTTTGGTGCATCCTTTTGCTATCCATTCCGGGGCACCAATGTACCCAATACGCCATCCGGTCATGGCAAATGCCTTGGAAACTCCGTTTACTGTGATGGTTCTATCGTACATACCATCAATGGCGGCAATGCTTACATGACCACCAACAAAATTGATGTGCTCATAGATTTCATCGGAAACCACATAAATATCCGGATACTTTTTCAATACCGTAGCAAGGGCTTCCAATTCTTCCTTACCATATACCGAACCACTTGGGTTGCAAGGTGAGCTGAACCACAACATTCGTGTTTTAGGGGTAATGGCAGCTTCCAATTGTTCCGGTGTCATCTTAAAATCCGTTTCAATTCCGGTAGGGACTTCAACGGGAACACCATCGGCTAATTTTACAATATCACTATAGCTTACCCAATATGGAGCTGGAAGGATTACCTCATCTCCTGGATTCAAACAAACCATAGCCACGTTGAACAACGATTGTTTGGCACCTGTGGACACCACAATTTGGTTCAACCCGTAATCCAAACCATTATCTCGTTTGAACTTTCCAGAAATGGATTTTTTTAATTCGGCATACCCGTCAACCGGGGTATAGGCACTGTAGTTTTCGTCAATGGCCTGTTTGGCGGCCTCTTTGATAAAATCGGGAATATTGAAGTCGGGTTCCCCCAAACTCAAGCCGATAATGTCTTTTCCTTCACTTCGTAGTTCACGAGCTTTGGCAGCCATGGCCAAAGTTGCTGACGTGGACATGTTCTTGATCCTGTCAGATAAATGGTTGCTC
>JASBTS010000108.1 GCA_030148305.1 Allomuricauda sp. | reverse complement strand
AAGACTCTACAAATACAGAGGTGTTTGGTATAAAAGAACAGGACGACAATATGTAGTCGTGACCGTATAGTTTTAATTGTTTTTTGGTTGGTTATTGATTCTGGAGCGGCGATGTTATCGCCGCTCTTTTTTAGTTAAATAAGAGTTTGGCAATTCGGTTTCTACCAGCAGCATAGGCAATGGAATCGTTCAAAAAGCGAAGCGTGAAGAAGGGCTCCGTACTCAGTTCTTTCCAATTCTCACCACCATCAGCCGAGTATGAAATCCCAGTGAACCCAATAGCTACCAATCCCTTCCCTTCGGAATTGGGCACGAATTGCACACAGCTTTTATAATCCGGTTCCTTTCCATCCGCAATAAGGTTCCAGGTTTTCCCGCCATCCAGCGTAATAATCTTGTTCTTTTCGTTGGATTCCGGCGAAGTGTAATCCCCTCCTATGGCAAAACCCAGGTTTTCATCATAAAAATCCATGGAGTAGATACCTTGTGTGGGCTCCTTGTGAATGATGGGGGTTTGTTGTATATCCCAGGTAGCCCCCTTGTCCGATGAATGATAAATTCTCCCTTCAGTGGTACCAATCCAAACTTGGCTGCCCGCAACGGCTATATTGCTGTTGCTGGCCGCAAAGGCACCCTCCCCTTCAATTCCTTCGGGTAATTCCGAGCAAGAAATTTTCGTCCAGGTTTCCCCTCCATCCTTGGTTAGGATGATGGAAAGACAACCATCCACCGTGTCGCCTACCGCAATACCTTCGGTATCGTTCCAAAAGGTCATGGCATCATAAAAAACCCCTTCTCCTTCTTCCTTGTAGACCACTTCCATTTTACCGTTACTACCTGTTTTGTACAGCAAGGCCGGACTTTCAATGGAAAGCATGAAAAAGTCTTTGGATGTTTTCCCGACTGCCCTAAAACTTGGGGTCAACGAGTCATAGGTCTGGATGTTGGAACGTACTTTGTGACTGTTCACATCCACGGTGCCGTAAACGCCACCACTCCCTGCAAAGGCCAAGGTTTGACTATCCAAAAAAGTTATGGCCCGTATGCTCACCGAGTCTTCAAAAACAGGCGTGATTGAGACCGATTGAAAGGGTTGCTGCTTTTTTTCAGTGGAACAGGACGCCAATACCAAGAGCGTCAAGAGTACAATGGATAACCTCATTACATTTATTTTCCCCAAAAGTAAGGAGAAATGGTACCTTTGCAACCTTATTTTATGTCATGCGTCTACACAGAAACTTGGTATTTGCCGTAATTGATGCCCTGCACTTGATTTTCAATGAAGGGGAATATGCCGATAAGGTCATTGAAAAAGTATTGAAGTATGACAAACGATGGGGTGCTAGGGACCGTGCCTTCATAGCCGAAACCACCTATGACATTGTCCGTTGGAAACGGTTGTATACCGAAATAGCCGAGGCTCACGAACCCTATACCCGCCCCCATTTGTTCCGATTGTTCGGAGTTTGGTGTGTATTGCGAGGCATAAAACTGCCCGATTGGAAACAATTGGACGGAACCCCGGAGAGAAGAATCAAGGGACGGTTCGACGAGCTATCCAAAATCAGAAAATACAGAGAGTCCGTTCCCGATTGGATGGATGAACTGGGAGAGAAATCGTTGGGAAATGAACTTTGGACCAAGGAAATTGCAGCATTGAACCAACAAGCGGAAGTCATCCTTCGAACCAACACCCTAAAAATTCCAAAGCCCCAGTTACAATCTTTTTTGGCGAAAGAAGAAATTGAAACCGAAACCCTAAAAGGCTACCCTGACGCTTTAAAATTGAAGGAAAGAAAGAACGTATTCACCACCGAAGCTTTTAAGGACGGACTTTTTGAAGTGCAGGATGCATCCTCACAATTGGTGGCGCCGTATTTGGAAGTGGAACCGGGCCAGCGTGTCATTGATGCCTGTGCTGGTGCAGGTGGAAAAACATTGCATTTGGCTTCCATGATGCAGAACAAAGGCCAGCTCATCGCCCTTGATATTTATGAAAGTAAACTGAAAAAACTGAAAATTAGGGCTCGACGCAATGGTGTGCATAATGTGGAAACCCGTGTCATCGATTCCAATAAAGTGATCAAAAAACTGCATAATAGTGCAGACAGGTTGCTATTGGATGCTCCTTGTTCAGGATTGGGCGTCATCAAAAGAAACCCCGATTCCAAATGGAAATTGGAGCCTGAGTTTATCGACCGTATCATGGGTGTTCAACAAGATATTCTCCAGAACTATAGCAAAATGCTGAAAAAAGGTGGACAAATGGTCTATGCCACTTGTTCCATCCTTCCGCAGGAAAACACCGAACAGGTCAAAAAATTCTTGGCCTCCGAAGCCGGGAAAGAGTTTGAATTGGTCAGGGAGCAGAACGTTTATGCTTTCCAAAGTGGTTTTGATGGATTTTATATGGCTCTTTTGAAGAAGCTTTAATTGTTTCATTACCCTTTCAAAATTTCGGCTACAACAACCTTAGATTAGACTACATCCTCCCTCTCGTTTCGGGGCAACTTTGCTGTGTCAATTCATAACAATAAAAATTCTAAGAAAATGGACACAAAAAAAGTATGGTTGGTCACCGGTGCCTCTAAGGGATTGGGACTAGCATTGGTCAAAACATTGTTGAATCACGGATACCAGGTAGCGGCCACTTCCAGAAGCTTGGGCGCGTTGGAAAATGCCGTAGGAAAACAGAAAGCTTTCCTACCACTTCAAGTAGATTTGATGAACGAGGAAAGTGTAGAATCTGCTATTTCGCAGGTTCTGGAAACTTTTGGCCATCTTGATATTGTGGTTAACAATGCCGGATACGGACAAAATGGAACTTTGGAAGAGATTACCGATGAAGAATCAAGACAAAATTTTGACGTGAATGTTTTTGGCCTGTTGAATGTCATTCGAAAGTCCATACCACATTTAAGGGAACAACAATCAGGACATATTTTCAACATTGCATCCATTGCGGGTATGATAGCCACTTTTCCTGGATTTGGCATCTACTGTGCCACTAAATTTGCAGTTGTTGGCCTGACAGAGGCATTATCCGCGGAAGTAGGGCAATTTGGGGTACATGCCACAGTCGTATACCCAGGATATTTCCGTACCGAATTCCTATCCGATGACTCCTTGAAATTGGCCAAAAACCGTATGGATATTTATGCCCAAGCCAGGGAATCGGAACGCTTGCACAAAGAAGAGATTGCCGGAAACCAATTGGGGGATCCCGAAAAAGCTGCAGAGGTACTGATCAAGGTGGCCGAAAGCGATGACCCCACCCTACATTTGTTCTTGGGTAGCGACTCCTATGGCATGGCACAGCAAAAATTGAAAACCTTGGAATCTGCCTTGGAGGCCAACAAAGCATTGAGCCATTCCACAGACTTTAAAAATTAATGTGTAATTTGAAAATGGGGTGAGGTGCAAAACCTTGCCCCCTCATCCATAAAAGCATATGCATACTTTCAATACCCTTAGCGAGTTCCACAAATTTTGTGCACTCCCTAAACCTGAACATCCTTTGATAAGTGTGGTCAACTACGGCCAAGTGGATTACCAGACCATTGAAAAGCAAATCACTTGGATGCAAAATTTTTATTCCATCGGTTTGAAACGGGATATACAGGCCAAGGTCCGATACGGGCAACAGGAATACGATTTTGATGAAGGGTTGTTGAGTTTCATCGGCCCAAGACAGGTGCTGCAGTTTGAAATGCTTCCTATGGAGCGGAAACCTTCGGGTTGGTTGCTGCTGATCCACCCTGATTTTCTGTGGAATACCCCATTGGCCAAGACCATCAAAAACTATGAGTTCTTTGGCTATGCCATCAATGAAGCCCTATTTCTTTCAGAAAAGGAAGAAAAGACCATTATCGATATTTTGTTGCATATTCAGCAAGAATATCGGTCCAACATCGACAAATTCAGTCAGAACATCATCATTTCCCAGCTTGAATTATTGCTCAATTATGCCGAACGATATTATCAAAGACAATTTCTTACGAGAAAAATCAACAACCACGAGGTTTTGGTTCGGTTGGAGAATCTTCTCGACACCTATTTCAACGGAGAGGAAGCCATTGACAAAGGGATACCGACCGTCCAATTCGTAGCGGACACCCTGAATGTTTCTTCCAATTACTTGAGCAGTTTGCTCAAGGTTTTGACGGGACAAAGTACCCAGCAGCACATTCATGAAAAATTGATAGAGAAAGCCAAGGAAAAATTATCCACTACACAACTTTCCATCAGTGAAATTGCTTACACTTTAGGGTTCGAGCATTCCCAATCATTCAGTAAGTTGTTCAAAAGTAAGACCAAGCAATCACCGTTGGCTTTTAGGGCGTCATTCAATTAATTTTTGTCAGTTCGAGCGCAGTCGAGAACCTCAATGGGTAAATTTCAACTACGCTCGATTTGACAAGATTTCTTTAAACCTTAAGGTTTTACCGTAGGATATTCCACTCCCAATTGCTCCAAATAGGAGTCATATTTGGTCTCATCGTAGTAAAACTTCTCCAATGCGGGGCGGAAAGTGTCCTGCTTTTCCTTGTTCAAATAGACGGGAGGCATATCATCAGCAGCAATCATTGGCTGGTATTTGGTCTCCTTGGTCTGTTCGTTATTGAAATAATCCCAAGCTTGGGTCAACAATTCAGGTTTCAACAAGAAATCCAAAATGGTCATGGCCTCGGCTTTGGCACCTGCAGTCACCCCTTTGTGTGCAATAGGCGTGGCCATGGCAATGGCATTGGCCCAATGGTGTCCAGGCAATCCTGGAATGTTGGAAGGAAAACGCATGGTCACGGTAGGCACTTTCCAAGAAATATCACCAATATCATCTGAACCACCGCTGATGGGCTCCAAAACCGGCAATCCCAATTCGGACAATTCTGTGGGCAGTCCTTCAATTTTTTTGGCCTTTACTTCGGTCTGAACGGCCTTGGCCAATTCTTGATCGGCCTCTGTCCAAGTAGGGAGCCCCACATCCTTAATGTTCTCGTACATGGTCTCGGCAATCACTTTGTTATAGTGCCGTGGCCAAGCGGTACCCAAAACGCGGGAAGTCATGGTAGTACTGGTCATTAAGGCGGCACCTTTGGCCATATCGTTCGCTACGGCATACATATCCATAATGCCTTCGTAGCTCACATCCCTAAAATAGAACCAAATAGCAGCTTTGGAAGGTACCACGTTGGGCTGGTCGCCAGCATCCGTGAAAATGGAGTGGGAACGCTTTAAGGGATCTAAATGTTCTCTTTTGTAGTTCCATCCAATGTTCATCAATTCAGCGGCATCCAAAGCGCTACGGCCTCTCCAAGGTGCACCTGCGGAGTGGGCAGCTTCTCCTTCAAAAAGGTATTCCACCGAAATAAGTCCTGTACCGCTGGTAGGTCCCCAGGAAACACCCAAGTTGTTGCCTACGTGGGTAAAGATGCACATATCAATTTTATCAAAAAGGCCATCACGAACATACCAAGCCTTGGCAGCTACCAATTCTTCGGCAATACCGGGCCACAAGATCAAGGTGCCACCAATATTTTCGCGTTCCATGATTTCCTTCACGGCCAATGCGGAAGTGATGTTCAACGGGTTACCGGCATTGTGACCTTCCCCGTGTCCGGGTGCACCATCCACAATAGGTTTGTGATAGGCCACGCCCGGGTATTGGGATGCTTTCGGAATACAGTCCACATCACTTCCCAGCGCTATTACGGGACCTTCGCCATTGCTCCACGTGGCGAACCAAGCGGTCGGGATTCCCGAAATGGAATGTTCTATGGTAAAACCGTTGCTTTCCAAAATACCCGTAAGGTACTTGGAGCTTTCTTCTTCCTGAAAACCGAGTTCAGCAAAGCTGAAAACCTTGTCTACCATCACTTGGGATTGCTTTTTATGGGCCTCCACGATGGCAGCGGCTTCGCTTTTCAGTTTTTCAATCTGTTTATTGGAGTATTTTTTTTGAGCGGATGCAAAGGTGACACTACTCAGGATCAGTATCCCGGACAACAGGATCTTGGCATTTTTCATAAGGTTGGTTATTTGAGTTAGTTACAATGCTTCTAAGATAGTAAAACCCTTCAATAGTTTATTATTTCTTAGATCGATGTAAGAACACTTTTGTCAAGAAATCAATTTATTTCATTAAAAATTTCTGATTTGCTTTTTCAATGGAAATAATCAACATCCATAGTTAACAAATCCAAAATCCGATAGGTTGTTTTCCACTCCAAAATCGTAAATTTGCACTTTCTTAAACCGCTCAACGCACCACCAGTATGATCCATTTTTTTGGGGACAAGGCTACCAAGGTTTTTGCCGTCCAAACCGCACAGGAAATTGCTCAGGAAGACAACAATAAACTGACATGGTTGTTCGGCAACCAACCCAAGATAGAAGCGGCGTCACTCGACGCCTTTTTTGTTGGCCCCCGTGCCGCCATGGTCACCCCCTGGAGTACCAACGCCACAGAGATTACGCAGAACATGGGCATTTCGGGTATCATCCGAATTGAGGAGTACCACGCTGTTTCAGAAGACTTTACGGATTACGACCCCATGCTCTCCCAAAAATACAAGGGACTGGGCCAAGATATTTTTACCATCAACATTGTACCCGAACCCATTTTGGAGATCGAGGACATCGCTGCCTACAACCAAAAGGAAGGTTTGGCCTTGAGTGAGGAGGAAGTGGATTATCTGGAAGGATTGGCCAAAAAACTGGGCCGTAAATTGACGGATTCCGAAGTGTTCGGGTTCAGTCAGGTGAATTCGGAGCATTGCCGACACAAAATTTTCAATGGGACTTTTGTAATCGATGGCGAAGAGATGCCTTCTTCCCTATTCAAATTGATCAAAAAGACTTCCGAAGCCAACCCTAACGATATTGTTTCGGCTTACAAGGACAATGTGGCCTTCATCAAAGGGCCCAAAGCGGTCCAATTTGCTCCCAAAAGTGCCGACAAGCCTGATTTTTATGAGGAAAAAGAATTCAATTCCGTGCTTTCCCTAAAAGCGGAGACCCACAATTTTCCCACTACCGTAGAACCCTTCAATGGTGCCGCAACTGGTTCCGGAGGAGAAATTCGCGATCGTTTGGCTGGAGGAAAAGGTTCCCTACCCTTAGCTGGGACCGCCGTTTATATGACCTCTTACTCTCGTCTGGAAGCAAATCGGCCATGGGAAAAAGGAATGGCGGAGAGGGAATGGTTGTACCAAACCCCAATGGATATTTTGATCAAAGCCTCCAACGGTGCATCCGACTTCGGAAATAAATTTGGACAACCCTTGATCGCGGGTTCCGTTTTGACCTTTGAACACCAAGAAGAAGCCCGAAAATTAGGCTTTGATAAGGTCATCATGATGGCTGGTGGTATCGGGTATGGCAAAACCGAACAGGCGTTGAAAGACACCCCAAAAACTGGAGACAGAATAGTCGTTCTGGGTGGTGACAATTACCGTATCGGGATGGGCGGAGCGGCCGTATCCAGCGCCGATACGGGCGAATTCAGTTCTGCCATTGAGTTGAATGCCGTACAACGTTCCAACCCCGAAATGCAAAAAAGGGCTTCCAATGCCATCCGTGGTTTGGTGGAAAGTCATGACAACCCTATCGTTTCCATTCACGATCACGGTGCAGGTGGTCACTTGAACTGCCTGTCCGAATTGGTGGAAGAAACTGGTGGTAAAATCGATACGGACAAACTCCCCATCGGAGATCCTACCCTATCCAAAAAGGAATTGATCGGCAACGAATCCCAGGAGCGAATGGGATTGGTGATCGGAGAAAAAGATATGGCATTGCTGGATCGTGTGGCCGCCAGGGAGCGTTCGCCCATGTATCAAGTAGGGACAGTGACCGGAGACCACAAATTCACCTTTACCTCCGGTACCACAGGTGAAACCCCCATGAACTTGGAGCTTTCGGACATGTTCGGAAGTTCGCCCAAGACCATCATGGCGGACACCAAAGCCCAGCAGACCTACCCGGCCCTTTCCTATTCGTTGGAACATTTCCACGATTATTTGGAACAAGTGCTACAATTGGAGGCCGTGGCCTGTAAAGATTGGTTGACCAACAAGGTAGACCGCTGCGTGGGTGGCCGAGTAGCCAAACAACAATGCGCCGGTCCCTTGCAACTGCCTTTGAACAACGTTGGAGTGATGGCGTTGGATTTTAAAGGCAAGGAAGGGATTGCGACGAGTATCGGGCATTCCCCTGTATCGGCCTTGATTGACCCTGTTGCAGGAAGTAGGAACAGTGTGGCGGAATCCTTGACCAATTTGGTTTGGGCCCCTTTACAAGATGGTTTGAAATCCGTTTCCCTTTCCGCTAACTGGATGTGGCCCTGCCGCAACAAAGGGGAAGATGCTCGTTTGTACGAAGCCGTGAGATCCCTTTCCGATTTTGTAATCGAATTGGGCATCAACGTGCCTACCGGAAAGGATTCCCTTTCCATGAA
>JASBTS010000106.1 GCA_030148305.1 Allomuricauda sp. | reverse complement strand
GGAAGCCATAGTAGAAATCAACGAAAAAATTAGGCGGACAATCGAGCATATCAGTTCACAGAAAATGTTGAGTGAAATCGAAACCGGCTATAAGGCAAAAAAGCATCCTTTTTCATTTACTTTTTCTGCAGATAAAAAGATTGCAGTGTTTTCATGGGCTACCCGTTTGGAAAATTCCGGAAATCGGATCAAGAACATTGCCCTATACCAATCCAATGATAAAATGGTGCCCACCTCTTTGTATGGTACCCCAATCATCTATAATGACATCCATCAAATCGAAACCTACGATGGCACTACTTTATACCTATTACAAGGTCAGGACAGTCTGCAACAGAAAATGTTCTACCGGGTGAATGCCTATTTGCTCAAAAACGGGTATTTGGAAGAAACCCCAGCCTTTCCCAATAATGAAACATCCATTGCCACGAATGGTTTTGCAAGTTCTTCCAAAATGGGCCCTTCTTGTAGCATCAAAATAGCTGTGAAGGGACTTAAGATACAAGTGCAGAACCCATTGGACAGTTCTTTGGTTCAAAATTCCCTCACGTTTGACGGCACGAAATACGTTTACGACAACTAATGGAACTGATCTTTTTTAAGGTCGAACATAAAAGCCCAGGTCGTCCAAAACCATCACGCCAAGCGAATCTTTATCAAAAACCAGTTGAATTTCTTTTAGCTTATCCAACTGAATGCTGTCATTCTTTTGTTTGAAAAGAGAAATAGGGACATAGCAACTTTTTAATTGGATTTCAGACTCCTGACCCATCATTTCCTTGTCCATAAACTTGAATTTGGTAAACTTGGATTTGATGGTTTTCGGTAGCACATTGGAGGTTGCAACATCAGTTGAAGCCTTTCTACCCAAACTATCGATAAGCATCACACTAAAGTTAAATCCTTGATCGGGCAGTTTTTCCTTTTTCTTCTTGTCGGATTTGAGCTTCAACTCGGAAAGGTTACCCAAAGCCAATGAAATGGCCAGTGTATCCGCTTTTTCAAAATGTTTCAAGGTATCTGGCAACATGATGGTATAGCGCGGCAACGAATCGGCATTGGCACCTTTTCCATATTTCCATCCCAGTACCAAAGCGCTGTTTTGTTGGCTGCCGCCGTCCCTTGCTTTCAATTGTTCTTCCCTCCAAACTTTAAAATTTTCGGCCTTAATCTGGATTCCCATTTTAGAGGAAATAACATCCATATCTTCCTCAAAATCCAATAAAATCTTTTTGGAAGTGTCCTCATATTGGGAAAAATAATCTTCTTCGGGCAGCCAGTCCCCAGCCAATTCCGCATTTTTAAAAATAGGAACGTAGGAGTGGTTTCCCTTCAATACAGCTTCCACAAAGGCACTAACATAGACCTTGGCCACTTGTTGTTGCTCCTCACCGGTGACCAAAGGTTTCAAATTCAACAGCCATTCCGTGGGAGCTCCAAAATCGGACCTGCCCCAAGTTGTATTGAACTGGCCATGATTGGCGTGGTTCATATACAAACCTGCCTTGAATCCAGTAAAATCTTCGGAGAATTTTAATCGGTGGTAGGGTCTCATACCCCAAAAACTGGTTTCATCGGAATCCCATGCCCCTTGAAGCGACAAATAATTGATGTCCTTCAACCCCATTTCCCTGTCATATCGATAATCAGTTGGGGCAACAGTAATCACGCCTTTTATCCCAAACCCGAAATCAAATTTCTCGTTCGCATTATCCGGAAATCGATTCAATTTATTAAAGGCCGCAGCAATGGAAACAGCTTCACCACCTCGGGAATGTCCTATTAGGACAATGTTATCCATATCCACTTTTCCTTTCAAATCTGGATTGGCGCCTGTGTTCCATTGGTTCCAAAGTTCCAAATGCTTGAGGAGCAGCCAACCTCGAACCGGCATCTCCTTCCCCCTAAAATCGCCAGACCAGTGTGAGTTGATGAAATTTTCATCCACAGAAACGACAATAGTACCCCTACTTGCCAATAATTTACCCAAATAGGCATAACCGGCATCCGAAAAATCGATCATGCTGTGATTGCCGTGTACCACCAAGACCAGTGGAAAGGGGCCTTCTCCCTTGGGCATATACACCCTTCCATTCAAGGGGAAATCTTTTACTCCGAATCCCCAGAATTTTTCGCGCCATTTTTTCTTTTTATCCTTCCAATCCGGAAGCAATAATGAGGCATCAACTGTTGGCGTCTTTATTTTTACACCTTCCGCATATTCGGTACGTTGTTGGTCCGTTCCACTGCCATAGGTAAAGGTTTCTACCTCAAAAGTACCAGGGGAAGAGGGGTCATCCAATCCTTTTTCCTTCAAAGGGGTCACCACCACTTTGGATTTTTTTTCATCTGTGTCTTTGCTGAAAGGATCACCTTCCAAAGTTGAAAATCCATATACGCCGGCTGCTGCCAAAACCAAGGCTCCTACTATCATTATGGCACCCCACTTGGTATTGGTCTTCGCAAGGATTTTCCAAATTCCCCAAATCAGCAATCCACAACAGATAAGAGCGAAAATGGCAAACGGATAAAATAAAGAAACGGGCCACCTAAAGGCATACATCCGCATAAGGTACAAGGCCGTAAAACCTGTCAACAGTGTAGCATAGACCGATGCTGGAATCTTACCCAACAAGGGTACCAACTTTGAAAATATAATTCGTAAAAGGAACAACAGTAGTATTCCGATGAGCAGCCCCATTAACAGGGTGGCCCAAGCAGGGAAACCAATTTCAAAATAGTATCCGGATATTCCGAAAAGGAGCAATACCACAAGTGCCACGGAAAGGAACAAGGGCTGGAGGAACAGTTTTTTCATGAGGTCGGTCAGTTGGTTCAAATGCAAAGCAGCTTTGAATTTAAACATTTTTTACCACCTTATGGTTCGCACTGGATCGTTTTTGGACATTGACAATGCAAACAGGAAATGATCAAGGGAAAGAAGTTGAAATACCCCTTAAATTGATTTATGCATTATCCAGCACATCCAATTTGGCAAAACGCAGCAACAGTTTTTTGATGCCCCCGTTATCAAAATGGATTTCTGCTTTTTTGTCGTTTCCGGCACCTTCAATGCTCAGCACCCTTCCCCGACCAAAACGGCTGTGGTTTACCATGGCACCCACAATCAATCCTGGGTCTACCGTATTGGTGTTTTCCACTGGGGAGCCAAGATCCGGTTTCAATTTTCGTAATTTTCGGAGTTGATTCTCATTAGGCGCCTGTACACTAGGCGGAGTACCGTTGACAGGTTTTATTTGACGGAGCTTGCTCTTGTCCACCTCTCCAAAAATATCGACATTGATCATGGACTTGTATCGATAGCCATCATTGACGGGAACCAAGTTGTCCACATATTTCTCATCGATTTCTTCCAAAAACCTACTAGGCTCAGCATCAATGAGTTTTCCCCATCGATATCGATTTTGAGTATAGGTTAGATAGGCCTGCTTTTCTGCACGGGTCAAGGCCACATAGAACAACCTGCGTTCTTCCTCCAGTTCACTTCGCGTATTCATGCTCATAGCAGATGGAAAGAGGTCCTCTTCCATCCCAACCACATACACGAATGGAAATTCCAATCCCTTGGCCAAGTGGATTGTCATGAGGGCAACACGGTCATCATCCCCAACTTCTTTATCCATATCGGTGGCCAAGGCCACATCTTCCAAAAATTCGGTCAGACTACCCGTGGCATCGGCCAATTCTTTCTGACCTTCCACAAAATCCTTGATACCGTTCAAAAGTTCCTCAATGTTCTCCATACGGGCAATGCCCTCAGGAGTTCCGTCCTTTTTGAATTCGAGCAACACTCCTGTCTTTTTGGCCACATGTTCCGCTAAAGTGAAAGCATCCGAACCTTCATTCATGATCTGGAAGCTCTTGATCATGGTCACAAAATCGTCCAACTTGCGTTTGGTGCCGGAATTCATGCCCAAGTTGAGCTTGTCCAAATGTTCCATCACTTCAAAAATGGATCGCCCATACTGATTGGCAGCCACCACCAATTTATCTATAGTGCTCTGCCCAATACCCCTAGCTGGAAAATTGATGATTCGCTTTAAGGCTTCTTCATCTTTTGGGTTGATGACCATGCGCAAATAGGCCAACACATCCTTTATTTCCTTTCTCTGATAAAAGGAAAGTCCACCATAAATACGATACGGAATATCCCGTTTACGCAAAGCATCCTCAATGGCCCTGGACTGTGAGTTGGTTCGGTACAATACGGCAAAATCGCCGTTTTGCATTTGATATTGCATCTTGTTCTCAAAAATGGAACCTGCCACATACCTGCCCTCTTCCGCATCGGTTGGACTGCGGTGAATTTTGATCAATCCACCATCATCATTAGAGGTCCAAACGTTTTTTTCAAGCTGGTTTTTGTTATTGGCGATGATGGAATTGGCGGCATTCACGATATTCTTGGTGGAGCGATAGTTCTGCTCCAATCTATATACGGCCACGTCATCATAATCCCTTTGAAAATTGAGGATATTACTGATGTTTGCTCCTCGGAAGGAATAGATACTCTGGGCATCGTCTCCCACCACACAGATGTTCTGGTACCGATCACTCAATGCCTTTACGATCAAGTACTGGGAATGGTTGGTATCTTGGTACTCATCCACCAAAATGTATCGGAACCTGTCCTGATATTTCATCAAAACCTCTGGGAATCGTGTCAAAAGTTCGTTGGTACGAAGCAAAAGATCATCAAAATCCATGGCACCGGCCTTAAAACAACGATCCACATAATTTTGATAGATTTCCCCCATTCTTGGGCGCTTGGCCATGGCATCCGCCTCTACCAGTTCAGGGTTTTGGAAATAAGCCTTTACCGTGATCAAACTGTTTTTATAGGATGAAATGCGGCTTTGGATCTGTTTGTATTTGTAGATGTCCTTATCGAGTCCCATCTCCTTGATGATGGAAGCGATCAAACGTTGGGAATCCTGGGTGTCATAAATGGTGAAATTGCTGGGAAAACCAAGTTTGTTCCCATCGAACCGTAGTAATTTGGCAAAAACGGAGTGAAAGGTTCCCATCCAAAGATTCTTGGCCTCCGAATTCCCCACAATGGTGGCAATCCGTTTCTTCATTTCTCGTGCCGCCTTGTTGGTAAAGGTCAAAGCCAAAATATTAAAGGAGTCCACTCCTTGCTCCATCAAATGGGCGATTCGGTAGGTCAATACACGGGTCTTCCCCGATCCTGCTCCGGCAATTACCATCAATGGACCATCCTTGTGCAGTACAGGGGCACGTTGCGCATCGTTCAATTCATCCAAAAAAGTGCTCAAAAGGTCTGCTCTTTAAAAAGTAGGGGTGAAATTAGCCAATAATGGAGACCTGCTAAAATCATAGTTTGAATTTTTATAAACACTAGCAGCGGATTTCATTCCATTTTTAAATATATTTAAGCCCTTAACTTATATAACTGATGAATTTTCACCGTTTCCCCCTATTCCTTATTTTTCTTATTGGCTTTTTAGGAATTTCGCAAGAAAAAAGTACCGGCCCTGTCATTGCAGATTACGGCCCTGTTTTCAAGATTGAAAACCCAGATTTTAAAACGGATATGACCCAAGAATTCAAGGTGGTGTTCGATGTTATGGACAGTCCGGAATCCCATACTGTGCTTAACCAAAAATTGGAGACTGCTGCCCGTTTTTTGAACCTTCATGCACAAGCCGGCATACCGGTATCCCAATTGAAGGTGGCCGTGATCGTTCACAATGCGGCATCCAAAGACATTACCCATGATGAAGCTTATAAGGCCCGCTTTGGGGTTGCCAACCCAAATTCTGGAATGGTGCAAGCTTTACTCGATGCCGGAGTGGAAATCATTTATTGCGGACAGTCTTCCATGGCACGTAATTTTCCAAAGCAAGATTTGATTCTTGGGGTGAAAATTGCCCTATCCGCCATGACCGCTAACATCCAATTACAAAACGAAGGATACCGTCCAATTAAATTATAAACCAACATGATGAAAAACATTTTATCGCTTGCCCTTTTTTCCGCAAGCTTAACGATCTATGCCCAGCACGGGTTGGAAAAAGACATTGCCGCTGTGGAATCCAAAGTAATTGAATGGAGACGCGACATACACGAGCATCCTGAATTGAGCAACAGGGAATTCCAAACAGCAGAAAAAATTGCAGTGCACTTAAAATCCCTTGGAATCGAAGTGCAAACAGGAGTTGCCCACACAGGCGTGGTCGGGGTATTGAAAGGAAAGAAACCGGGAAAAGTAGTTGCCCTTCGTGCCGATATTGATGCCTTGCCTGTTACCGAACGAAACGATCTTCCTTTCAAATCCAACGTAAAATCAGAATACTTGGGTCAAGAAGTTGGAGTGATGCATGCCTGCGGACACGATACCCATATCGCTATTTTGATGGGTGTTGCAGAAGTACTCTCCAAAAACACAGATAAAATTCGCGGAACTGTGAAGTTCATCTTTCAACCAGCAGAAGAAGGTGCGCCTCCCGGTGAAGAAGGTGGTGCCGAACTGATGGTGAAAGAAGGCGTACTGGACAACCCAAAAGTAGATGCCATTTACGGACTACACATTGGCTCTTACCTACCTGTGGGGCAAATTGCCTATAAACCAGGAGGGGCTTTGGCCGCTGCGCAACGATTTGTGGTGACCATCAAAGGAAAACAAACACACGGCTCCGCTCCATGGGCCGGAATCGATCCTATTTATGTGGCTTCCAAAATTGTGGATGGTTATCAGTCCATCATCAGCCGTGAAATGGAATTGACGAAGGAAGCGGCCGTAATCACCGTGGGCAAGATCAGTGGTGGGGTTAGAAACAACATCATTCCTGAAAGTGCCGAGCTTGTAGGAACCATAAGAACTTTGGATTATGATATGCAAAAGCAGTTGAACCAGCGTATGATAGAAATGGCACAGGATATCGCAAAAGCCTATCGTGCCGAAGCAACCGTGGAAATTGCCAAAGGCGTGCCAATCACCTATAATGATGTAGATCTCACCGAAAAGTCCCTACCCAGCTTGCAACAAATGGCCGGTGCAGAAAATGTACACTTGATCAAAGCGGTGACCGGAGCCGAGGACTTCTCTTTCTATCAGGAAAAAATTCCAGGTTTCTTTTTCATTTTGGGTGGAAAAGACCCAAATGCCGCCCCAGGGGAATATTATCCACACCATACACCTGATTTCAAGATAGATGACAGTGGACTGTTGCTGGGTGTTAAGTCCATGACGGAAATTGCTTTGGATTATTTGGATAGAAGCAAATAAAACCTTGTTAAAACTTTAAATCGGGCCCCAATGTCTTCCTTTATTTGGAATTTGGACATTGGGGTTTGATATTTGTATTGTACCTGAAATATAAAACATGGAGGTAATTCTTGATTTTTTAGGCGACATCCCATGGTGGATTTGGTTGATTCTTTTCCTTTTGGTGGTCGCTATTCGCGATATCTTTTTCCAAAAGGCCCATACCATCAGTCATAATTTCCCCATTGTGGGGCATTTGCGCTACTGGCTGGAAAGTATCGGCCCGGAAATGCGCCAGTATTTTGTGGCCAACAACCGAGAGGAACTTCCTTTTAATCGAATCGAAAGGAGTTGGATATATGCTTCTGCCAAAAAAGAAAACAATTATGAGGGATTCGGGACTGATCGTGACATATACAAGCACCAGCACATCTTCGTCAAAAATGCCATGATCGGGTATCAGGTACCAGAAGACCACCCTAACATAAAAGACCCCTATTTTGTGCCCTGTGCCAAAGTGATGGGGGCCTACAACAAACGGAAGAAACCCTACCGACCTGGTTCTATCATCAATGTTTCGGCCATGAGTTTTGGGTCGCTGTCCGCGGCGGCCATTGAATCGCTCAACAGAGGGGTAGAAAAATGTCATGCCTACCACAATACAGGTGAAGGTGGACTCTCGCCCTACCACAAACAGGGAGGCGATGTCATTTTCCATTTCGGAACCGGATATTTTGGTGTGCGTAGCAAGGATGGGAATCTCTCCATGGAAAAATTGAAAATTTTGGTGGATGAAAATCCCTGTGTCAAGGCCATTGAAATTAAACTATCGCAAGGGGCCAAACCGGGTAAAGGTGGCGTGCTTCCGGGCTCTAAAATAACCCATGAACTGGCCGAGATTCGTGGTGTTGAAGTTGGAAAAGATGTCATCTCCCCTCCTACCCACAAGGCCTTCAAAAATATTCCGGAGCTCATGGAACTCATTGAATCCATTGCCAATGAAACTGGATTACCTGTGGGCATTAAAGGAGCCATCGGCAAATTGGACCAATGGGAAGAACTCGCAGATTTGATGATCAAAACAGGTAAAGGACCCGATTTCATCACCATAGACGGTGGCGAAGGTGGAACTGGAGCGGCGCCTCCCAGCTTTGCAGATCACGTTTCCCTCCCGTGGACCTATGGTTTCTCATCCGTATACAAACTCTTTTTGGACCGTGGTTTAACGGACCGAATTGTATTTATTGGAAGTGGCAAATTGGGTTTTCCGGCCAAAGGTGCCATGGCTTTTGCGATGGGCGCTGATTGCATCAATGTGGCCAGGGAGGCCATGATGAGTATTGGTTGTATCCAAGCACAGGTTTGCCATACCAACAGATGTCCATCAGGAGTGGCCACT
Organism: Allomuricauda sp.; assembly: GCA_030148305.1. Lineage (GTDB taxonomy): Bacteria > Bacteroidota > Bacteroidia > Flavobacteriales > Flavobacteriaceae > Flagellimonas. Next base: position 6,151 of record JASBTS010000106.1, on the reverse strand, counting down.
CAGAATAAATGGTTACAGAAAGGCATCAACGTTCCCCTAAAATCAGACAGGTTGGCCCAATATTTCAAAACATACCGAAAAGAATTGCTGGAGATAACCCATGCAGCCGGATATGAGCATCCCTGTCAATTTCACATGGAAGACATCCAGGTGAATGTAGATGATGATTACCTTAGCAGCAATTTGCGATCGGTGTTCAAATACCAAAAAGAAAAGGTAGATTTCGTCTCCATGCAAAAACTTTATGATTGTGTTCACCTGGGCGGACGCCCATCATTAGAAAAAACATTATAATTTAGCCCCGAGTATTTTAACGAACAATCCTTTACCTATGAAAAAACATTTACCCCTTATACTGTTCCTGGCCTTGGTTACCACTGCTTTCTCACAGAAGAAAAGTGACCTGATTGCGGAGATTGAAAGTTTGAAGACCAAAATTTCCGAAGTGGAACAAGATCTAGCCAAAGCCAAGCGCGAAATATCCTCTGCCAATGCCAAAGCGGAGACCTTGGATAATGAAAATGCAGGGCTTCGCGACGCTAACGCCACATTATTGAGCAACTTGAGCAACTTCTCGGAACTGTCCAAACAAAACTCGGAGAATGTGAATAAGGCCATGGCAGCCCTTGCCCGCAAGGAAAAACAACTCAGTGGTGTAAACGATATGATCTCTGCCAACGATTCCACGGCCATTGTATCCTTGACCCGTATTAAGCAAACTTTGGGCGAAAGTGCCAATGTAGCGGTTGGTGAAGGAGTTATTTCCATTTCGAACAGTTTGAACAATCTTTTTGGTTCTGACACTTCTTCCAAATTGACTGAGGAAGGAAAAGCTTGGTTGGCCAACGTTGCCAAAGTGATCAAATCCAACCCTAACTTCAAGACCGAAGTGGAAGGATTGAACATGACCGGAGAATTTGGACCTACTTATGATCAAGCTGCCGCTGTAGCAAAAGAATTGGTGGAAACCTTGGAAATCCAGACAACTCGAATTGCCATTACGGCCAAGGACGGTAATTTTAAGGAAGGTATCAACATTAAATTACAGCCCGATTACAAAGGATTTTACGCCAAGGCCAAGGAAAGTGCCAAAGCAAGCCAATAACCCGTTGGTTGTACATACTTTTTAGGATTTTGGTGCGTTCTTGGTAAAGTAAAATCAAAACAAAAACCAAACTATCCTATGAGTGGAGATCAAATCCTTCAGCTATTTGCCTATTTAATGCCTGCGGTTGTAACCGGGGCGGTTGCCTTTTATTTTTTTAGGCTGCATACCCGTAATGAAGATGGCAGACGTCGTTTTCTGTTGCACAAAGATTCCCAAAAAGATACGCTTCCTGTGCGTCTGCAAGCTTATGAGCGCATGGCCCTTTTCTTGGAACGAATCGCGTTGAACAGCCTTGTGGTACGCGTTGCTCCCAAAACCAAGAGCAAGAACGATTACGAGAATCTCCTCATTCAACAGATAGAAACGGAATTTGAGCACAACCTTTCCCAACAGATTTATATGACGGATGAATGCTGGAACATCATCAAAACGGCGAAGAATGCCACGATCCAAATCATTCGCAGTGCCGGGATGAGCCAAACCGATTCCCCCGACAAGTTAAGGGAAGACATCCTGAACCAGACCATGGAAAAACAATCGCCTTCACAAACGGCCTTGGCCTTCGTGAAAAAAGAGGTGAGCGAGCTCTGGGATTGACCTATTCCTGCATTTCGGGATTGATCGGACTGGTTTCCTCATTTTTGTTCTTGGCATAGAGGTAACCGCGTTTCCACCATAAAGTCATTCGTTCTTTGTTAAAAATCAATGAATTGGTGGTAAGTATCGTTGGTGTATAGTAAAAGTTGATGATGGCATCTTTTTGATTGGCCACCAATTTTCCGATACGCACATTCTGGTTCTCAATCCTGTCCAGCATAAAACTAAAAATGGTGGTGATCAAATCAAAGGGGTTTTTGGCGGACATGCGGTTCAAGTGGTTCACTTCGGTATGCAATACCACCACATCCACTTCGGTGGCCCCACGCTGCAAGGCTTCCTCTATGGGCACTAGACTGCCCAGCCCGCCATCGGCATACTCACATCCGTCTTTCTTCACCAAACTCATGAAGGGCGTATAGTTGGACGAAATCCAGATCCAATCACAAAATTCATCATAGGTGCAATCGTTGATGGACTTGTATTCCACTTGATTCAAAGAAAGGTTGGAAACCGTGACCACCACATCCGTGTCACTCTCCTTCAATTCTTCAAACTCCTCGACGGTAATGGAATCCCGGATCAATTTTCTGAGGTTCTCGCTTTCTCCAAAGGTCTTTTTGCCACGGATAAAGTTCTTTACCACGTTCCAGTGGTTGATGGCGATGATCTCTACCCCATGTTTTTTCTTGATGATAAAGGGACAATTGTTGAAAATACTGTCCTGGTTCACCGAGGAATAGATTTCCTTGATCTTGTCCAATTTGTTCAACGCCAGATGCGAAATCAAAAGACTCCCTGTGGATGTGCCCACAAAAAGGTCGTACTTGTGTTGGGCCTCTTGGATCAGGAATTGGGCCACCCCACCTGCAAAAGCTCCCTTACTGCCCCCACCAGAAATGACCAATGCCCTCATTCACCCAAAGTTTTCTCCAAATATTGCTTTTCTTCTTGATTTAACAAAGGATATAAGGACTTTACCCTTGCCAAACTGCCTTCTTGCTTTAAAAATTCATTCAAAAGATTGCGGGCCGATTTTTTAAAGTGCCAAACATGGTGGCTGCAGGCCTCGATTAAATTTTTGAGTGACTCATCGTTGAACCCGCCGATACTTTTCAAATATTCAAAGGTCAACAAACGGGTCTCAAAATGATATTCCGCGCCGGTATAGCTGCTTAATTCCTGCAAATATGTAGGTTTTAGATCGGAACGGTATTCAGGGGTCACGAGGGCCAACGTTAACCACAATAATCGAATATTTTTGTTGGGAAACCCGATTACGGACTGTGTTTTATCAAGATATCGGCCCCTACCTCCTGGAAATTCAGACCAAAGCTTGTACAAGGCCGATTCCACAGTGGTATAGCAGGCGTCGGTCAACAACGCTTCTGCTGAACTTTGCAATTCCTGAGGGATTCTGTCCAAGGATAAAATGACCGCCTGTCTCACTTTTAGATCGTCTTCCTTCAACACTTTTTCCAAAAATAAGGGCGACAGGTTCTTTCCATAATCCAAAACGAGGTTTTGTTTCAACTGGGATGAGGTCAAGAAGTCCCATGCATTTTCCAAAATTGATCCTGTCGCTGAAGGATTGTTTTCTATGTCCTTTTTTAACTCAAAATACTGTTTGATGGAAGCATTTTTATCCATTAAAAAGGTTTGCACGCTTTCAAAAGGAAAGTCAGAGTCGTGTAACCAGATAGACTCAAATTCGGAAAGGTCGATTCCCGAAACGGCCTCCATCTCTGCCATAAAATTGGGAATGGTCACATTCTGGTAGGCATATTTTTTAAGATAGTTCTTTATTCCTTTTTTGAAATTTGTTTCTCCCAACTTGTCCTGAAGCATCACCAAGGCCCAAGCCCCCTTCTCATAAAAAGTCAAACTTCCCGCACCGGAATTCCTCAGGGCCTCGCCTTGATCATCTTCCGATAAGTTTTCCAAGGCATTGGCCGTTTCCAGTAAATGCCAATAAAAATAATCGTCCCCAAAAATGTCCTTTTCCGCCAAATAGGCATAAAAAGTGGCAAACCCCTCATGCAACCAATGGTGTTCGCTGCTGGTTTCGGTGACAAGGTCCCCAAACCATTGATGGGCCAGTTCATGAGCGTTTACATTCACATAATTTTTGTCCACAAAAGCAGTGGAATCGATTACATATTGGTTGGAAAAAATGGTGCAAGTGGTGTTTTCCATGCCCGCGTACAAAAAATCCTGAACGGGCACCTGTTTGTAGTTCTGCCACGGATAGGGCACGCCGATTTCCTTCTCCAAAAAGTCAAAAATATGTTGGGTGTAGCGGTAGGTGGGCTCCACTTTTAAGCTGTCCTTGGGTTCATAATAGAGTTCAATGGGCACTCCTGAGGAAGATTTGAGCACCATTTTATCAAAATCACCAATGGCAAACCCTACAAGATAACTGCTCATGGGTTTTTGCATGTCAAATTTCCATTTGGTCTCACCGCTTCTCTCCTCCTTACCAATCAATTTTCCGTTAGAGATTACCATATAGTCTTTTCTAAATACTAACGATAAATCAAATTCAACTTTATCCGTCATATCATCCAAACTAGGCAACCAATGGCTAGTATATTTTCCTTGCCCTTGGGTCCAGATTTGCCCATTTCCATGGTTCATTAATCTTAAAATTTTAGTACTCATCGACTTTAACAAGGCATCATATATCGTATTGCTTTGATTCCCATTCATTCTCTTAAGAAGCGAATCAGGAATATGCCAATTCATAAAATAAACGGTCTGCTTTGGGTTTGAATCATATTCCAAATAAAGTGAGTGTTCTTTTCCTTTTTTGAATTTTTTCTTCAGTATAATCTTATTGCCATCATAATCAAACTTCATCTCTTTCCCATCAAGCAGCACTTTGTTAAACTCCATGCTTTTGGCATCCAAAAAAATCGTCTCTACATTCGCTAGAATTTCAAAATCATAAGAAACAGTCCCTTTTATTTGCATATTAAAGGGATTAGGTTGGACAAAAACTTTCGCCCGGATAAAATCCACCTTGTCCTGAACCTGGGCGTTCAGGAAGTGCACAAATAGGAAAAAAATAAGAATCGGGTTCAGCTTCATACGATCATCCCATCAAAAGTCCTTCCAAATTACATATTTTAGTTCGATGAATCCCAATTTTCTACAAACTCCCATTGCCTATCTCAAAGGTGTCGGTCCCAACCGGGCCGATATCCTAAAGGCCGAATTGGGCATAGAAACCTACAGGGACCTGCTCCATCTCTTCCCAAATCGCTATTTGGACCGCACCAGTTATTACAAGATCAACCAATTGCAGCCCAGCGGTGCCGATGTGCAGGTGGTTGGGAAGATCATACATCTAAAAATGGTGGAACAAAAGCGCGGCAAACGGTTGGTGGCCACCTTTGTGGATGAAACCGGACAAATGGAACTGGTTTGGTTCCGAGGCCACAAATGGATCAAGGAAAATTTAAAGATCAACGAGCCCTACGTGGTGTTTGGTCGTGTTTCCCAATACGGAAGCACTTTTTCCATGCCTCACCCCGAAATGGAACTCTTGCACAAACACCAGCAAGGACTGAAAATTGCCATGCAACCCATCTACCCTTCCACCGAAAAATTGAGTACGAAGGGCATTACCAACAGGGTCGTTTCCAAAATGGTGCAGCAACTGATATTGGAATCAAAGGGATTGTTTGCAGAACCCTTGCCTATTTCTATTTTGGATGAACTTCGACTCATTTCCAAAACCGAAGCAATACTGAACATCCATTTCCCAAAAAACCAAGAGTTGCTGGCGCGAGCACAGTTCCGATTGAAATTTGAAGAACTCTTTTTTGTGCAGATGCAATTGATTTCCAAAAAAATGCTCCGCAAACAAAAGATCAAGGGTCTGCCTTTTGAAAATGTAGGCGAAAATTTTACTACGTTCTTTCAAAACCACCTACCCTTTGAACTCACGGAAGCCCAAAAGCGTGTGATCAAGGAAATCCGCAACGATTTGGGCAGTAATGCACAGATGAACCGCTTGTTGCAGGGAGATGTGGGTTCCGGCAAAACCATCGTGGCCCTAATGTGCATGTTGCTGGCCATCGATAACGGATTCCAAGCCTGTTTGATGGCTCCCACGGAAATCCTCGCCACCCAACATTACAACGGACTCAAGGAATTGTTGGTGAACATGGACATCAAGATTGCCCTATTGACGGGTTCCACTAAAAAATCGGAACGGACCTTGTTGCACAACCAACTGGAAAACGGGAACCTGAACATTTTGGTGGGTACCCATGCCGTTTTGGAGGATAAGGTCCAGTTCAAAAACCTAGGATTGGCCATTGTGGACGAGCAACATCGGTTTGGAGTGGCACAACGTTCTAAATTGTGGCATAAAAACGACACACCTCCCCATATTTTGGTCATGACGGCAACCCCTATTCCCCGAACCTTGGCCATGAG
>JASBTS010000104.1 GCA_030148305.1 Allomuricauda sp. | reverse complement strand
GTCAAAAGTGGAAACGGTCCCAAAAGATCTATCCTGATTGCACATTGGGATGCCGAGGAGCACGGTGTGATAGGATCCTCCGAATGGGTAGAGCAGCTCAAGGATGAATTGGGGGCCAAAGCGGTTGCCTACCTCAATTTTGATGGAGGTGTATCCGGAAAAAACTTTGGTGCATCTTCCTCTCCAACCTTGAAAAACTTGGTCTCTGAAATGGCTAAAAAAGTGGATTACCCCTATTCGGAAAAGTCGCTCTATGATCAGTGGAGAGGTGATAAGGAGGAGCCCACTATTGGTAATTTGGGAGGAGGTTCCGACCATATCGGTTTTTATATGCACGTAGGGGTTCCTTCATTGAGCGGTGGAGCAGGAGGCCCTACCTTGTATCACACCAATTACGACAGTTTCCACTTTTACGAAACTTTTGTGGATCCCGAGTTTAAAATGGGAGGTACCATTGAGCAATGGACGGGACTCATGACCTTGCGTATGGCCAATGCCGAATTGATTCCGTATGATGTAGAACGATATGCTGTGGATTTGGAAGGGCACTTTGCCAAGGCCGTGGAAAAAATCAAAGGATTCCATGCCGAATTTGAAGGTTTTGATCAAGTGGACCAATCCATTGCTACCTTGGAAAAGAACACCCAGCTTTTGGATGAAGCTTTGGCCAACGCCTTGTCTTCGGGCGCATTGTCCAAAAAGGAGATCAAGGACATCAACAAGCAATTGATTGCCCTGGAAAAAAGCTTTATCGACGAAAAAGGGATGTATTATGGATCTTGGTTCAAATCCCTGTACGCTTCAACAGATCCTTTTAGCGGATATGCTTCATGGATTTTACCTGGATTGGAATATGAGATTTCCTTGAAATCTACAGATCGATTGGAAGAGTGGGACGAACGTTACGCCAGCGCTATCTCGTCCCTGGCCAACAAGGTTTTGACTTTGGCTCAAAGTATTCGATAAGTAGTTAAATAATTTAAACTAAAAAGGGGCATGGTCTGAAAACTATGCCCCTTTTTTATAATGTTGATTTGGTGTCTATTCCTTCATGGTGTGATATACGTTCTGTGTATCGTTATTTTTAAATTAAATGATTGATATTAAATTAATTGTATTTAATTTTATTTTGATTAGTTCGAAGTTAGTTCGATTATTGAGAGATAATGCTAATGAGTATTTACTTTATTCTCTCCAATGATAATCAAAATTTCAAAGAGATTACTCGGGTTATGAGCGCGACGAGCTACCTACTGCCCTACGCAACTATTTTACAACTTTTTAACTGACAGTTAGTTACAAATAATTGCTTTGGAGAGATTCTACATACCGTATGCGGTTTAGTATATGCCCTTTATTATTACCAAAGTACAGTTTGTTTTGAAAAAACAAAACGCTTATATCCATCATTCTCCTTCTTGTATTCGTCTAAAGATTTTTGCTGCAGCACTTATACACGTATAATGGAGAAACCCTTTGCCGCACTGGATACGGAAACAAGGGCACAAATGCAGGATTTGTTCTGATCGCTTCGGGAGAGGATTGCAATGACCGCCATTTTTATCACCCATGATTTAAAATAGGCATTGATCATAGGAGACTATTTGGGTACAGTTTCCGAATCAAGGCTATTGTTGTACAACTCGAAAAAGGCCTTTTTGGACGACGGCAACATTGGTTTGGAACGGGAACTTGACTTTTGGAGACGGATTGCTCAGATGGACAATATTATGAATGCTGGGGGATAGGGGGCCAATTGAGGGGTGGAACAAGAACGTGTAAAATTAAAATACGGATGATGGATATAAAAACTGATTTTAACCACATTGAATCAATTTATTGGGTCTTTACCCAATTGTGCAACGATGATTGTGACCACTGCTATAACGATTCCAGCCCATTCGGTAAACGAATCAGCCAAGCCGATTGTATGGCAATCATAAACAATATGCCAGAAAAGATGGACAGAATCATTTTAAGTGGAGGAGAGCCCTTGGCCGATATCAAACTGTTGCACGCCATATTGGATAGGATACAAAAACGCTATTCCAATAAAATACAGGTCATGCTGTAGACCAACGGGGACCTGTTGACAAAGAAAAAACTGTTGACCTTATTGGGAAAGGGAGTCACCCGTTTTGATATAGCCAACATCGATCGTATCACAAAAGAGCCGGCGGCCGTCTGATGGAATTCTCCGACCTTTTTGAAAGTTGCGGGAACGGCACAGGGAAAGACCCTTTGATAGAAGGAGGGCAATACCTATCTGAAAATCTATTGAGCTGGGGCTATTGGGGTGCCAACGAAGATATGTGGTTGGGGGCGAACTGGGCGCGCCGAAAGGCCCTCAAGAACGGAATTTGGAAAAAGGATCCCAATCACAACTTTTGTTCGATACTCTCTGTGGTCAGGAATTTTATGGGTGGTCACGATGACATTCCACAAGAAATATGCATACAGTTATAGTGCATCAATCCCTGTTGCCCGGGAACCCCTTTTCCAATGGAGGATTCCAGAAAACATAAAGTGGCCGAGGTATTGCAAAGGGCCTCAAAAAATACGGTCTTTAAAATGTTGAACCAAGGTGAGCCGTTGCACATGGGTGAATCCGTTGGGCATATCCTTTGAGTCTGCGAAGGCAAAAAACGAAGAGCTTCAGAACATATGTCTCTATTGCAATCATTTTTTGAAGCGCCATAAAGATGAAATTTTTGATGAGAACGGGGTACAGGAGAATCCTGTGGGATAAAAAAGGCCAATGAAGGGTTGTGGGATAAATCGGGACAGAACAATATGCCCCGAATCGAAATGGTTTCATATTTATCGCTATTGCCTCGGCGGACAGGGCTTGCAAGGGCAAAAACCAATGGTGCGTGCGCACAAAGGTAATGGTCGACTACGATGCACGTACGGGGGGTACTGCATCGTAAATCGGGTTTCATCAAAGATTCTCAAAAGGTGTGTTGATTATCTACTATTTCATAATCCTGGTTTGTTGAAAATACTTTGCATAGCTGCTGGGGACACTCAAGATATCCAATAGACTGCCTTCTTCCGTATAGGGAAATATTTCGTCATATGTTTTCACCTCAAACATACCCATCCGCTTGCTGATATGTTCACGGCCCAATTCTCCGGGACTCTCAAGTCCCGCTGCGGCCAAGAGTTCCAGAAAGCTTTTAACGGTGGCATTATGGTAGTTTTTTACCCTAGGGGCCTTGTCGGCAACCACCAATCCATTCATTAGTGTTTTATTCTGGGTCGCCACTCCTGCTGGACAGGTGTTGTTGTTGCATTGCAGTGCCTGAATGCAACCAACGGATAACATCATTGCCCGTGCGCTGTTGCAACCGTCCGCTCCCAGGGCAATGGCCCTAGCAATATCGAAACCAGTGATGATCTTGCCCGAGGCGAATATTTTGATGTCATTTCTTAGGCCAAATCCGACCAAGGTATCATGCACAAAAATCAGACTTTCCCTCATTGGCATGCCCATGGTATTCGAAAATTCGACAGGAGCTGCCCCGGTACCCCCCTCCCCGCCATCGACAGTAATAAAATCAGGGGTTATTCCAGAGTAAACCATTGCCTCACAGAAATCCATAAACTCTTGTCTTCTCCCAATACAGAGCTTGAAGCCGATTGGCTTCCCATCGGACAAATCACGAAGGGTCCTTATGAAATGCTTAAACTGTATCGGATTGCCAAAGGCGGAGTGGGAAGGCGGTGAATGAACCGAAATACCGGGTTTCACATGACGAATTTTTGCAATTTCTGGTGTGTTCTTAATCGCGGGCAGAATGCCTCCATGACCTGGTTTAGCCCCTTGCGATAATTTTATTTCAATCATCTTTACCTGGGGCCTGAGTGCGTTCTCACGGAACGTTTTTTCATTGAATGTCCCGTCTTCTCTGCGACAGCCGAAATATCCGGTACCTATTTGCCAAATCAAGTCCCCTCCAGGCTTTAAATGGTGTTCACTGATCCCCCCTTCGCCAGTGTTGTGGGCAAAACCTCCCATTTTGGCCCCTTTGTTCAAGGCCAGAACAGCATTCTTGCTCAGGGAACCAAAGCTCATTGCGGAAATATTCAACAGACTTGAAGAATATGGTTGTAGGCAGTCTTTTCCCCCGACCTTTATCCGAGGAATTTTATGGATCTCTTTTGGGTTACTCCTAGCGTACATGGAGTGTTCCATCCATTCATAGCCAATTTGATAAAGGTCCATCTGGGTTCCAAAGGGTTCAGTGTCATTGGCACCCTTGGCCCTTCTATATACCAATGATCGTAAAATTCTATTAATGGGCTTACCCTCTGTGTCGGTTTCAACAAAGTATTGCATGATTTCGGGTCGCACGGATTCCAGAAGATACCTGAACCTTCCGATCAGTGGAAAGTTTCGGCGAATCGTGTGACGTGTTTGAACAATGTCAAAAGCCCCCATTAAAATTAGGGGGCCTGTAGCAGCAAAGGACCATAAAATCGGTCTCCAATATAGGGCGATCGATAGCGTAATCAGGATTACAGCGATCGAAATGGTTATAAACAGTTTTCGGGCCAGCACAACCGTGATGTAAAATTGGTATGTTACAATGTTTTTTGACGTTCCTGGATCGCTAGGCCGGCCAAAGTGGTCGTCAAGGCTATGTGGATCATTATGTTCAGCCAGTTTCCAGATGGAAAATGGACCAATAAAAGAGCCATAAGCATTACGAATGCTAAAAATGCATATGCAAAAAATGTCTTTTTGTCCAAAAAGAGCAAAATACCTGCTGCCAATTCCAAGAATGCAAGAAGGGTGGCAAGGATGTACGTTCCGGTATCTCCCAAAAAGGCAAGGCCACTGCTTTTGAGGAAGCCGGCCATGTTGTGTAGGCCAACGCCCCCAAGAAAACCTTCAATGAATTTTTCCAGCCCTCCCCAGACAAATAAAATTCCAAATCCTATTCTAATAATTAAATTACCTGTGTTCATAATAAAAAGTTTTTATAGTTCTCATTAATTAAAAATAAAAGATTTCCTTGAATACAACCTTGTTCGATATTCCCAAAAGATTGTATATTTTTCTCTAATGCAATACTTTATGGGAATTTTCCGCGAGATGATTGCCATCCTATCCATATAAGATTGTGCGTTTGGATTCTAACTTTGATGGGTATGCTGTATTGATGAAGGGGAATCATACGAGTTCTAAATCTCGAACATGCAAATAAAAGGCCCATAAAAATGGGCCTTCGAACATACAATAACAATCAACCTGTGCAGGTTGTCCTCATTCGGTAAAGAAGGGTTTTGTTTTATTATGCCGGCTCTCCTTGCAGTGGCTTTGCCAAAGGAAAGTCAACGGGTACGTTTGTGGTATTGTTGATATAGTTGGAAATGGTTTTATCACCCACCAAGGAAATGGTGTCGATAAGGTTTTCTTTTGTCCAACCCGCCTCAAAAAAGTTTTCCAAGATTTCTTCATCGGCATATCCCCTGTTTTGGGTAATGTTTCGGGAAAGTTTTGCCAGTGCATCCAATTTGTTGTCAAAGGAGGCCTTTCCGCTCCTCAATTCCAATATTTGGTCTTCGGTAAACCCGTTCATTTTGGCAATGGTGGTATGGGCGGAAAGACAATACTCACAATTGTTCACCTCACTTACGGCTAGATTCACCACTTCTTTCTCCTTGGTTTTCAGAGAGGTCTTGGCGTTTGAGAAGTTCAGATAGTTTTTCAAGGCATTGTCAGAATATGCGTAGGTAGCAAAAAGGTTTGGCACAAAACCAATTGAATCCTTTAAATTATCAAAGATTTTTTGGTTTTCGGCATTCACTTCATCTCTTGTGGGGACGATAAACTTTGTCATAATTATTATTTTTTAGGGTTAAAAATTATTTTAATTTGATACTTCAAATATCATGGTATAATTAAACCCATGTAATGGCCGAACTTCCCGAATTATTGCACATTGTTCCCTGCTCTGATACTGCGAACAACTAAAAAATCCATGGTATAACCATTACCAGTTGTATCAATCCCAGGACATCCTACTTCTTTCCGACCAATATCTTTCCGATGTAACCATGAATTCACCCAAACGGTCAAGGTCACCAGCATCGAGAATAATATCCATGACCTTGAGGTTTTCGGCCAATTGGATCTTGCCCAAGGCACCGCTTAATACTATATCCGGCTGTATCATATCAAGGCAGAAGCGAAGTGCGACGGCATCAATGCCCACGCCATGTTTATGGGATAGTTCGATGAGCGCATCGTACATGGACCTGTAATGGGGATAATTGGGATTTGGAAATACTCTACCATTGGCCAGGGCTTCTTTGATTATGACTGTCCTTCCTTCATTTTTCATCCGTCTCAAAACCTCATGGGCATCCTGATCCAATATATTATAGGTGACCTGATAGACATCAAATAAGTATTCCCCGTTCATTTTAAGGGAGCGTGCTTTGATTATGGCTTGTTTTTGGTTTGGGCCACTTGTGGTAACCCCGATCTTCACACCCGTCTCCTTTTTTATTTGATGTAGTCTTTTTAGGACCGAGAAATCTGTCAGGATCCCCGTATCGAGGGTGGCAGAGTGAATCTGATAGATCCAAAGGTTCGGCAGCAGATTTTTTGAGCTTTGCCACTGGAGAATTAAATTTTTAAGGGAATGATCTTTGATCTCGTGTGGGCCGACATGCCCCAATTTCCAATCCGCTATATAGGTATATCCCCATTTTGTGTCAAGCACCATATCCGTGTGACCGCGGCTTGTGATCCATTCAAATAAAAAATCCTCTGCCTTTCCATAGGAAGGAGCGGCATCAAAGTACCGTACCCCACTCTTATAGGCAAAATCCATGACTTTGATCATATTCTCCCTTAAGCCATCAACTGTTTTATCGATTGTCGGGATATCTCCAACATTTATATATTCAGGTCGGCCCAAAGCAGCTAGTCCCAATCCCAATGGAAACAGTTCCTGGTGGTCATCGGGTGATGGCATTGATTTAAAATTTTTATTGTTCGAAGCCATTTTGGAGCATTGAGTTATCTTACGTCACCGTACCATTTGGCAAGCCAGTTCGGTGAAACTCCTATCTTATAGAGCTTTCTGATCATCACCCATTGAAACCTTGTCTTGAAAAACCCGGCCTTGGTGTGCCTTCGGGGGGATACATGGATTTTTGGAGTTTCAATCTTGATTGTTCGATAACCATTTTTCTTGAGCCTCAGGGAAAGATCATAATCCTCCATAATCGGAATGTTTGCAAAACCTCCAAGCTTTTCAAAAACCTCCCTTTTCACAAAAATCCCATTGTCACCATAAAAAATCCCCCTATCGGATTGTTCCCTTTTATCAAAAAATCTAAAGTTCATCCAAGTGCCCAAAGCCTTGATTTTTTGATTGTGCTCGGTAAATACATTGGAGAATCCACCTGCTTCATATCCCTCCAGGATGTGTTGGCGGATATGCGTTAAGGTTTTCGATTGCAGTTCCATATCGGCATGTATAAAAAACAGTATATCGCCTGTGGCTGTTTTTGCTGCCTCATTCATTTGCAGTGCCTTGCCCTTTTTGCCCATAACAACTTGTATCCCTGCATTTTTTGCCAGGGAAACTGTATTGTCGCTGCTTCCACCATCGGTTAAAATAATCTCGTGTGCATCCTCATATTCTTGCTTTTTCAATTCCCCCACTATGGATGGTACAAGCTTCTCTTCATTATAGGCCACTATGATGGATGTTATTTTCATGATGAAACAACTTATTTGGATCTCAAATATCTGGTAAATGCTTTCTTGACAATTTCAGAATAGGTCGGGTAGGCAAAAATCGTATCCGTCATCTGCTCCGCAGGTATGTTGTTTTTGATGGCAAGGGTAAATAACTGTATCCATTCGCCTGCATGGGCTCCCACAGCTTCTGCACCGACCACCAGATTCCGATGGTTGAAAATTACTTTCAGGAGCCCACCTGTCTTTCTGTCGGTTATGAACCTGTCAATGGAAGCCTCTACCTCGAAAATGGAAATATTTTTTTTGCCATATTCCCGTATTGCATCCTCCTCTGTCAAGCCCACATGACCGATTTCAGGTTCGGTGAAAATGACCCATGGAAAGACCGAAAGGTCATTTTTTTTCTGGTTTCCGTTTAGAATGTTTTCCACACATATATTGGCCTGATGGGAAGCCGTATGCGTAAATTTCAAAGGAGTGGCCACATCACCGCAGGCGTATATATGTGGGGTTGAACTCTGGAGGAGATCGTTGGTAATAATACCCTTGTCAGTATAAGCGATACCAGCATTTTCCAGCTTCATCCCTTGTATTTTAGGAGAGCGGCCCGAAGCGATAAAAAAGCGGTCGGCCAAGATGGCCTTCTCCTTCCCATTCTGTTGATAGATCAGTGTCCGATCATTCTCGAAACGAAGAGGGTTCGCATTGTTGAGGATTTGTATCCCTTCCATTTTGAGTTGGTCGCAGAGGTATCCACCGATTTCCTCATCGGTCACTTTTAGTATTCGGGGGTTCCGATCCATTATGCTGATAGTGCAACCCAGCCGGTTCAGTGCTTGGCCAAGTTCCACGGAGATGACTCCTCCGCCAATAAAAACAACACTTTCTGGTTTTTTGCGTTGCTCCCAAAAATTCTCGTTATGGAGCACATTGACTTGTCCAATGCCTTCTATATCAGGTTTTCGGGGGGAGCTTCCCGTGCTGATGATGAAATTTTTCCCTTTCAGAACCGAATCCCCAATGGTGACCGTATGGGAATCCAAAAATTGCGCCCCTTTACCATTTACATAGACATCGATACCTTGTTTTTGAAAAACCTCTGGGGTTTCATGGGCGTAAATGCCCTGAACGATCTCATCGACTTTTTCCATGATCTTTTTGAAATCAACCACTGGAGTTTCCACATCCAGTCCCATTTCGGGCATTTTTGTAAAACTATGGTAGGCCTTGGCCACATTGATTAGTGCCTTACTGGGGACACAGCCATAATGGGTGCACTCACCCCCGATTTTATCCTTCTCCAACATTGCAGTTTTTAGCCCTTTTCTTTGTGCAGTAGTGGCAGCGACCAATCCAGCGGAACCAGCTCCAATGACTATTAAGTCGTATTCTTTCAGTTTAGGGGCATCCCCATGTTTTTCTAACTCTTTCATCGATTTTATTTTTATCAAAGTTCTGCATTTCCTTTGCCTTCCCGCCTTGTGCAGTTCATTGCTTTGGCAATCTTCCCTTGCTCCAGCTGACCTGGAAATTTACGGAGTAAAGTCTTCAGCTTGGGATGGATAAAGCGCTCGCAGAAAGGCTTGTTCGGATTTTTATAAAAATATGCCACGAACTGTTCAGGAGAGGGTTTGAAGTCCTTGAAAGAATAGACCTTTGTAATTATCTTATTTCCAAAGGTAGGTTGCAGTGCATGTAATATTTTTTTTGATTCTACGGCTTGTACCCATGAATACGAATAAATGGCCGACCGGTATTTATCCCTCATACTATGTAGCGACGTGCTTCCATGTGTGTGCAAATGTATCTCGATCAACACCTTTAGGGATATGATGGATGGATCGAAATGTACCACTACGGCATCTGAAAAGGAGCTGTTGCTTCCTGTGGAGGCCACAAAGCCTTGTTCGACCGTTTCCCCGCCCAGTAAGGATTGGAAAACAGCCTCAGTGCACCAGTGGCAGCCCCCTCCAAAAGCGATTTTTGTGAAATTTGGTGTTGGCATTTGGCCATCATTTAGGTAACGGTTGTCCAAATTCAGCCCGATTGAATGAATATCAATATCCACTATTTTTTTGTTTGCCATATCATAAATTTCAGATTTTTTTTTGCAAGCATGGGTAAATCAAGCCTGTTCAGGTGCTTTGAGAAAACTATCGAAACGTTCAAAATGACAAGTGTACCCATTGGGGTTTTTTACCAAATAATCCTGATGGTAATCCTCGGCGGGCCAGAATTTTGTTTTGCGTTCCAGGGAGGTGGTGACCTTGTTGGGCCACTTACCGGAATTATTGACGATTCGAATAACCTCCTCCGCAATCCTTTTTTCCTCATCACTTTGGTAAAATATCGCGGAACGATAGCTTGAGCCCCTGTCATTGCCCTGTCGATCCAGCGTGGTCGGATCATGTATGCGATAGAAGTAGTCCAGTATCTCCTTAAAAGAGGTCTGCGTTGGATCATAGGTGATTTCAATGGCCTCGGCATGGCCAGGATGGTTTTGATAGGTAGGATGTTCATTCTTCCCTCCGAGATAACCTACCTCGGTATCCCTTACCCCGGGCCGTACCCTGAAAAGTTGCTCCATTCCCCAAAAACATCCGCCTGCTACATATGCTTTTCTATAATCGCTCATTTTATCCGTTGTTTTAAATTTTTCTTCCTATAATTTAATCATTCTGTACATATAAAGAAAATCAAGTACTTTAAGTTCGGGCATTTCACACGGCATTAAACTTTCTGCCTTTTTCGTAATATAATAGTTTAGGCTTATATGGTCGTTTCCGCCCAACTCTTCTGCGTAGATTTTTATACTGTTGCCCTTGTTGAAATCCGTTCGGGTCACACCGTACTTTCTACCTTGGTAGAGTACCTCGGAATATCCTATCGGAAGGGTTCTTATTCTTTCTAAAATCATAACTTTACCATTTTTGATCCGATAACTGTCCACATGATGGATAAAAACCTAAAGTGAGGCGACTCTCGGAAATTACCTTTCACGTATAAGGACCGTCCACAACACCTTGACCTTATTGGAAACCATGCCATTTGTTATTTCACCGTCCATTTTCAAACCTTTTCTTTCTTCAATTTCAATGCCTCTGAATTGATACAGTACCGAAGTCCACTGGGCTCTGGGCCATCTGGGAAGACATGCCCCAAGTGGGCATCACAAGTATTGCATAAGGTTTCCACCCGTATCATACCGAATGAACTATCTTTTTCGTATTTGATGGCATTTTCCTTGACAGGATTGGTAAAACTGGGCCATCCAGTACCCGATTCAAATTTGATAGTGGAATCGAACAAGGGGGTATCACAACAGATGCAATTGTATTTACCGGCTTCATGAATGCTGCATAAAGCACCGCTATGGGGTGCTTCGGTCCCTTTCTTGCGGGTTATTCTAAATTGCTCGGGTGTCAGGATATTCCGCCATTCAGACTCGGTTTTTTGGATTCTAAAATCTGGATTCGGGTTCCCCTTTACAATAAATTCGATAATATTTTTCCAAGTAAGTGTCATTTTCTTATTGCTTTTCCCTTTAAGTTGTTGTTTTGAACATCGGATAAAGGTATCCCAATACTGTTGTATGTGGAATGGACAGTTTTCCCTTTAAATTGTATTTTTTTCCCAAGGTACATGACCCTTTAAATAGGTGTTTTTACAACCAACACTTTTATTCCATGGATAAATAGCGAAGGAATCGCCATAATGCAAGGGCGTACGTAAAGTCCCTGCCCACGGATATGCTCTTTGCAATGCAGAAATAACACTAAAACCATTGTTTCAAACGGGGTATTTTTGACCACAGTTTCAATATCCGGCCATGCCTGTGGATGTTGTTATATTTTTCCTGCACCTGATTTTGAAAATCACAAATAGACCTTTTTTGTGGCATGGGGCCGACCTCTCTCGTGAAGACCCGATTTTCATGATAGGGCAATCACCCAATCTGTTTACTAAATTCCCAAAAATGGTCTTTAAAAACTATACAAGGGTCAAAATCCGATGCATTCCTTAGGTGTGTGCGGATACATATGATTTTGGGATGTGCTGAACATTCCCCTGAAGTGCCTTAAGCTTAAAAAGTGTAATCCCACCCCAATCAGCGGTGTATCGATGCCCCAAGTCGCCAACTGGATTAAAATTATAGGAAGCCTGACTGGCAACCGTTAAATGAATTTAGGATAATCTAAAAATAAATGGAAATATGGGATGCACTCCAATTTGGAATTCAGCGATAAGGATTTGAAATTTTGCATAAACAGGATGCCCCTGTCCAGAGATTATCTTTGATGTGTGAATAGTAGTTTTTTTAACACAGTGTTAGTTGAGTTAGCAATGGGTCTTTTTGGAGGTATGGAAAAGGCCCATTTTAACATTAATGATTAAGAAATCGAACGAATTTTATGTTCTTCAATATTAGGGTTACAGTTTTTTTTATCTTTTTAGGAATCTTCCAGAACTATGGTCAAACCATCTTCCGGAGCACATGGGACACGGATGTAACCCAAACATGGGTTGGCGGGGATTTTTGGGCCAACCGACTACAGGATTGGCGCGTGGCCATTGGCGGATTGGAATGTGTGGCCAAAGCTGACGACCTGCCCATGCGGACCGTTCATTTGCTGACACAAGGCCTTTCGGATAGGGATGAAAGCTTTAGGGTTACGGTAAGGACAGGACTATTGGGATATCCCGCCAAAGGAACTGGGGTGAGTTGGAGCGGTTTTCTCATCGGTGCTGGCAACAACGGAATTCCATACCAATCGGCGGCTCTAATACATCATTCCTCCGGAAAAGGGGGAGGGATCATCGCAGGGATTGACAGCAATGGGCAGCTTTTTTTCAGGAGCAATGAGGATGAATCCGCAACCAACGATTATCCAATATTGCCGTTGACGGAACGATATGGGAATACCATTGAAAGAAACCGATATAATGCCAATTGGGAAGATATACAACTTAAGATGGAGGCAACGCCTATGGGGGAAGGAAGGTATCAAATGATCTTATCCGCCGAAGATTTTCGAACCGGTGTAGAGTTACAAAAAGTGGTTTTGAAGGGTGTCTCCAAAGACTTGCTGATTGGCAATATTGCGCTGGTTTCCCATAGTTTAGGTTTTACCAAAGCCAATCGGTATTGGTTCCGGGACCTTCAACTCTTTGGTCCGAAATGGGACAGCCATGAAGATAGGAAGTTTGGACCCATAGTAAATTCAATGTATAACTTGAATAGATCTAAATTACATCTCAATGTACAGTTCCCCCCTCTTGGTTTTGGCAGTGGAAATCGAGTATCCTTGCTCGTAAGAAAAGATACGGCAGATCGATGGCGAAAAGTGAAGGAGGAAAGAATCGACCCACTTATATGCCAGGCATTACCGGACGTATTTTGGTTCGAGGCGACCAATACCGGCGGAACCAGCTTTCGTGGACATAAAATCTCGCAAGTTCCCGCAACGACACACGTGAACAGCCAGGGTTTTGAAAAGGCCCAGATCGTTCCCGGGGGGCGAGATGAAATCATTATTTCGGGAAACCATGACATTTATGTCATAGAGATTCCCTCAGACCCATTGAGGGAAGTACCGTGGCCTACCCATTTGATAGCAAAGAACACTTCGGATGAGGGAATAGGCATTGGGGATATTGATTTGGATGGCGATTTGGATATCGTCTGTGGGAGATCAAAGGCTGGAGGCGAGGAACCAAGATCACTTGTATGGTTTGAAAACCCAGGGGGTTTGGACACACCTTGGGAAGATCATTTCATTGATGGGATTGACCATGCCATCGACCGAATAAGGGTGGCCGATCTGGACAACGACGGGGAAGCAGAAATAATAGTGACGGAAGAGCGCTATCCCGGCAAGGAACCTGATGCCCATGTTTGGTGGTTCAGTAAGGATAAGGGTCCAAAGGGGGGCTGGAAAAAGACTTTACTGGCAAGACAATATTCCACAAACAACCTTGATGTTGTCGATATAGATCGTGACGGGGATTTGGACATCATTACTGCGGAACACAAGGGATCTCAACTGGAGTTACAGTGTTGGGAGAACGATGGTAGGGCGAATTTCAAGAAGCGGGTGTTGGATACGGGGAAGGAAAACCATCTTGGAGCCCAATGCTTCGATATGGACGGGGATGGTGACCTTGATATCATCGGAAGTGCATGGGATTCCTATCAGTACATGCACCTGTGGCGCAACAATGAGGAGATTGTTACCAAGGATGCCACTGAACCACATCAACGAACAGATACCGTTCGGACATCCATGCGAACTTACCAAAACAGGGAACACTTTATCATAGAGACCCAAAAGATGACCTACTATTACGATATCCAGGGTGGGGGCTTTTCAAGAATTATCGATTCCAATGGTAATGATTGGGTCGGTTACGGACCCGAGGGTCAAGATGACTATCCGGCAGGGGCTTCAGGGGCTTTCCGGGGACTTCCCAATCTGGTATACCAAGGAGAGGATAATGGAGTTGGACATCCCGGTTTTTCCAAATGTAGGTCTTGGGTGGAAAATGGGATATTGTATTCCGAATCCATCGATCGGAAATGGAAATGGAAATGGACATTTTTTAGGGATTGCGCGAGGTTTGATCTTTTAAAGACCGATGAAGATCGAAAGTATTGGTTCCTGTACGAAGGCATCCCAGGGGGCAATTATCGACCCGGAGACTATTTTTATGGAACCGATGGCCAAGGCTCAAGTTTTGACACCCCGGACTTTGCAAAGGGGAAACCCTTTGCGGATATCTTCCATTGGGTATATGTGGGGGATGTATCCTCCGATCAAACATTTTATATGTTGCAATTGACGGGAAGGCCCCAAACAGGCATCATATCGTACTTGGGCAATTCTGAAAAAGGCGTCGAAAGTAAAGTTGGGATGACCGTAATCGGTTTTGGCCGGGATACGTCGAGCCGGCCATTGCTCCAGGGAAATCTCAGCTTTCTCATAGGGCTTTATCCGCACAAAATCAGCAATGCCATCGAACACATGACCTTTAAAAGGTTTCTTTTGGCATTACACAAATAAATATATCATGAGGATCAAGATGTTTTTTTTTATAACCTTGGCAGTTACGGTACTGGTGTTGGGTTTCACTGAAAATGAAACCCAAAATACAGGTGGACCCGTTCCGGAAGGTAATCTGGAGGTATTGGAATTTCAACAGCGCACCATATCAGATTCAGTAAATTATTTGTGGGCCTATCGTCCTGTCGACGTGGATGCCGATGGCTTGGCCGACCTCCTTTTTGTGGACTCCAATCATTCTGGAGGGCAATTGGGCTTTTTCAAGGGGACCAAACAACTTGGGCATTGGACCAAGCGATTGATCGACGAAGAAGGTTCCACGCTACGTCGGTTTGCCATGGGAGACATTGAGGCCTCCGATATGGATGGTGACGGTGATCTGGATATTGTGGCCGCATACCACGAAGGAGAGTGGGAATCGCCCAAGACACCGTCCCAGGTATATTGGTATGAAAACCCGACTTGGGAAAAGCATTATATAGGTGTCGTACCAAATTTTATCAAGGATGTGGAAATCGAAGATATAAATGCCGATGGACAGGTGGAAATCGTCTTGTTGACCTTTGAGGAACACACGCTTACCATTTTTAAAAAGATCGGCCCCGATGGATGGTCGATGGCACAACAGTATAAGGACTTTGGCAATCTTCACGAAGGGATGGATACCGGGGATGTCGATGGTGATGGATACCCTGACATCGTTTCTTGTGGATATGTTTTTTATAGCCCTGGAAAATCGCTTGAAATGCCCTGGAAGATTGAGAATATTGATGAAAAATGGAATGACCAGACAGGGGACTGGTCGCGCAATGCGACCAAGGTTTTTATCAAGGATTTGGAAGGAGATGGAAAATCTGAAATCTTTATCGCACATTCCGAGAGAAAGGGATATCCTTTGTCCTATTATAAAAGAGAGGGTTCGTCATGGACGGAGCACATAATAATAAATGATATACCGGCGTGCCATACGCTACAGGTTTTTGATTTCAACGGAGATGGTCTTTACGATATCCTTGCGGGTTCTAACCCGAAGCGGGCAGAAGATCTAGGCGTGCCAGGGCAGCCAATGCAAATCTTTTTGGGATCCAAAGGATATCAAAAGTGGGTATGTATCAAGATTTCCGGTCAAGGGGTGTACAATGGTCGTGCAATGGATTTTGACCTTGACGGCGATATCGATGTTTTCCGTTATCGGACACATGACGCAACAACGGTTGAACTGTTTGAAAATATGCATATCGATTGAAGTGGTATGGTCATGTCCTGTTTGGCGATAGGTCCTGGGACATTGTTGCTCCATGGTTCTTGGGCCAACAATTTCCAAGCATGGAATAACCATGTCAGTTTTTCCCATATTTTGAGGGAAAGGCTAGGAGACCAGGGAAGGATACTCAGTTATAAATTATCCTCGTCCTCAATCTGTTAGATTTCTAATGGGTGTGATCAAAACAAATGCGTTCCAGGTATTGTTAAGGAAATGATAATCAAAGAGTGTATTTCCAACCCCAATGCCTCCTAATCGAAAAAACATTCCGTTTGAACCCTTTCCAGTTAAGATAGTCCTTGACAAAGGGCCATTCCAAATCCAATGATGTTTCCCGCGCCAGAAAACCAAAATCCTCCGTGAAGGATCTTGATTGAACATAGTTTCGGACCTCGCACCTAAAATCCTTTTGTGATGGATTTTCCAACATTGGAAGGCTACATTTTTTTTGGGAACGTTGGATAGATCTTCAAAAACTGTCATTCGTTGATATGGCTAGGGCACGACTTGCGCTTCTTGGCTGGTTCGGCAGGGTTATGATGCCCTTTAAAGGCTTTCAGGACTACTTTGGTCCAATTCAGGAAGAAATTTTCTTCGCATCATAGTCTGTAAATTTAGTTATTTTGCACGAATTCTGTTTTGATTTTATGCTATCCCGGAAGATAGAGGTAAATAAATCGAAATAGTACTCAGTCTAGTTTTTGGTCTGGATGTAACCCTCCCTTTTCTCGGATCATTGGGCTATTTGTCCAGGGGCAACGCAAAGGATAAAATACTTTGGATTTTTAAAGGTGTTTTCATTCAATGAATAGGATAGATCTTTGTACCTAAGTTCAAGGCTAGGGTAAAGAAATCCGCACGATGGGGTTCGGTATGGTTCACTTCCAGGTTATTAGCCTCGACCATATCAAAGCAATGAAACAACGGGTTTTTTGTTTTTAAAGAAGGCCCTTTTAGTTCATGAAGTTCATTGATTTCTTTATATAGCGGTATGCCATCCATATAAGTCTGAAAATGTCCAATACAATATAATTACATAAGTGCAGATTTTCAAAAAGTGAGACCAATATAGCTCAGTACTATAAAACGGCAGTTTATTAGGACAGATATAGAAGAAGGATCGGCTGCCCAAAAAAGGTTCGAATCAAAAGACTTCTACATGTTAAGATTAAAGCACTAATGCATTGTGTAAAATTTTTATTCAAAGGCTGTTTCTAAGGGCCACCGCAAGCTCATGGGGTTTATCAATCCATGGTAAGTGCCCTGCTTTTTCAATACTCGTAAATTCAGCGTTTGGTATTTCTTCGCCCCATTTTCGGGTGATGTGGTTCCCCATATCCAAGAAATCATTTTCCCCGATAATTATGTTAACTGGATAGGAATGATTTTTAAATTCCTCAATAAAGTCCCAACCATTTTCGGGATAGGTACTCTCGGTCAATCCATATACATTGCCCTTATACAATGCCTTTCCATTATTTAGCTTATGCCAATTAGCAACATCATAGAGCATCCTTGCGGCAAAACCAATCCTATTCCCTATGGTTTTCTCTTTTGAGGAAAGACTGGATTCTTTCCTTGTAAGGTTATATTTCTGAAGTTCCTGTTTTACCTCAGGGCGTTTGCTAAATTTCTCGAAGGTATTTTGGGAGGCTTTAAGTAATTCATTATCCTCTTCGGGAAAGGGATTTTTGAGATAGGCCGGGCTGACCAGAACGAGTTTTTTCACATGTTCTGGGTATCGCTGGGCATAGGCACTCGCAAGTACAGCCCCCATGGAGTGCCCTAAGAGTTTGAGCTTGTCGACCCCTAGCTCTCTCCTTAAAAGCTCTAGATCCTCGATATGGTGTTCATAGGTGATAAGGGAATCAGGAAAGGGCGAACGTAGGGAACCCCGCTGTTCATGGGCGAAAAATTTGTATTCCTTTTCCAATTCACGAACCATATCGACCATGCCGCTATGTTCTGCACCCCATCCCCCATGAAGCAACAGCACGGTATCGGTGCCAGTACCAAATTCCCTCACATAAATTTGAGGGTCTGTTTCCCAATCCCCGGCGGACAGGAACCAACTCTCCATCATTGGAATGCTATCCGCGGTTTTCGCAATGTTGTTATGTGCCTTTTCTGTGCCCCGCTCTGAACAGGAAACGGTACCAAGACATAGGGACAGTAGAAGATAACTTATTATCTTATTTTTCATGGTTTTATCAATTAAAATTCGTTATTCATTTCCTTTTTCCCTCTACCAAGAGCAACGCCAAATCATCCGCTAAAAAATTACCTGTGTTGGAATTGGTAAAAACGACAAAACCCATGTTCAAATCCTCATATATACGGAAGAGGCACTTGAAATCCCCACTGTTTCCACTGTGGTAGAACATCTTTCCAAATTTGGATTCCGAGATGGCTATGCCCAGACCCATACCCTCCTTGGGGTGGTCCGTCTCCCTTCTGTTTTCGGGAAAAGGGGAATGGATCCGCATCATTCTATTATACGTTTCAGCTTTGAGCCCACGTCGCTCCAACAGGGTCAGCGCGAAATCCGTGTAGGCTCGAGCCTCCGTATGAAGACTATAGGCCACCATGGGCTCCTCTGGCAATACGCGTATGCTGGGTGTGCCATCAGTATGGCCCCTAGAAAACACTTGGCGTAGGGCCGGACTCCGTTTAAACTCCATTCTGCCAATATTTTGTGGTTTAATCAGTTCCTCACGGAAGATGTCCTCGATGTCACGAAAGGTGATTTTTTTAATGACCCGTTTGAGGTATTCGAAGGCCTCGCCGGAATAGCCGTAGGCTGTTCCTGGTTCGCGCAGCATGGTTCGGCCCCAATTGGGCATCCCCGACTTGTGGCTCAGTACATGGTAAGCAGTCATTTTTTTGTAGTCGGGATACTCCTCCAGTTCAGGAAAGGCCAGGTATTCATGAAGGGGCCGTTGCAAATCCAGCTGATTCCTTTCCGCCATCAAATTGGCCACATAGGCAAATATGGGCTTGGTCATCGATGCTCCCTCGAACAATGTATTTTTGGTGATGGGCTCACCGGTTACCCTATTTTGCACCCCATAGGTTTTATAATACCAAGGTTTACCCTCACGAATAACCATCAGTGATACCCCTGGAACCATATCATGTTCCATATAGGCCGTCACAAAATCGTCTATCGTTTGTGTGGTAGTTGCATTGGGTTCATGTAGCAGACCCTTTTTGGAAATCAACTCAGGTCTAGGCACCAATTTTGTCATTCGGGGAAGCTCCAAATGTGAAGATCCCCTTTTTCGGAGGGTCACTGTTTCTTGCCCTACTGCTTTCAAGCGGTACAGATGTACTGGATCCTCCCAGAACAATCGGTCGGGCTGTAACAGCCTGTAAGTACCAGGCAACACCCTCTGTGTAAAAGTACCAACACTGTCCAGTGCAACGTCCAGATGGTTTTCGGTTGCTGTTAAAGGTTCCAAACGTAAAGTGGCACCCTCCGCAAATTTCTGATCAACATCCACTTTCCCCGAAAGGGTCGCCAATTGTGCTTCACTTGGAACCAACAGCACATCGCCCAGACATTGGGAGCATTCGTGCTTGATGCCATTGTTCCTGCCCCAACCCAGGGTATCAGGATATCCTTCCGTTGCATCTTTGTCAAAAACGGTATAATCAAACCCTAAGGTTCTGCCTGCTGCGATGTGATCCCCAAGGATGATCTTCCACTCATAGCGGGTACGATTATCCACCCTTATCACTTCACATTCGACCATATTCCAGCTTGCATTCTTAACATAGGGGTCCCAATTGAGGTTTTGCTCCACAATCTTTGAATAGTAGGCAGTGGCTTCAAGGGCCAGCACACCGACAGGTTCCTTGCTATGGCGAGGTTCCAAATACAGCACCTGCATATCGTGGACCCACCACCGTGAATCGCCGGGATTTTGAACAAAGTGATCGTCCGTGACCTCTACAGCGACATACAGTGCCCGTTCGTTAAGGTTATACCCAATGCGAAAATAAGCTGCGAGATCAAGCTTGCCCTCACTTTTAAAGCTTGAACTAAAATGGGAGAGGGGGTATTGCAATGCAGTATCGGGCCAATCCCCAAAATCTCCATCGATGTCGATATTCTTTACGGGATCTGCCAAGGCCACCGAGCCATTATTTGCACTTACAACAAGGGCCACAGTAAAAAACAGAAGTATTAAAATGTGTGTGCGTTTCATATGATTTTGATTGGTTATGGTTTGATTTTGGCAATAAAGCCCCAATTGGTGTGCTGGTTTCTGCCCAGATACCGAAACCCCTTTCCAAAAAAGGCGGCATCGCCCTCTGCGATTACGACAAGTTCATTATCCCCCTTTTTGAAGGGAAGTCCGACCGTATATGTACCATCAAATACTCTTTCAAACTTTATATTCTTGTTTGCAAAAAGGGTATTGCCATTAAACATGATTTTGATACGTCCCACAAAATCAAAATGGAGGTGTTGGTCGGCTGCTTTATCAGATTCGATATTTGTCTTCGCCACAACTACTCCGTTTGGATATTCAAAGTATCGGGTAAAGTTCACATAGGCATCCTCAGGGACATGGATTGACTTCCAATTATCGAGAGCTTGGGCCCGCTTCAGAATACCTTCAAAATACTGGGCAGTTGTGTCTCGAGAAAACTGTCGGGATATTTCCCATTGGGTCAAAAAGTCTTTTTTAGTTTGTGAATTTTCTTCCTTTTCAGGAATAGCCAATGGTCGATAGGTAATGTTCGCAAAATAGGATGGGCCAAAAAGGCTTCTCAGTAAGAGCTTTCCACCACTTATAGGGTTTTCCAAAAAAGGAATTTCCATTTTGGGCTCGGGCTCACCATTGACGAAGACCTTCAAGTAATTGCCCCTGACCTCAAAAGCGGCATGAAACCATTCTAGGGATTCTACATCCGCCGTAGTCTCATACACCGGATAATTATAAAAGACCCAACTCAAGGCACCGTTGTAGATGGGTATGTACTGAATGGCTTCCCTGGTATTTCCATATCCAGGCCGAAAGTAGATGAACTGATAGTTCAACCCATCCTTGGCGTGGAACCCCAGCCCAGACATCACTTTTCCGGCAATATCCATTTCTACCCTAAAGTTTTTTGTGTCTATCCCTTCCAGCAATGCGATGGAGCGGCGATTACCGTCTAGCATCAAGGCCTTTTCCCCTTTGAAAAGGGTGTCCATCACCATTACTTCTTCATTGTCTTCGGAGTATACCGTATATTCCCCTGGTCGGAAGATGGATTTTTGGCCATTCACAAACATCGTTATCAAAAAGACAATAATCAGTAAATTAGTGTAACGGATTCGCATAGTCGTTGTCTTTGGTATATATAAGGCCGAAACTATAAGCACTTTTGAATTGGGCATGGTCATTTTCAAACCATTTTTCAATCATTTTAGATTCACTTACACAAACCACTGATAATCAGAAAAATGACAATATTAGATCAAATGCTTTTATGGGATGTTAAAAAGAAGATTGCTGTGGAAGCCAATCTTAAGGACACGGAGGCTTGGTCCCAAAAAGACTTTGACTTTCTTTCCTATTTCATAGAAGAACGGAGCGATTGCAGGTTGAGCGTGTCGACTTTAAAACGGATCTGGTCGAATGACCATCAACGCCTTCCCCACATTTCTACGCTAGATGCCTTGACCAAGACAGCGTATGGAAAAACCTGGCAGGTGCTCAAATCCGCTTCTTTGTCGAATATAGCCGTGCAAAAGAAAAGCTCTTCAAAACCCACTTTTGTCAGGCATTTTAAAAAATTAAATAAAGTAGGGGTGTTACTCTTGCTGGCTATCCCTGTATTTTTAATCCTTATCGGGGGTGATGGAATGCTTCAAAAAAAACGGTACACCACGAAAGAAATGGTCAATGTGGCTTTTGACCATAGAAAAACACTTGACAACGAATTGCCAAACACCGTGGTCTTCACCTACGACATTGAGGCCATTGATGCCAATCGCTTTTTTCTACAGCAAAGTTGGGATCCCTCTAGAAAAGTGGAAATTTTCAAGGGTACTCAAGAGCGTACAGATATCTATTACGTTCCGGGCTACTTTACGGCCAAGCTCTTTGCTGATGATGAAATTATCAAAGAGATGCCCGTTCATGTGGTATATGAAGATTGGTTCATGGCGGCAAGACAGCCGATGTCTAAAATCTTCACTTTTGACAAGAACCTTTGGCCAAAAAAAAATTATTTGTCAATAGACAAAGAAACACTTGCTAAGAAAGGAATCGATGTGCACAAGGAATTTCAATTGGCCTATTATTATGTCAAGGATTTTATGGTCGATGGCGATAATCTTACTTACAAAGGTTCGTTTAAAATGGACCCTCTCGAAAATGTAGATTGCCCTATCTTTAATGTTCATCTACAGGGAACCAATGGATATTATTGGATCATGATAGGAAATAGGGGTTGCGGAAGTGAACTTCAGATTAGGGTCGGTGACACCTTACATGATGGAAAAACCCAAGATCTTACCCAACTTACCATCCCGATATACGGATGGAACAGTTTTGAAGTCCAGACCATCGATAAGGAAATGCAGCTGAGTCTAAACGGAACCGAAGTATTGACGACCGCATATGAAGAGGCTATCGGAGATATCATGGAACTCAGCTTCTTCTTTAACAGTATTGGCATGGTGGATGATATTGAGCTTACCAATGGGAAGGGCGAGGTCAAATTCTCGGATGGCTTGGAGTTTGATAGTAGACAAGTCCCATAAATAGGCCAATTTAGAGAACAAAATTCTGAATTGAATATCCTCTAGAGTTATAAGTTCCATTCGTGGTCTTTTTTAGTAGTATCGTTAATTGATATTTTATGGGACTAGAATTGGACTTTTTTTTTGAGCTGTGGGCTGGAAAAAATTGTTTTTAGAAAGGGCTATTCACTATGGATTGAAATCCCTTTCCCAAAATGGAATTCGAGATAATAGCGAACGCAACGAAGTGGAGTGCTGCAAGCCCCAAATCTTACTTTAACTAATACTACTGAGCGAGGCAAATTTTAACCAAAGCATAATCATATTTCTTAATTTTCCGTGAAAAATACTCTTATTTTCTTGGGCTGAACCCCTTTTTCCGTGAAAAGTGCGATTGCTTTCAAAAAGCAAGGCAATGATTTTTTAAGTATTGTAGGCAATCAATTAAAAACTCCAAAAAGTCATTTTTAAGCTAAAAATTCATTGGTTTTATTGGGCTGAATGCATTTTTAAGCTAAAAATGAAGTAAACGTGAAGAAATGATATTTTGTGAAACTCCTTGAAATATGGACTTTTCCGAAGGAAAATAAATCAATAGAGTTGCGATAGCAAGCTATCCTCTTGCTACTCCCTTAGTTTAGAGCCGGCCATTTACATAGAGCTTTCTTTTAAGATTATAGTCATTTAAATGACCGTTGTCTTTCACTCGGGAATAGCCTCGATGACCGTAAGTGGCCACCGACCGATAAAAGAGGATTACGCGCAAGGAAAGTCCAGGACTTATGCTTTTCAAATCCTTTTATCGGTCTTCTCTGAACGGCATCAGATGGAAATTCAGGCTTCAAGGCCGTATGGGCCGATATACAGTATCTACAATTGTTGACCTCGCTCACAACGAGGTTGACCGCTTCTTTTTCAAACATTTTTAGCGAAGTGTTCGCATTGGACAGTTCCAAATAGGTTTTTAGGGCGTTTTCACTATGGGCATAGGTTGCAAAAAGGTTGGGTACAAAACCCAAGGCCTTTTCAAGATATTCAAAAATTTTGCGGTTTTGATCGCTTACATTTTTTTTAGACGGGACTTTGAGCATATGCATTCGTATAAATTCCTTTAGATATTGTTGTGTCGGTAGAGCATTGGTAATGTAAAAGTATTTTGTGGTGGTGCACAGGACCTTGGATGTTTTTCCCTTTTGATTGTCGATTATTCCCATTGGGAAACCTTGGGTCTGTTCACCTATGACGGAAAAGTGTGTTCTTTGCATATAAATTATAAAACGGTAACCTTAAGTTTATCTGTGATTCCTAATTTCAAATCCAAAAAATGCATGTATTGATGCAATAAAATTGTTTTGAAAATGGATAACAGGGTAGAATTGAGGAACAAAAAATACAACCAATTCGATTTATTGGAAACTTTGACCATTGAACTTGGGTTGGATATTGGGGATTTGGTGCGGGAAATTCTTGTTGCTAAAAGTGACTATATTTATTGTCCTCCCGCAAACAATGACCGTGTCTATGAAATTATGGACGGGGCCGTTAAATTGGGCAGTTATACGGAAAGCGGTGAGGAGTTCATTTATGATATCCTCCATGACAAGGACTTTTTTGGAAACTTCAAATACCTCAACAATCAGTTTTTTGAGTTCTCAAAGGCCTTAGTGGAATGTAGGATACGTGAATATGATCTTTCCTTTTTCAAACAGGTCATAATAGAAGAGCCCGTGATTACCGAATGGTTCATATCCTATTTGATCAAGCGCTGGTGCACTACCGAGAAAAAACTCCGCAAGATCAATGAAAAAAGCCATGCCGAAAAGTTACTTTTTCTAAAAACGTCGTTTGATATTGAGATCCTGGACGCGGAAGGTCTACAACACAATCTATTTGAGCTATTGACCCAAAAAGATTTGGGTGACCTTATAGGGGCCACCCGTCAAACCGTTGCAAACTATTTTAAGAAGGAGGGCCGCCCTTTATTCTCCGGCAGCTAAAATTCCGGGATACAACACTCCATCCTTGGTCTTAAAATCAAGTGCCAAGAGTTTGGATATCAAGGGTGCTATATCCTCGAGACCCATAATCTCCAGATTTTTGGCTTTGGCAATACCTGATCCCCACGCAACGAAACCTGTCTGAATCTGTTGGAAATCGGGATAATACCCATGGGTCCCACCTCTTCTTGGTTTAAGTACATCGCCATCAAGTGAGGCGGACATGGCCACTCCGGGAACCGGGGTTATGGCCAAGGCGGCATTGGGGTCGGCACCTATTTGGTACAATTCGTCCCGTTCAACGATTCTGAAAAGCTTTTTGTAAGCATCGGGAAGATTTTGGAGCTTGGCCCTTACCTTTTCAGCTGTCTTTTTATCGTTCACGTCCCTTAAGTGCAAAAAGGCCGCTGCCCCGGAGGTATGGAATACGGCCTTCCAATTGCCCCAACCTGATTCCCGATCCTCCAAAAGACCTTCCTCCAAGAGCCAGATATTGGGGCTCAAAGCGGAATGGATGTCCACAAAGCCATGATCCCCGGTAATGATGAATGTTGTGTTTTCCAAAAGTTGTGATCTCTCGGCAGCCTCCACTATTTTTCCAATGGCCCGGTCGATGGCAGCTATGGAGGTGAATACTTTCTGACCATTGCGACCTTGTTCATGCTGAAAATGGTCAGTTGCGATCAAATGGACCGATATGAGATTGGGCCTGTACTTTTCTAGGATATAGGCAGCCATTTCACCTGTTCGGTCCTCACGGTTCAGATAATCGCCATTGAAGGTGCCCTCGTTCATCTGTCCCAGAACGGCAATTTCCATTTCCCGTAACAACCCTTTTGGATTTTCATTGTCCCGCATGGGCTGTATCCGGCCATATTCCCTATCAAGGGTCCATACCTCTGGTATATTGTAATCAATGGGTGCACCTACGGATACCGGCCATATCAGACTCGCACTTTTTTTCCCCGAGGCCCGTACGGCATCCCATAGGGTGGCGGTCTGTATCAACTTGCTCTCCCAGTACCAGCGGCCCGTTCTGCCCTCGGGTTCAAAGGGACTGTTGTAAAAGATGCCATGCTTGTCGGGATAGGCCCCTGTGATAATGGTGGTATGCGAAGGATAGGTGACGGAAGGAAACACTCCCCGGACACCTTTGGCGTGGACACCCTCCTTGGCCATAGTTTTCAGGTGGGGCGCCGGCCACTGATCCTCCAGATAAAAGTTTGGACGGAACCCATCGATGGAAATGAGCACAACATGCTCTGATAATGATTTTTTTTGGCCATTTATGGTCTGTGCCAAGGCCAAAGTTGCGATTAAAACTAAAATTATTATATTTTTCATAGGTACTATAAAGATTAAAAAATAAGGGAAGGACCTGGGCGATGCCATGCCCTTCCTAATTGCAAATTAAACAGCATAAACCAACTTAGTGGGTTGATGTTTTAGTTGAATGAGTAACGTACCCCCAATTGCATGCGCCAAGGGGTTCCGTTTATGGGCTCGGTCCCGGCCCCCGTCTGTACACCGTAACTGTAGGAATTGGCCACGGGATCAAAACCGTTGATCCGCATAAAGTCTGTTCTTCTGCCAAAATTGTTGGTACGCCCCCATTCCTTGTTCAACAGGTTGGCAAAGTTGAATACGTCCGCGGAAAGTTCGATGCTCTGTTTGTTCTTGTTGAAACCAAACCGTTTCTGTAACCTAATATCCACTATGGCCCTAAACGGGTTTTTCCCTCCATTTCGCTCAGCAAAGCCACCGAAGCTCTCCCTCAGATAGTCCTTGAATCCATCGGGGGTTTCGGGATCGGCCAATATTTGGTTATAGGCATCCGTAATCTCCTGTGGTGTGCCGGGACTGTTGGGATCGAAAATGTAGGCGATATCGTTTCGCAGGTTAAAATCACCATTGGCACTTGTATTGTCATCAACGTGCAAGGAATACCGGGTTCCACCCTCTCCAACGATGGTCGCTCCCAAGGTAAAGCCCTTCCAGGTAGGGGTATTTCCATTGATGACCAGTTTGGTATCGAAATGGTTGTCGGAAAAGCCGTAGTTCAAATCTCTGGGATCTCCCTCAACGGGCAAAAAGGTGGACGTATTGGCCACACAACAGTTGTAGGAGGAATTGTCCTTTGTTCGGTTCAATGTCAGGCTCGCATTCAAGTACCCATCCTCACCGATTCTTGCGGAACCCTCTAGGATGAGGGATACATTGTCCAAAACACCATCCGAGGTAAGTACCAAGGTTCTGCCGACCAAATCAGAGATACGGCTGTTGGTCCAGTCGGTCAAACCGTTTTCTGTAATGGTCGCGGAGGGCACGAACACCTCCCGACCTTCGTTCGGTGTGACAAAGAAGGGTTCAGGGACCAAATTGGCTTCCTGATAGACATAATTATTGGTGGTATGGCTGACGATGGCATTCAGCCCCAGACTGTATCGATCACCAAAAAAGTGGGTATAGCTTAAATTCGCCTTGTAAATACTGGGGACCTCAAAATCTGGACTGACGGCATTTATGGTGGAAAACGGGGTTACCCCGGCAGGTACTCCAGGTACGGTACTGGGATCGTTCCGGTAGGAAATAAAATCAGGCGATGGAACCGCATCCCCAGTCACATCAATAGCCCCCAATAGGGTTCCACTATTTTGGATATTGTTGACCTGGGCGTAGTAATGGGGCTGTGAGGTAAAAATGCCACCGCCCAGCTTCAGGATGTCCTTGTTTTGTCCCTTGATGTTCCATGTCAACTGGAATCTTGGCTGTATGTTATCAAAATCCTCTGGCTTTTCATCCGTGCGGATACCGAGTTCCTCGAAGACCACGGGATTGAACTCGGCCGCATCCAAAAATGTTGTGGCGTCCCAGCGCAGACCTGCCATCAAGTTAAGGTTGGGGGCAATATCAAATTCCACCTGGCCAAAAAGCGATAGATCGATTACGGTCTGTTCCACCAATGGAAGTCCCTGCAATGGGACCTCCCTGGCATACCTAGAAGGGCTCAAGTTCTCAAAGTCATCCAAGGAATCGAAAAAAAAGCGTCCATTTTGCTCATTGGATAACAATGTCTCCAAATAGGTGATGATGTTGTCCGTTCCAAAGGTGAAGTTGTATTTGCCCGAACTGATGTAGGTGGTATTGGCAATTTGCCATTGCTTCTCCAAGTTGGTCTCCGGGGTAAAGCGTTGGCCGCCCAATTGCACACTTCTATTTCTTGTATTTCCATTGGGCAAAACGGAGGAGACCTCCACAATGGCCCGTGGGATGTTGGACTGTGGCAGTTCCGAGTTCGGTGTAAATGCCCTTTCCGCCCTTTGGTACTGTACTTTGAACTCGTTGGTAACATTCGGGGACAGAATGGATCGCAACGACAGAAGCGTACTGTTCTCACTGGATTCAAAATCCGAATAGGATTCCGCGACATTGATGTTCGAGTTGTCATTGACACTGAAGGGATCTTCCCATTTGTTATAGAGGTTTCTTAGGGTAAGACGGTGCTTGTCGTTAATTTGCCAGTCCAGACGAACAAAAAGGTTGTTCGCCTCGTTTTCCCGGTCGAACTGTCCTGTCTGCTGCGAGTCGCTCAATCCATAAAGGCTCCTACCGATTTGAAGAAACCTGTCAAGGTTGGCCTGCGAAATGCCCAAAAGGTTTTGATCGTCGTCACTTTGGATATCCGCAATGGTCTGGGGCTCTCCGGCATCCTGTCGCTCATATACGGCAAAAAAATGTAATTTATCCTTGATGATGGGACCCCCAAGGCTAATACCGTACTGTGAATTGTAGAAATCGGCAATCCGTTCCTCACCCCTGATATTGTACTTGCTCTGCAATCCGTCGGCCCGATGGTAAAAGAATGCACTTCCACTGAACTCATTGGTGCCCGATTTGGTCACGGAGGTTATGGCCCCTCCACCTTGGCGTCCCAGGACCACGTCATAATCGTTTGTGGTGACCTCAAATTCACGGATGGCCTCCTGTGAAATGGTATAGGGCCCCCTACCGATCTCTCCCGCGGTCAACGTGTTCCTGAAGTTGACCCCGTCAATGGTAATGTTGGTGGAGGTGCGCCGTTGGCCGGCGAGGTTGATGGCCCCACCGCCCTGTAAAGGGGAGAGGCTGGTAAGTCCCGTAAAATTTCTGCCCTCGGTGGGAAGGTTTTTGATCTGGCCGGCACTGATCTTTGTGGATGCCCCGATCTGTCCGATTCTTTTGGTGAAATTGTTCGAGGATACCACGACCTCATCCAGTTCCGTTGTCGATTCCTGCAATACGAAATCTATGGTCAGTGCATCGCTGAGATCGATTGTATACCCCTTCTTTACCATATCCTTGAAACCTAGGTATTGGGCGGTTACTGTATAGGGCCCACCCAGTGGTAATTGTTGGATTTTATAGGTCCCGTTTTGGTTGGTCACGGTACCGGAGATGAAACCTGTGGATTCATTCTTAACAAATACGGATGCCCCTGCCAGTGGGAGTTCATTCAAATCTGTTACTATTCCCTCAATGGATGAATTTGTCGCCTGTCCGAAGGTGTTGGCCATGGCCATTAGGGCCACCAGCAACGATACGACCTTCAAGGACCTGACCATCCTTAATTTTAAAACATGGTAATTGCTCATAATAGTGTCTTTTGAAGTTGAAGGCCAAAACTACTTTTGGACACTATCCAGACCGTGTTAACTTTTAACATCGTCCCACACCTTAACATTAAGTTGATTTTTTTTTAAAGCAAAAGGGAACTGTGTTTCATATTGGCGCGTGGCCAACAATATTTCATTTTTACTTTAATTCCTTAGCCGGTCCAGCCTAAATTATGGTTTCCACACCCTTGTCTTTGCCAGCAAAAGTAGTAGGAGGTCCCATGGAATCGTGGTGGGATTCCACGCAGTTTTCCAATGGGCTGGATATCGCTGGACCGCCCACGCCCAAAATTTCAAACAGAGGTTTATCCATTGGGTCATGATCAATGGAGATGAGGCAAAGCGATGCTCCCTATTATGGCCCTAATCCAAAATGGTCTTTAACCCTTGCTCCAAATCGCTCAGGGTGTCAATGGCATCCTTCTCCAATCTTTTTTCGAAAATGGCAAGTTCGTCCAGCAGCCCAATATAATTGAGTCCAAGCAGTATGGAGGCGTTCTCTTCTTCCCATGTAAAGGGATCTACAATAGGATCGATGCGCCCCCTGAAATTCCCATCTATATAAAGTTCGGCAAATCCCTTTCCAGTGTTCAACCCAGAGAAATTCATTAGTACATGTGTCCATTTGCCACGTTTGAAGGGGGGCGAGGAAACACGGACCAATCGTTGCTCAGTTAGTTCTTCGTCTTGACTGTTATCAGGGTTCCATGCCAAAAGGTCTCCCATTATCCCCAATCTAAAGTCCCTGGGGTCATCCCTGGTGAAATCGACCCAAAGGGCAGCGTCATTGTAGTTGACATCGGTTATCTGAATTGGGTCGCTATACCCTGGTTTTAAATCTTGTGCCGGATCCAACTGTAACCAAAAAGAAACGGCACCGCTCCAATTTTTGGAAGAATATCCCATATTTCGCAGGGCGCGATAAAACGTTATGTGCTCCCCTTTATTCTTAAATTGTAGAGCATGGCCCGTAACCCCCACGTTCTTGGCCAACGCGATATTGGGATTCAGCAGACCAGGCCTGGCCTTGGATATTTCTTTTCTATTGTTAGCCGTATAGATGGCTTTATCACCCACTGCATAATCGGCATCGGTGCCGTTGTCGAAGGAGGCATAAAACAATAGATGGTCTGAAAGATGATCCTGTGCCATCGAGACCATCGGTGCCAAGGGTACTGCAATGAAGCAGAAAAGATTGATAAACGTGTTTAATTTTCTCATTTTTCTCATTTTATATTTAAACATTTAGGGTTCCAAGGATATGCGGGATACCTTTCCCTTGGAAAGGTAATCTTCGGTATTTGGTCGATTCAGCATTTATCATGATATTGGTCCTGCCTGATCTTGACGGCTCTGAACGAATAAATGATAAGGGATAGCAGGGCGAACATGGCGAACGCCATTCCTATGATGAGCAGATAAATGGAGGTGGTGGCATCGTAGGAAATGGTCTGTGCTATCCCGGACAATAGGCCGGAAACCACAAAGGCGGCGACCGAAAGGTATAGAAAAACCATGGCCCGATTGATCAACTTCATCTGTAAGAGCTTTCGTTCAATTAATATATTTTCCTCATCCGGATCCGCAAGCAAACGTCGAATCTCCTTGCTCAGTCCAATCATTATATTGGAAGTGGATAAGATGAGCAGGCAGATTCCAGGCAAAATTGTTATGGGCACGTACCACTGTTCCATTGGATTACTATAGGGTTTGTTTTTTTGAATTGATACTCACCATTAAGGACTTTTTTACTGTCATTTCAGAAGTTCCATTGCATCCGTTACGATATCGGAAAGAATTGATTCTTACTGGGAAATACCGGTGCTTTATATTGGTGCCATTTTCCATTGTCAGCAATTCAGTTTCAGTTTTTCAGGTATTCCCTCAGCCCGTAACTGGCCAAGACGCCCTCACCGGTGGCCGCCGCCACTTGGGCTATGGCACCCTCCCTACAATCGCCTGCAGCAAAGATTCCCTCCACTGAGGTCTTTGCCAATCCTTTGGTTGTGATAAAACCGCCCTTGTTCAAGTGCACCACATCCTTGAACAGTTCTGTATTGGGCACGAGCCCGACAAAGATAAAGGCCCCATCCGCCTCGATTACCTCTTCCTTTCCCGATTCGTTGTCCCTTAGCTTCAATCCTTGGAATAGCCCCTTTTCATCAGCAATAAACTCCATTGGGGTTCTGTTCATAAGAGTTTCAATATTCTTGAGCCTTGGGATTTTCTCTGTATAAACCGGAGAGGCGGAAAATTTTGTGGAGCGGTGTACGAGCTTTATATTTCTTACAAATCCAGAGAGGAAAATACCCTCTTCCAAAGCACTGTTCCCACCACCGATTATAATGACTTTCCTGTCACGGTAAAAAGCCCCGTCACAGGTGGCGCAAAAATGTATTCCTGAGCCTATCAGTTCCTCCTCGCCCGGGATATGGAGCCTTCTGTAGGTCGAGCCGGTGGCAGCCACGATACTTCTACCGATATAAGTTCCGGTCTTCGAGGTGACCACAAACTTGTTGTCCAGCATCTTTATATGTTCTACGTCCACCCCAGTGGCAATTTCTGCCCCATAGGTTCTAGCCTGAAACTCCATCTTTTCCATAAGGGCAGGACCTGAAATATTGGTAAAGCCGGGATAATTCTCGATTTTTTTGGTCAGGAACGCATTTCCGCCAATGGTCTTTTTTTCTAAAATGATGGTTTCGAAACGATCCCTTTGGGCATATATGGCCGTGGTCAGACCTGCAGCCCCCCCGCCAATGATGATGGTATCGTAAACTTTGGTTTCCTTGCGTGTTTCTATCTGCAAAGCATCACGTAACGTGGCATTGTCTGGATTGCTATAGGGTTTTCCATTGATCAGGATAGTGGGTATGATCCGCTTTCCTTTGTTTATTGATTCGACCTTCTGAGTGGCCCAGTCATGGAAATCAACATCAACATATTGGAAATGGATACCATTATCCCTTAAATATCCTTTTGCCCTATGGCAGTCAGGGCACCAATCGGCCCCGAAAAGCTTTACAGTTGCCATATCGTTAATGCCTAGGATATCGGCAAGGGTTGCATTGTCTGGGTTCGTATGCGTTTTTCCATTGATGATCAGGGTGGGGATGATGCGCTTTCCTGCATTGATTTTTTCTACTAAAGCAGTGGCATCCTTATCCAGATCAACATCTATGTACTCAAAATCGATATCGTTATCCTTTAAATAGGATTTTGCACGGCGGCAGTCGGGGCACCAATCCGCCCCGTATAATTTTAATTCTTCCATATGCTTGTTTTTACACTCTATTACGCTCCGAATCGGGTTGTTGCCCTCATAAGGGATATATTATGTTTTGATGGGATGGTCCGTAATATTATATGTTCCATAAAACCAGATATTGACGATACAGGGCAGGGAATCTGATATGGGATTTGTCAACGAATAATGGCCCAACCTCCAATATTCCATCCTAATTTTCAAACTATACAAAGACCATTTCAACGCTAAGCTCATTACCTTTGCAGCCAGAAGTATTTCGGAATACCCATTTATCCATTTTCTGGCCACATCCATTTCGATGTATTTTTCAAGCTCCTCTTTCCAGGATATAAAATTCTCAGATAGCCCAATCAACAATGTTCCCTACATTATGCCAGGTGCTTTTTGATATCAATGATCTGTCGGATCATCTGGTTGGTAAAGCCCCACTCGTTGTCGTACCAGGTCATGATCTTTAAAAGATCTCCATCTACGATGCGTGTCATGGATAAATCAACGGTTGAAGCAAAAGGGCTGCCAACAATGTCCGAGGAAACAATCGGGTCCTTGGTGGTATCTAGGACATCCCTGTAGCGTTCACTTCCTGCCTCTTCCTCAAGAATGGCATTGACCTCTTCCACACTTGTTTTTTTATCCATAACAAAGGTCATATCCGAAAGTGATCCCACAGGTATAGGGACCCGGATGGCCACACCATCGAACCTACCTTCGTATTCGGGCAATGCCTTTGTAGTGGCAATCGCGGCACCCGTGGTTGTCGGAACGATATTGGCCGCACCCGCTCTGCCCATTCGAAAATTCTTTTTGGATGGTCCGTCCACAGTGGTCTGGGATGCGGTATATGCATGGACCGTGGTCATTATCGCCTTTTTTATACCCAATCGTCTGCCCAGTATTTCAACAATGGGACTAATGTTGTTGGTGGTGCAGCTAGCACAGGAGAAGACAGAAGTGTTACCTGCCTTTGAATTTACTCCGTGGACCACGGTAGGTGTTTCCTTGCTCTTTGTCGGTGCGGATATGATGACTGTTTTGGCACCTGCCTTGATATGCTTTTCTGCATCCTCCTGAAGTGTAAAGAATCCTGTACTTTCAATAACAACATCTACATTGTAATCCTGCCAGGGTAAATCTTCAGGGTTTCGTTTACTGTGGTAAGCGATTTTATGACCATTGATGATGAGGTGTTGTCCTTCAAGTTTCACTTCATGGGCATATTTACCATACACCGTGTCATACCTGAGCAGATAAGCGATGTTTTCGATGGATACGATGTCATTTACGGCCACAAGATCTAGGCCTTCGGTTTCGAGGATTACTTTTAGGGAGGCTCTTCCGATCCTGCCCATACCATTGATGCCAATTTTCATAACGATGTCTTTAGGATATTGTAAAGGTAAGAAGTTTTATAAGGAGCAGGTTGTCGATAATTCCCGATAGCTTGCACATTTGGCCTAACTTCAACGTAATGCCTGATTTTCAAAGGGTCTTTATGCCTTGAACATGAATATCCGATGGTACGGTGATCTATGGCTGCATAGCCAAAATGTACAAAGTGCTCAAAAATGATGTTCCCCAGTGATGTTGCACGGGCTTTTAGGAGGGAACCAACTTTTTTTTCTTGAACTCAATGGGACTGCAGCCCACATTTTTTTTGAAGAATTTTGAAAAATGGCCAGGTTCGCTATAGCCGAGCTCATAGGCTATTTCCTCAGAGGTCTTTTCGGAATACAAAAGCAAGCGTTTTGCCTCCATGGCCACTCTCTCATTGATGGCGGTCAACGGGGTTTTATCACTATATTTATGAAAAAGGTTGGCTATGGTCTTGGGTGATTTGTGGAGGAGGTTCGCATATTCGGCCACTTGGTGTTTTTCCCTAAAGTGCATTTCGACCAAAACATTGAATTTTCGTATGATATCCAGTTGTGTATTGGGTATTTCGGCCTCGGGCAGACCTTTCTTCAATAACCTGCTTGATTTAATCAAAAGTCTTTTGAGCAAGTTTCTC
Source organism: Allomuricauda sp. (assembly GCA_030148305.1). Lineage (GTDB taxonomy): Bacteria > Bacteroidota > Bacteroidia > Flavobacteriales > Flavobacteriaceae > Flagellimonas. Next base: position 1,049 of record JASBTS010000104.1, on the reverse strand, counting down.
AGCATCTCACCCTGTATCTGATCCTTGGTTTCAAATTCCTCTTTAAAAAAACGGAAGAGTACCTTAAAATTTTCCTTTTCCCTTTCGCTCAGCTCTATTATTGGAGGATGGGAAGATCCGAAGAATAAAAATCCGTTACAGGAAACTTCGTGGTCATGATCCCGGATGCAATAGAATTCCCTATTGAAGACAATGGCCATTAGGTCACGAGTATCCTTATCCATGCGAACGATGTTGAGCGGGGTGCAGAACAGGACCTCATCCTTTTTTAGGTTGATTTGATAGCCGTCCACTTGAAAAGTTACAATTTTCTCGAGGGACCAGATTATCTTATAAAGATTCGTTTCCCTTAATAAATGGAGCGACGGGGAACAATTGAAGTTTGTCAAAATCAAAGATCCATCGTCCTTAAGGCTGCTGTATTCCAATTTCATAATAAGAGCTATGGATTCGTCCTTAAAAGTAGCCAAAAAAGGAAAGATGTTTAACTATTTGGCAAAAATCTTCACTTTTTGGAATTAGATCATTCAACAGATAAGCCCTGATAAAAATTTATGATGAATTTAGAAAGTTTAATCGCAAGGATATCAAAATTTGGAAGTGGTGGGTCTTGGGAAATTGGAAATAATAATCCAGCATAATAAAAAATTTTATTATATCAAATACTTATGTTCTTTGATTGGCATAAACCATTGAACTTCAAGACGCTTTGAAATAGTCGATCTGACTCAGTTTTTTACGAACCCTGTGGGTGGTGACCCAACAGGATTCCCGTGAGATGTTCATTTTTTTACAAATTTCCTGTGTGGTGCAATCCTGTACGATCTTCAACTGATATATGGAGGATTCCATATGGCTCATTCCCCTGACGGCCTCATTCAATACTTCAAATAGTTCCCTCACGTTTAAACGATAATCGGCAAGATGGGATGCATCTGATTTGGTCATTTGATCGAGCCGATAGATACCCTCCCTGTCCACAATGCGGACATGGCTCCTTTCCATTTTTCGGTAGTACGTATTTTCCCTTCTGTAGTGATCGATTATTT
>JASBTS010000093.1 GCA_030148305.1 Allomuricauda sp. | reverse complement strand
GAATAGAATTACGGTTACTGCAGAAATTATTGGATAAATAGTGGAAACCAAAAATCTGTTTGAAATTTCGAGTAATCCACTGATCAGTGACGAAAATCCCCAAAAGAACAGACATGGCAATAAAATGAACAGTTGCTTTTTTATCAGGGAATAGTAGACCTCATCATGGCCCGGAAAAATGTACTCAAGGAATAGATCGGTGGAAAGATAAGCAATTAGAACGGACAATACGGCAATGCCTAATGTCATTAAAAAAACCATGCTTTGAAAGCTTCCTTTGTTTCCTCCCGACTTTAGTTCAACAATATAATTGGGAATGAAAATATTCTTAAGGGCGTTTATAAAGACGCTTTGTATAAAGGAAGGCACCAATATGGCGATGAAAAATGTGTCAAGAATATCGGAGAGACCGAAGGAACCCGCGACTTGGGTTTCTTTAAAAAAAGCGACGAACTTGACAATTACGGTCACGGCCCCAACGATCAGCATGTTTTGAATCAAAGGATTCTTCAGGCTTTTCGAAAGAAACTCACCGACTTTGGTAGTTTTCAACATTTACAATCTTTTGTGCGCAGTACCCAAATTGCCAATAACACCCTTAACATCATAAACCACCCCATTCTCTTTGGTATACTTATCCAAATCCAATTGGAGAAAATCTTTATGAGCAACGGTCAGTACAATGGCATCGTATCTGGTTTCGGTTAGTTTTTGGGAGGATACCAGGCCATATTCGTGTTTGACTTCTTCAGGGAATGCCCATGGGTCATATATGGAGATATCAGCACCATATTCCATCAAGTTTCTGACAACGTCAACAGCTTTTGTGTTTCGTACATCAGGGCAGTTTTCTTTAAAAGTGATTCCAAGAACCAATATTTTGGATCCCTTTACCTTGATATCATGCTGCACCATCAGCTTTACAACTTCTGAGGCCACATATTTCCCCATCCCGTCGTTCATACGTCTTCCTGCCAAAATTATTTCTGGGTGGTAGCCATACTCCTGGGCTTTTTGTGCTAGGTAATATGGGTCTACTCCAATGCAGTGTCCCCCCACCAAACCAGGCCTGAATGGCAAAAAGTTCCATTTTGTACCTGCGGCCTTGAGCACATCATGGGTATCTATTCCCATTAAATTGAAAATCTTGGCCAGCTCGTTGACAAACGCGATGTTAATGTCGCGCTGTGAGTTTTCGATCACTTTGGCCGCTTCTGCCACTTTTATGGTAGGGGCCAAATGTGTACCTGCCGTAATGACTGAGGAGTACAGCTCGTCCACTTTTTTTCCAATTTCAGGAGTAGATCCAGATGTTACTTTCAATATTTTTTCAACGGTATGTTCCTTGTCCCCTGGATTTATACGTTCTGGAGAGTACCCCACATAAAAATCCTCGTTGAACTTGAGACCGCTCATTTTTTCAAGTACGGGCACACACTCATCTTCAGTCACCCCTGGGTACACGGTGGATTCATAAACGACTATGTCCCCCTTTTTCAAAACCTTTCCTACCGTTTCACTGGCCTTGTATAATGGCGTCAAAATGGGTCGATTGGTTTGGTCAACAGGTGTGGGAACAGTCACAACGAAGTAATTGCAGTCGGACAATGCATTCAACTCATTGGTACAATAAAGGCCGTTCTGCTCCGTAGGTTTATCAACAAGCACTGCACTCAGGATTTCGTTCTCTACTTCCAAAGTGCTGTCTTTTCCGGCTTGTAATTCTTTGATCCGATTTTCATTGATATCGAAACCGATAACGGGATACTTGGTAGCAAATAACCTTGCCAAGGGTAGGCCTACGTAGCCAAGACCTATTACAGCAATTTTTTTATTGGTACTCATGACAAATATCCGTTTAGTTTTTTCCCAATTTGGTGGTATTCGAATCCCATGGATTGAAGTTTCTCATCGTTGTACTGGTTTCTTCCATCAAAGATTACAGGAGATTTAAGAAGTTTTTTAAGTTCACCAAAATCCGGGGCCCTGAATTCTTTCCATTCGGTCAATAAAATCATGGCATCCGCTCCTTCCAGGCTAGCATATTTTGCAGGAAAATAATTGATATTGGGAAGATCTTTAAGATAAAAATGTTGGGCTTCATCCATTGCCTTGGGGTCATAGGCATTAATGGAAGCACCACGTTTGGTCAGCTCTTTAATGATATAAATGGCGGGTGCCTCTCTCATGTCGTCCGTTCCAGGTTTGAAGGCCAACCCCCATATGGCAAAGGTCATACCTTTTAAATCTTCACCATATTTGGCAACTACCTTATTTGCAATGACGTATTTCT
>JASBTS010000085.1 GCA_030148305.1 Allomuricauda sp. | reverse complement strand
GAATATAGGATGTTGCTTGGCCGCGAAGCCTTGAACGGCAGGTACTTGGTGGATCCGTCGAAAAGTTTTAATCAAGGCGTTGTTTCCGATGACGATTTATCCCATAAATACCGTCCTTATCAATCCGATAAAACGGGACTTAGCATAGGACTTTTGGCCAGTAATCCAGAATTGTATAGTAACAAAAGGATTATTGAAGCAGGTGAAATGCGTGGACACAAAGTGGTTTTTTTGAACGTGGAGAACGTTTACATGAAGCTTGATGCCACATCACCGGAAATCAGATATCGTGGTGGGAATATATTGGATAAGTTCGATGCAGTGATTCCAAGGATCAAACCTTCCGTAACCTTTTATGGTTGTGCGCTACTTAGGCAGTTCGATACATTGGGCGTTTATTGCTTGAATTCGGCAGATTCTATCAGTAAGTCGAGGGACAAACTTTTTGCCTCCCAATTGTTCTCCAAGCATGATATCCATATACCCATAACTGGTTTTGCCAAATCACCGATGGATACCAAGGATTTGATCCGGATGGTGAACGGGGCCCCCTTGATTATCAAGTTATTGGAAAGCACTCAGGGGAAAGGGGTAGTGTTGGCAGAAACCAACAAAGCTGCGGAAAGTGTGATCAATGCGTTCAAGAGCGTACAGACCAACATTTTGGTGCAGGAATTCATTAAAGAAGCCAATGGTCAGGATATCCGTTGTTTTGTGGTCAATGGAAAAGTAGTGGCCTCCATGCAGCGCCAGGCACAAAAAGGGGAGTTCAGGGCCAATATTCACCAAGGTGGAGCGGCATCCCTTATAAAAATTACTTCGGAAGAGCGTAAACTGGCCATTAAATCGGCTAAGGTGTTGAATTTGGATGTTGCCGGGGTAGACATTATACGTTCCAATCGTGGACCTCTGTTGTTGGAGGTGAACTCATCCCCAGGTTTGGAGGGTATAGAGAACACCACGGGAATGGACATTGCCAATGTCATGATCGAAACTATCGAGCGTAAGTTAAAATACGCACAGTAACTATGAGTTTCAGGTAACTTGTTTTTAGTCAGACAGTTGCATTTTTAGCATATAATTTCTTACAAAGCTTATTCTTTTTAGAGCTATAAATTCAAAAGGGGCATCCGTTAAAGCAGATGCCCCTTTTGTTAATTCATGCCTTTCCATATCTAATGGCCATAGTATGTTTGTTCCAGTTAAAGCAAAGCCTCCTAAAAATAGGATGGGGTGTTTGTAGGGAACATAAGTTCTTTTGTCCCCAAATCTTATCATGAACGAGGTTTACGTTGCGCCATGGGGGTTTTTGAGGTTGAGCCCCCTTGGTTGCAACGGTTTTAAAGATCAAATGTATGTTTCCCATAAATTTGACCTACTTTATTTGAAAAGGAGCTATGGAAATGGCTCCTTTTGTTTTTCTGTCCTTCCGAATTCATTAATCTTATTCACGGAAATTGTTCACATCTTTTAAGAAATCGTGGAACCGCCCTGCTGTAAGTTTTTGCGCAAAAAACCTACTTTTGTAAGATAATGCATTTGAGGAATTTTGTTATGTCAGAACAAGTTGAAAGAATAAAAACATTGATCATCGGGTCCGGTCCGGCCGGTTACACGGCAGCTATTTATGCTTCAAGGGCAGATTTGAAACCCGTAATGTATACGGGTATGGAACCAGGAGGGCAATTGACTACCACTACCGAAGTGGATAATTTTCCTGGCTATCCTGAGGGTATTGATGGCCCTACCATGATGATGCAATTGCAACAGCAAGCAGAACGCTTTGGTACCGATGTAAGGATCGGTATGGTGACTGCAGTTGATTTTAGTGATGAAGTTGGTGGTTTGCATAAGATTACCGTGGACGAATCCAAATTGATCGAGGCTGAAACGGTCATTATTTCCACTGGTGCCTCTGCCAAATATTTGAACATTCCAAGTGAGCAGCGTTTGCGTGGCGGTGGTGTTTCTGCATGTGCCGTGTGTGATGGATTCTTTTACAGAGGCCAAGAAGTGGCCATTGTTGGAGCAGGTGATACCGCTGCTGAAGAGGCTTCCTATTTGGCGAATATCTGTAAAAAGGTGACCATGTTGGTGCGCAAGGACCATATGAGGGCTTCCAAAGCCATGCAGCATAGAGTAAACAGTATTGCCAATATTGAGGTGAAGTACAATTCCGAAGTGGACGAAGTTTTGGGAGACCAAGTAGTTGAAGGACTTAGAATTGTGAATAACGAGACCGGCGAGAAGGAAGAGATTGCCATTACAGGCTTGTTCATCGCTATTGGGCACAAACCCAATACCGATATCTTCAAGGGTCAGCTAGATATGGATGAAACAGGTTACATTATCACTCAGGCAAAATCCACAAAGACCAATAAGCCTGGTGTATTTGCGAGTGGTGATGCACAGGACAAAATATACAGGCAAGCTGTAACAGCAGCCGGTACAGGATGTATGGCGGCGTTGGATGCCGAGCGATACTTGGCCGCAGTGGAAAGTAAGGAAATGATAGCGTCCTAAAAATTTTAGGAAAACAGATTAAAAAAGGCACTGAAAATCAGTGCCTTTTTTCGTGGAATGCTAACTCAATCAATCCGTCTGTAGTTCTCTGAAAAAGTTCGGTTGCCTTCAGCATCTACTGTAATCTGACTGAAGGTATCCTCATTCAAGATCAGCTCGAATGTAAAATTCCTCATGGTGTCCAACGCTTTCATCATTTCGTCATCCCCGTATTCAATGACCTCGATCAGTTGACCATCGGTAACACGATAGGATCCATAACCAAATCTGCCATTGGGATCATCCGGAACATAACGGGTCCACATGATTTTCTCTTTGGAATACATTTTAACCTGTCTGTACCCATCAGATTTAGGCATGGTATCTGTTACATTCTGCCCATCATAGTTATAAAAACTCTGGAGCTCCCAAGTTCCCTCAATGGTGGGACCGGTAACTTCGTGCCCCTTAAAGCTCCCCGCCATTAAGAACACAATAAAACATGCAATAAGTAAAATTGATTTTTTCATACTGTTCTTTCTTAATGTGGTTAAAGAATAATATGTAAAAAGGTACTAAATAAATTTTTAAATGTTAAAAAAATACCAAAATATTTTATCATATACTGATAAATATTCTTATAAAAATACGGAATAGATAATTCTAAGAATTATTGTAAGTGCTGCCGATCTTTAAAACGGTTTAGGGCTTTGGCCAATTGCTGAACATCCTCTTTTTTATGATAGGCGCTCAAGACAATTCTGCTGACCAAAGGGCCGTTGGCATCCGGATAGTTGAAGTTGGTGACGATAAAACCGTGGTCATCCAATTCTTGGGCCAACATGGCATTTTTAAATTCGAAGGTGGGATGCCCTTTCATGTGTTGAAAATATTGGGGTTGATCTAGGGAATCCAAGAACAATTGATAGTTTTCCATCAAAGTTTTCCTGCGTGCCTCATAAATGGGTTTGGCATCGATCAAGGTTCCCATGAAGGCTGGCAAAGCCGGACTTGCCCCACCATAAAAAGGAGTGGCCTTCAATAATGCTATAAGCTTGTTGTCTCCAAAAACTGCACCAGCTTGTATTCCTAAACCCTTGCCTAACGAACAACACACCAACAATTGGACTGGGTTTAATTTCTTCAGAAGGCCATAACAGCCTGTTCCATGATTGCCAACAACACCAATACCGTGGGAATCATCGCCCACCAATATCATTTTATCCAATGGGAGTTGCTGCAAGGCATCAAAATGGGGAAACTGTTTGGTTGTAAAATCAATAGTGTCAAAAAGGAGCACGGGTAGGGGGCCATCAACAGAAATCTCTTTTTGCAATGCCAAGTCCAACTCTGCAAAGCTGTTCGTTTTGTTGACTCCATTCATGAGCATAGCGGTATGGGCATTCGGTGCCGCGAATAATTTATGTCCTTGTTCCAATAAATGTTGTATGACCAATTGCGCGGCAAGATAACCCGAGGACATGGTCAAACATGCCTCACTTCCTACCCAATCGGCCAAATGCGCTTCGGCTTGTTGATAGATGTCCAATGCAACATTGGAGCGACGCGATGCCCCGTAATGCATGCCATATCGTTCCACATTTTTTAAAAAAATATCTTTGAATGTCGGATATGCTTGAAGGCCCAAATAGGCAGTCCCTCCAAAATAGAGATATTCCCTGCCATTGGCCTGGATCAAACGGTCCGGTATTCTTGGAAGGGAAATGGCCATTACATTAATGCTATGCCGCTACCGGGTAGTTCAGGAAATATGACTTTGCCTCCCTCAAGGATTTCTACTCCGGTTGCAATGTCGCCTTTGAGAAGCATGGCTCCATCCATGTCCACAAAATCCAATTGGGGCAATAATTGGGCAATGGCTGAAATACCAACTGTGGATTCTGTCATGCATCCCACCATTATTTTCAATCCCAGTTCTTTGCCTTTTGCAATCATCCGCCGAGCGGGGGTCAACCCACCACATTTGGTCAGTTTAATATTGATGCCATCAAAATAAGGTCCACATTTTTCCACATCGCTTTCCACAATGCAGCTTTCATCCGCAATGACGGGAAGTACGCAGGATGCCTTTACTTTTTTCATGCCTTCCCAATTATCGGCCTTCAGGGGCTGTTCCAAAAATTCCACTCCTAGTTCTTTAAGTAATGGGGCGTTTTTTATGGTTTCCTCGGCCGTCCAGGCACAGTTGGCATCAATGCGAAAGATGCTATTGGTATGTTTTCGAAGTTCCCTAACAATGGCAACATCATCCTTGGTGCCCAATTTGATTTTGTACACGGGCCAAGGCTTTTCTTTCAGTTTTTCCACCATTTTTTCAATCGTATCGATACCGATAGTGTAGTTAGTGGTTGGGTAATAGCTGGAATTCGTTCCCCAAATCTCGTACAAGGGCTTTCCTTCCAATTTTCCATACAGGTCGTTGGCGGCCAGATCTAAGGCACAAAGGGCAAAGTTCTGCAGCCCCAATGATTGTAAATGTTGATAGAAATTTTCTGGAGTATCAAAATCATAACTTTCAATGGAATCCTTAACCGCTTCAATTTCTGCCGTCATGCTTTCCACGGTGTTGTTGTAATAGGGATTGGAAGTAGCTTCACCATAACCCGTTTTTCCATTCAAGGATAATCCGATGATCATGGTATCCTGAGTGTCGTGCGATTCGCGTGAAATGGTAAAGGTATGGGCTAACTGAAGGGTATATTTTTTGATTTCTATCGGCATCAATTCAAAATTTTTAAAGATGCTAAGATAACGTTTCGACCACGGTATAAAAAGACAAAGGCCCATTGAAATTTCAATGGGCCCTTCATTTTTTGATTGGTTTTGGCATCAGTATTTGTGCACACTGCCCGACACTGATTTTTTGGTCTGTACACTGGCATCACCAGTATAGGAAATATCGGCGCCACTACTGGCGTCGGCTACTAAGGATTCGGTCACGTTTACCGTAATATCGGCACCACTACTGGCATCGGCATTGCAACGCTTCACCAATAGATCTCTGGCCTTAATGTCCGAACCGCTACTGGCATCTGCATATAACATATCGGCCCTACCAGAAACCTTTATATCGGCACCGCTGCTCGCATCAGCGGTCACTTCGGTTGCAGAAAGTTCCACAGTGAGGTCAGAGCCACTGCTGGCATCCAATTCAATGCTTTCAGCCTCAACAACATTTTGGACGATCAGGTCCGCACCACTTGAGCTTTTCAGAGCAGTGATTCTGGGAAGGGAGACATAAACATTCTTTGTGGCCCTGCCAATGTTTTCAATGGCGTGGATCTTTAATTTACCATCCCTAACATCGGTTCCGATCAAATCGATGATGTTTTCATCACCTTCTACTTTGATTTTGAACTCAGAATCCTGGGTTACAAATACATCAATGCCTTCCGAGGCCAAAATTTCAGTGAATTCCTCTGGAATGTTACGGGTTTCCTCTACGACCTGGCCGTTTCCGGTCTTGCCGTGTCCGAAGTTCACATCCATCATACAGGACGATGCAAACAACGAAAGAAGTACTGCGATTGCTAATCTTGCTAGTGTTGTCATGATTGTTGTTTTTTTATGCCCAGTTAACCCGGGCATGTTTTATTGATTGATTTTGAAAATTGTTTTGTTCTATACTGAAATTATTCAGTGTAAATGTCCTTTTATATGGTTGCTAGATAAAGTTTATTTGACCCAACTGTCGAAAACAGTCACTCAATTGTTGTTTTTCTGTCCTGCCTTCATTTTAATACCATCCTCATCGATCTTCATCTGAAAGGAATCGCTGTTATCCTTTATGTCGATATCAATGCCATCCTCATTGATGATGATTTTGTTATTGCCATTTTCTTCATCATTTTCATCTACCTCAGGACAGTCCTGACATTTCAATTCACCATCATTGTCCATCTTCCACAGAAAGCCAACAATGCCACTTCTGTAATAATCCCTATCGTTTTCTATGCCCCTGGCAATATGGTACTTGGTTGATGGTTCAAAACGGATCATCATACCTTCGGGAACATGGATCGTAACGGAAACTTCTTGGTTTCTGGCCTTATTGGAGGTGTCCGTAGTCAAATATTCATCCAAAATGATTTGATTGCCAATCAGTTCGTAACCAAATTCAATGTTTTTGGCCCTGTCTCGCGCTGCTAAAGAGGAACTACCGTCGGCATCTTTGCGAACGGTGATGTTCACCAAGTTATCCTCGGATTTTTTTACACGGATTTCCACGTCATCCGAAATGAGTATCCTCTTATCATTTTGATCGTAGGCGAATGACATACGACGGAAGTGTACATCATCCCTTGTGTACTCATAACCTGGGTTCTTCATTTTGATGACCAATGTGTCGGATACATTTTCCATGGCCAATTGGTTACGTTCATGCACACTTCCGGTATTGGAAAATTCAGCAGCTTGACGGATGCCAAGGGCAATCAAAACTCCAATGGATATCAACCAAAGGCCCAAAAGGGAGAATTTGGCAATGTTTCCGATAGACTTCAAGTTGGTCACCAATATCTTCAAACCAAGATACAGGATAAAGAAGAATGGTATCCCTACAGCAAAGAACAACAAGATGGATACCAACCAAACCGGTGCACCGGTGGTGTTCACGATCTCATAAAAATCCACTCCCGGAAAATGTACCGCATCGAACATGCCCACGGTGAAAAGTCCGAAGAACAGACCGATCAAAGTAGCCGCGCCGATGATGATCAATAAGATGCCGATGAACTTACCGAATACTTTGAACAGGAACAGGATAATGTCTCCGATAGTATCAAAAAAGGTCTTGGAGCTGCTTTTGACCTTGTTGCCCATTTTTTCATAGTCAACACTTTTTACCTTGTCGGCAACATCATCAAACCCCTCTTTAACTTTGCGTTCTATATTGCTGATGTTGATAGGCTCTCCCC
>JASBTS010000081.1 GCA_030148305.1 Allomuricauda sp. | reverse complement strand
GAAAAGAGACTACTAATGCAGGAAAATGAACGCAAACTTCAGCAAGCTGAAGGTGGGAAGGAGCAGACATCGGACAACTTAAACACACATTTGGAGGAAAGCCCCAATTCCGAACCAATTGTGTCCGAAGATGCTTTGCCTGATCAAACGGAAAATACAACACCAGAGACTACCCTAAGTGAGGAAACCAAATCTGAAGCTGCCTCCGAACCAGTCAATGGATCCAACGATGCCATTGATGAAATAGACGAGTCCAACGCGGAGGATGCTGAGGATACCGAGAACGAAAAACGGCATTATATCCCCATGCTGGACTATCACTCCTTACCACTGGAAAATTTGGTCGGGGAACTTCAGCGGTTGGTCAAAAATGAAAAAGTACAGGCCATTGGCAGACACGTCAGTGCCATAAAATATGAGTTCGATCAAAAGTTCCAAGAGTTTATCGAACACAAAAAAGAAGAATTTGTTTCTAACGGTGGTAACGAAATCGATTTCAGATACAACTCGGTTGCCAAACGACAGTTCAATGAAGTGTACTCAGAATACCGCGAAAAACGTGACCACTACTACAAACAATTGGAACAAAACCTCAAGAACAATCTGCACAACAGGTTGCAGATCATTGAGGAGTTGAAGGGACTCATCGATGTTGAAGAGGACATCAACACCACCTACAACAATTTTAAGGATCTTCAGGAACGTTGGAAAAGTGCAGGGCCCATTCCCCGCACCAACTATAATGATGTTTGGCGCACCTATCACCACCACATGGAAATCTTCTATGATTTTCTCCATTTGAACCGGGAGCTACGTGACCTCGATTTCAAACACAATCTGGAAGAAAAACAAAAATTGGTGGAACGAGCCGAAGCCTTGGCAGATGAACCGGATTTGAGCAAAGCGTTCCGTGAACTGCAAACCCTGCACAAAATCTGGAAAGAGGATATTGGACCTGTTGATAAAGAACACCGGGAAGAAATCTGGGAACGATTCAGCAATGCCACCAAGGCCATGCACCAACGCAGGCAGGAGCATTTTATGGAATTGGAAAAGGATTTTGAAAAGAACCTAGAGAAGAAACAGGAAATCATTGCCAATATTGCCAACATCGCTGAAAATGTAGCGGAAAATCATCGGGGCATACAAAAGCAAATCAAAGATGTTGAAGAACTAAGGGAAGCTTTTTTCAAGGCTGGAAAAGTTCCACAAAAAGTAAACGAGGAAACCTGGGGCCAATTTAAAGAAGTCGTTCGTAAATTCAACAGAAGTAAAAACTCCTTCTACAAAGGACAGAAAAAGGATCAACAGACCAATCTTGAAAAGAAAAAGGAATTGTTGGACCGCGCCCTTGCGCTTAAGGACAGTGACGACTATTCAATGGCCACGCCAGAAATGAAACGCATCCAAAACGAATGGAAAAAAATTGGCCATGTTCCCCGAAAATATTCCGACAAGATTTGGAACGAATTCAAGGAGGCCTGTAACCATTATTTTGATCGTTTGCATTCCGACAAGAACGATGCCCAAAAGGAGGAGTACGAAAACTTCGACAAGAAAAATGCCTGCTTGGAGCGACTGAAAGAGTTTCAGTTAAGTGGGGACAAGAAGAAAGACCTAGAAGCCATTAAAGAATTTTTGGCTGAATGGAAGCAATACGGCAGAATTCCATACAACAAAAAGCACATCAACGGAAAGTTCAATAAAATTGTGGATGCCCTCCTTAAAAAACTTGGGATCGGCAGGCACGAATCTGAACTGCTCAAATACGGCAACAAAGTACAGGAGTTGGCCAAAACAGAGGATAACTACGCGATTGGGAATGAAAGGGTCTTCATCAAACGTAAAATTGATGAGAGCAAATCCGAAATCCGGCAATTGGAGAACAACCTACAATTTTTCTCTGGGGATTCCGAGGACAATCCTTTGGTAAAAGAGGTAGTCAAGAACATCGACAAACAAAAAGAGGCGTTACAGACCTGGAAGGAAAAGTTGAAAAAACTGAATATCCTTGAGCATAAGTTGAACAAAGAAGCCGAAGATGAAGATAGCAGCGAAGAGGAATAACAATCGAACTGTTCCGTTCAAAATTTAATCCTTTTAAAATGTTCTGGCTGAAAATCCCTCGAACCCATGGGGATCGTACGACCTATTTGTACAATTTCAAAAGATATTTGATCAGATCCGTTGTGGTCACGATACCTACCAGTTTTCCATCATCCACAATAGGCAATGCATGAAATTCCTTTGTGGCCAACAATTTGGCCACATCTTTAATGGTGGTATCCGAAGATACGCTCACTACATCATTGGCCATTACCTGTGGAATTGAAAACATGTTGTAAACAATGGTGTCCACATATTCCTCATGCTCATCAATCGCATCCGCAAAGCTGATCCTCAAAAGATCGGTATAACTCAACATCCCTTTGATGGAATCTCCTTTAACAACGGGAATGTGCCTTATGTGATGCTTTTTGAACAACCGCTCCGCCGTGACCAAGTCATCGGTGGTCTTTAAAGTGACCAATTTTTTGGTCATGATCTCGGAAACAGGAACATCATTTTTCATCTTCGCTGCAGTTTTATAATCCACCTATGAAGTTACCCTGATTACCTATGGTAAAGTATGATAATTGTCATCTTGAACTGAAAACAATAGATGCATAATGAATACAAAAACATGCTGATAGGATCCCTCCATAGCTCAAAAAAGTACATACGCTTACTATATTTGACCATACGCCCCATTTTTTTGGCCAAGCCCAATCAATGCATCAATTTTGAAGACCAAACAACCAAACAAGTACCCCGATTATGAAAAATTTCATTTTACTTTTCGTTTTCTTAGGAAGCTCCTTGCTCGTAAAGGCACAAGAATATTATGAAACAAGCTGGATCAGTGGTGAAGTAAAATATACTGCACTCGTCATCTTCTACGAACAAGATCAAGCCATCGTTCGGGTTAAATATTATGCGAACGGAGCAGACAAGTTGGCCAGTTTTTTATGCAAATATGAAAACTTCACCAAAGCCGATGGCACTCAGGATCAATACTTGAACGGCAGTGATGCCATTATTGTTCGCGGTCCTGAAGGTTCAAGCTATTCTGCGGACAATTTCTATGTGAAGATTTTGGGGAACAACAACTTTGAAGCGTATACGGTTGATGATAATGGCTTGGGGGGAAATGACATTACCCAATACATGAAACCCATGTTGTATTGGATCAAAATGAACCCGGACGCCCTTACCAAAGGCTATTTGGATGATTACTATAATGAAGATGAACTATTGTTCAAATTACTGACTTATCTCAATAAAGGTGAAGTGGAATATACTACCAGTAATACGGCTGTAACTTCTATTACAATGGGTATGGACCAAGAATATGATACCCCAC